>JALZCZ010000244.1 GCA_030862825.1 Actinomycetota bacterium | reverse complement strand
GGGCCCCGGACGTGTGTCCGGGGCCCTCGGGAAGTCGTTGGGTGTGGTTGTCAGCGCTCAGGCCTCGGGAGCGATGGCCGGCGATTCCGTGAGCTTGTGCGTCTCGTCGATCACGGTGGCCGCGATCTCCTTCAGCTTGTCGCCGTGCTCACGGGCGTGGTGAGCGCAGAACAGCAGCTCACCGCCGGACTGGAGCTCCACACGAAGGTAGGCCTGCGCACCGCAACGGTCGCAGCGGTCCTCAGCAGTCAGCTGTGCGCTGGGGGCAACGGCTGTTGTCACTTCGGCCTCATCTCTCATCAGTCGGTGTCACACGTTCAACCTAGCCAGGGACGCCAAGATTCCCGAAGCCAGGTGGCGAATGACACGTCCATCCAATCACCCGATCTCCTTCCCTGGTGCCCATTTCTCATGCTGGCGATCCCTCGAGCTGTGGATTACCTGGGAAAGAGTGGTGCTGATGTAGTTGTGTTTGTCCAGTGGTGCTGTGTCGAGTCTGACGCCCTTGTCCTCGACAAGGTTGCGGATCGGCCGGATCCAGCACCGATCGTGTCCACATCGTGACTCGCCCGGCCCAGGCGTGCCTGCATCGGGCCCCGGCGTGTCGCGGGTAGATTCGGACCATCAGGAACAGTGCTATTCGTTTGGCCGAGATTTCGCGCAGGAGCCCCACGATCGTCGACAACACCTACAACGCCGCACATCTGCTGGTCCTCGAGGGCCTCGAGGCCGTCCGCAAGCGGCCCGGCATGTACATCGGCTCCACTGACACCCGCGGTCTCATGCACTGCTTGTGGGAGATCATCGACAACGGTGTCGACGAGGCCCTCGCCGGCTCGGCCCACCGGGTCGAGGTCACGCTGCACGCCGACGACTCGGTGGAGGTCTACGACGACGGCCGGGGCATCCCGACCGACAAGGAGCCCAAGACCGGGCTCCCCGGCGTCGAGGTCGTCGCCACCAAGCTGCACGCCGGTGGCAAGTTCGGGGGCGGCTCGTACGTCGCCACCGGCGGCCTGCACGGCGTCGGCCTCTCGGTCGTCAACGCCCTGTCGGCGCGGATGGACATCGACGTCGACCGGACCCCCAGCCAGCAGGGCATCAGCTTCCACCGGGGGGTCGCCGGCACGTTCGCCGGTGACGGGCCGGCGGCGGCGTTCACCGCCAAGTCGGGGCTCACCCGCAAGGGCAAGCGGGTCGGGAAGGGCAAGACCGGTACCCACATCCGGTTCTGGCCGGACCGGCAGATCTTCACCAAGGACGCAAGGTTCGAGTTCGAGGGGCTCCTGGGGCGGGCGCGGCAGACGTCGTTCATCGTGCCGGGGCTCGAGCTCGTGATCCGCGACCTGCGCGGCGACAACCCCGTCGAGGAGAAGTTCCGGCACGACGGTGGCATCGCGGAGTTCGTTGAGTTCCTCGCCCACGACGAGCCGGTCACCGACGTGCTGCGGCTGCAGGGCAAGGACTCCTTCACCGAGACCGTGCCGATGCTCGACGCCCAGGGCCACATGACCCCGCAGGAGGTGGAGCGTGAACTCCTCGTCGACATCGCCGCGCGGTGGGGCACCGGCTACGACACCGAGCTCCGCTCCTTCGTCAACGTGATCGCGACCCCCAAGGGCGGCACCCACGTGAGCGGGTTCGAGGCGGCGCTCGGCAAGACCTTCAACGAGGCGATGCGCGCGACCAAGGCGCTCCGGGTCAACGACGACGACGTGATCAAGGACGACATCCTCGAGGGCCTCACCGCGGTGGTCACCGTGCGGCTGGCCGAGCCGCAGTTCGAGGGCCAGACCAAGGAGATCCTCGGTACGCCGGCGGCACGCGGCGTCGTCCGCAAGGTGGTCTCGGCGGAGCTGAGGAAGTTCCTGACCTCGACCAAGCGGGCGGAGAAGGCCCAGGCCAAGCTGCTGATGGAGAAGGTGGTCGGGGCGTCGAAGACCCGGATCGCCGCCCGGCAGCACAAGGAGACCCAGCGCCGGAAGAACGCGTTGGAGACGTCGTCCCTGCCGTCCAAGCTCGCCGACTGCCGCGCCAACGACAACGAGCGCACCGAGTTGTTCATCGTCGAGGGAGACTCGGCGCTCGGCACCGCCAAGCTGGCGCGCAACTCGGAGTTCCAGGCGCTGCTGCCGATCCGCGGCAAGATCCTGAACGTGCAGAAGGCATCGATCGGCGACATGCTCAAGAACACCGAGTGCGCGTCGATCATCCAGGTGGTCGGCGCCGGCTCGGGCCGCACCTTCGACCTCGACGCCACCCGCTACGGCCGGATCATCTTCATGGCCGACGCCGACTCCGACGGCGCCCACATCCGCTGCCTGCTGGCCACCCTGTTCTTCAAGTACATGCCCGACCTGGTCACCTCCGGCCGGGTCTACTCGGCCGTGCCGCCGCTGCACCGGATCGAGCTGTCGAACCCCAAGAAGGGCATGGACAAGTACGTCTACACCTACTCCGACGACGAGCTGCAGCGGAAGCTCGCCGAGCTGACCAAGAAGGGCGTGCGCTGGAAGGACCCGGTGCAGCGCTACAAGGGTCTCGGCGAGATGGACGCCGACCAGCTGGCCGAGACGACGATGGACCCGCGCCACCGCACCCTGCGCAAGCTCACCGTGGACGACGCCGACGAGGCGGCGAAGGTCTTCGAGCTGCTGATGGGCTCCGAGGTCGCCCCGCGCAAGGACTTCATCGTCCAGGGCGCCTACGAGGTCGACGTCGAGGCACTGGACGCCTGAACCCTCCGGGAGGCCGTAGCGTCGATGGACGACAGGTCACGAGGTCGACGCCGAGCTGGTCGAGGCCATGCCCGGCTTCGAGCGCGTGCTTCGGGAGCGAGACGGCGTCCAGGCCGAGCGGGTCCTGCAGGCGGACTTCGCCGTGGTCCTGGTGCATCCCGAGCCTGCAGAGCTCCCGCGCGCCGAGTGGCTGCGCTCGCTCCCGGACTACGTCATCAGCAATGGACGGTCGAGCAGCACCGGACCGACATCGACGGTGACTGCGCCGCGGTCCTCCAACGAGTGCGGATGCAAGCCGTCGTCCCGGGCAGGACCGTTCGGGGCCTCTTCCTGATCAGCGACATCTGGCGGCACCACGCCGCGCTCGGCTGGCAGATCCGGCGTCGCCACTCGTCGGCTCTCTCGGCGGGCGCGCTCCCGCAGCAGTGAGGTCGAGAGACCTAGAACTTCTGGTCGAGCAGGCCGGTGTCGACGTAGTAGAGGAACCCGCCGACCTTGACCGTGTCGGGGATGAGCGGGTGCGACCGGGTTCGGCGTACGTCCTCCTCGAGGCAGGCGATCTGGTCCTCGATGACGCTGAAGTGCTGCCAGGAGACGTCCTGGCCCGCGGACTTCCCGACCCGGGCCTGGAGTTCGCGCTCGGTGTTCGTCGCCACCGCGCACTTGGTGTGGGGGACCACCAGGATCCGCTCCACACCGAGCAGATGGACGCCGAGGACCAGTGCCTCGAGGGCCTGTGGGGTGACTCGCCCGCCGGGGTTGCGGAAGATCTTGGCGTCCCCGGGTTTGAGCCCGACCATGTTGAGCGGGTCGATCCGGGAGTCCATGCAGGTCACGATGGCCACGCCGGCGTGGGCGATGCCGTCGAAGCCGCCGAGCTTGAAGTCGGCAGCGAACTCCTTGTTGGCAGCGAGCAGGTCGTCGAAGTCAGGCACGGTCCGACGCTAGCGGCTCCTCAGCCCCCGGAGCGCAACAGCTCTGCGGGCGAGACACCGCGGGTGGCCGCACCCCGGAACACCACCAGCGCCACGACCGCCGCGATCGCCGCGCACACCGCGGCGCCGGCGAACACGGCATGCTCCTGCGGGATGCCGGCGGCGGCGATGAGGTCGGTGAACTCCTTGCACCGGGTCCGGCCGTCGCAGACCTCGCGGGCCGAGGGGAGCGGGTTGTCCTCGAGCCTCTCGTAGTAGCGGCGCAGGCCGATCGCGGTGAGCGCCGAGATCCCGACCAGCATCCCGACCATCCGGGCCACGACCACCATCGCGCTGGCCAGGCCGTGCACCTCGGCGTCGGTGCTGGCCAGGATCGCCCCGTTGATCGCCGGCAGCGCCAGCCCGAACCCGAAGCCGCCCACGACCAGCGGGATCGTGGCGGTGAACGAGTCGAGCGAGTCGATGTCCCACTGGGTCATCCACACGAAGCTCGCCGCGGCCAGGACCATGCCCGCCGCGGTCACCACCCCGGCGCTGAACCTGCGGGTCAGGAACCCGCCGACGACCGCGCCGACGGGCAGCGCGAGCAGGAAGCGGACGAGCACCAGCGCGGCCATCAGCTGGGAGTCGCGATGCACGGTGGTGCGGGCGAAGAGCGGGATGTCGAGCACGGCCGCCATCAGCGCCGCGCCCATGAAGAAGCTGACCACGATCGCGCCCCAGGCCGGCGTCCGGCGCAGGGCGCCGCGCGGCACCAGCGGCTGGTCGACGCGGCGCAGGTGGAGCACGAAGGCGGCCCCGGCGACCGCGGAGCCGAGCAAGTACCACCAGCCCTGGTCGGCGAAGACCTCCACCTTCACGTCGGCGGTGGAGAAGGCCAGGATCACCCCGCCCAGCGCCACGGCGAGGTACGTCGCCCCGAGCAGGTCGGCCTCCCGCATGCTCCGGACCCAGCTGGGCAGGTCGACGAGGGGGCGGCTCGCGGTCAGGCAGCGCACCACGAACAGCAGCGCCGCCGCGATCGCCACCGCGCCGATCGGCGACAGCCACCGCCCGTCGGTGACGAACGGGATGAACAGCTGGCCCCAGGTCAGGTCGCGCAGCAGCGACGAGGGGCGGACGAGGACGAGCACGCCGGCGCCGAGGGTGATCAGGAGCAGGAGGGCGCCGAGCAGGTCCGGCATCCTGCGGTTGGTGACCAAACGACCGACTTCGGGCCCGGACTCCTGTCGTTGGTGACCAAACCGCAGGGTCTGGATCGCCGCGGCCAGGACCAGCCCGACGGCGAGGTTGACCAGGAAGATCGCCCGCCAGTCGGCGACGGCCAGCACCATGGCTCCGAAGACCGGGCCCAGCACGCTGCCGGCCTCCTGCACGGCAGAGACGATGCCGAGGGGTACGGCGCGGCGCCGCACGGGGTAGAGGTCGGCGACCAGCGCGAGAGTGGCCGGCACCAGTCCGCCACCACCGAGGCCCTGCAGGAACCGCCCGGCGACCATCGAGGGCATGTCGTAGGCCAGGGCGGTGATCAGGGATCCGACGGCGAAGATCAGCAGCGCCGCCACCAGCACCGGCATCCGGCCGCGCAGGTCGGCGATCCTGCCGATCAGCGGCAGCATCGCTACGTAGCCGAGCAGGAAGCCGGAGACGATCGGCGCCGCGCGCTGCAGCTCCTCGGTCGAGACGCCGACCGCGCCCACCATCTCGGGCAGTGCCAGGACGACGACGTAGGTGTCGGCGGCGGCGAACGCGACGGCGACTGCTGCGAGGGCGAGCAGCGCCCGCGGCGCTGGCGCCTTCACGGGGCGATCACGGGGCGGTGATGTCCGGTTCGGTGCCGTAGTCGTCGAAGCCCAGGGTGTAGGTCATCTCGTCGCTGGCGGGGTAGAAGACGCCGGTCAGCACCGCTTCGCGCAGCTCGCCCTCGGAGGTGATGGAGTAGGTGACGTCGAAGTCGCCCTCGGCGCTCGGGATCACGTTGGCGACGGAGGAGCCGGGCACGGTGCCGGTGTACTCGGTGAGCACCTCCTTGTTGTCCTCGCCGCCCCGCACCGACTCGCCGGCCTCGAGGTCGGCGGTGGCCGGCAGCAGCGACGAGAACCCCTCGTCGGGGCTCATCAGCTGCGCGGGGTCGGGAGCGCCGTACTCGCCCGGATCGACCGTCTGGTAGTCGCTGGTCAGCGGGAGGATGGCGTGGACCTCGCCGTCGACGGCGATCACGGGCACCTCCACCGAGTTGCCCAGCAGCCGGACGGTGATGGTGCCCTCGAACGCGGGGGCGTGGGTGCCGACACCCTCGGCGGCCACGATGCCGGTGACCCCGTCGGGCAGCTCGTCGGTCGAGAGCGTGATCGAGAGGCCGCTGGTCTCGTCGACCGTCGTCTTCGCGAGTTCCATGACCTCCTCGGGGCTCTGCCCCTCGCTCGCCGGTTCGTCGTCGTCGCTGCAGGCGCTGACGGAGAGCCCCACGAGGCCGATCAGCCCGACCGTCAGGGCAGTGAGTCGCATGCGGTCAGCCTTCCACATCGAGGGCTGCCGCCGACCCCGCAGGCACGCGGGATGCGAGCGGGCCGGCGCAGGCCGCGATCGGCTGGCTACCGGGCGTGCCGGAGCCGTCGCGGCGGCCGGTCGCCTCGGGCAGATCGACCGGGGCACCGC
>JALZCZ010000272.1 GCA_030862825.1 Actinomycetota bacterium | reverse complement strand
GCCCTACAGCGACCCGGTCATGGACGGGCCGACGATCCAGGACGCCGCGCAGCGCGCGCTCGACGGGGGCGTCCGCACCGCTGACGTACTGCGCACCGTCGAGGCGGTCGCGGCCACCGGCGTGCCGACGCTGGTGATGACGTACTGGAACCCGATCGAGCGGTACGGCGTCGACAGGTTCGCCACCGACCTCGCCAACGCCGGGGGAGCGGGGCTGATCACGCCCGACCTGACCCCGGACTTCGCGCCGGAGTGGATCAAGGCCGCCGACGAGCGCGACCTCGACAAGATCTTCCTGATCGCCCCCTCGTCCACCGACGAGCGGATCGCGATGACCACGGCGGCGTGCCGTGGCTTCGTCTACGCCACGGCGGTGATGGGCGTGACCGGGGCCCGCGCGACCACCAGCGAGCTGGCCGGCCCGCTGGTCGCCCGGACCCGGAAGGCCACGGACCTGCCGGTCGGAGTCGGGCTCGGGGTGAGCAACGGCGCCCAGGCGGCCGAGGTGGCGGCGTACGCCGACGGCGTGATCGTCGGCTCGGCCTTCGTCCGCGTGCTGCTCGACCACCCCGACGACCGCGCGGCGGGGCTCAAGGCCCTGGCCGCGCTCACCGAGGACCTGGCGGAGGGTGTGCGTGCGTAAGTCTCTAGCGGTTCTCGTCGCCGTGCTGTGCGTGCTGCTCGGCGCCTGCGGCAGCGACGGGTCGGACCCCGAGTTCCACGGTGAGGTGCTCGACAACCCCTACACCGTTCCGGAGACGGCGCTGACCGACACCGACGGTGAGCCGTACTCCCTGGCGGCGGACACCGACAAGCGGCTGACCCTGGTCTTCTTCGGGTTCACCAACTGCCCCGACATCTGCCACACGGTGATGGGCTCGCTCGCCAACGCGATGATGCGGCTCGACGAGGACGACCGTGAGCAGGTCGACGTCGTCTTCGTGACGACCGACCCGGCGCGCGACACCGAGCAGGTGCTGCGCGACTACCTCGACCACCTCGACCCGTCCTTCATCGGGCTGACCTCCGACCTCGACACGATCGTCGAGGTGGGCGAGGCGCTCGCGGTCGGCGTCGACCGGCAGGACCCGGGGGGCCACACCACCGCCATCATGGCGATCGACAGCGACGACACGACGCCCGTCTACTGGGGCGAGGAGACGTCGGCGGCCCAGTTCGCGTCGGACATCCACTCCCTGCTGGAAGAAGAGTGACGCCCGTGACCGCCCTGACCGCCCTGACCATTCCCAGCCCTGCCGACGGCGTGTGGGACCTCGGGCCGGTGCCCATCCGCGGCTACGCCTTGTGCATCATCGTCGGGATCATCGCCGCGGTCTGGATCGGCGAGAAGCGGTGGGTGGCGCGCGGCGGCCGGCCCGGCGACGTACAGGACTTGGCCGTGTGGGCGGTGCCGTTCGGCATCGTCGGCGCCCGCCTCTACCACGTGATCACCGACGCCGGCCTCTACTTCGGTGAGGGCGACAACCCCGTCACCGCGCTGTATGTGTGGCAGGGCGGCCTCGGCGTCTGGGGCGGCGTCGCACTCGGCGCGGTGGGCGTCCTGATCGGCGCCAAGATCAAGGGGATCCGGCTGCTGCCGGTCCTCGACGCGATGGCCCCGGGCGTGCTCGTCGCGCAGGCGATCGGCCGCTGGGGCAACTGGTTCAACCAGGAGCTGTTCGGCAAGCCCACCGACCTGCCGTGGGGGCTGGAGATCGACGAGGCTCATCGCCCCGACGGCTATCTCGACAGCCCGACCTTCCACCCGACCTTCCTCTACGAATGCATCTGGAACCTCGGCGCCTTCGGCCTGGTCATCTGGGCCGACCGCAGGTTCCGGCTGGGCTACGGACGGGTGCTCGCCCTCTACGTGATGGCCTACACCGCCGGCCGCGGTTGGATCGAGTACCTGCGGATCGACCCGGTGCAGCTCGACGACGTGGCCGGCCTGCGGCTCAACGTGTGGGTCTCGATCGTGCTGTTCCTGCTGGCCGCGGCGTACTTCGTCTGGCAGGGCAGGCGGCACCCGGGCCGCGAGGAGCAGGTCTACGTCGAGGGCCGCGCGCCCGTCGAGGCGGAGCCGGACACGGTGACAGACGAGGCCGACGTGGCTGACGTGGCTGACGTGGCTGACGAGGCGGACGTGGCTGACGAGGCGGACGGGGTCTCCGGCACCCCAGGCGGTGACGCTCCGCCTGAGCGGTCCACGTAACCCCGGTAGCACGTCCAGCAGAGAGATATCGGGGCGGGAGTCGTGTGACCCGATGGTAATCTGACGTTTCCGCCGCGTGGGCCAATGTCGTCCCCTGCGCCCATGATGCAGTTCTCGGACCTGCACCGACGACGACGGGAGAACCCCAGTGCCCTACCCGCACGCGTTCCCGCCGCCCCAAGGGCTCTACGACCCCGGTCATGAGCACGACGCCTGCGGCGTCGCCTTCGTGGCCACCCTGACCGGAGAGGCCAGTCACGACATCGTGGCCAAGGCCCTCACCGCCCTGCGCAACCTGGACCACCGCGGCGCCGCCGGCGCCGAGGTCAACTCCGGCGACGGCGCCGGCATTCTGATGCAGGTGCCCGACGCGTTCCTGCGCGCGGTGACCGCGGAGGCGGGCTTCGAGCTCCCCACGCAGCACTCGTACGCCGTCGGCACGGCCTTCCTCCCCGGCGACGAGGAGGAGGTCGCGAAGACCCGCAAGCAGATCGAGGAGCTCGCCGACGAGGAGGGCCTCGCGGTCCTCGGCTGGCGCGACGTGCCGGTGAACCCCGACATCCTCGGCGCCACCGCCCTCGGCGTGATGCCGCAGTTCAGCCAGATCTTCGTCGCCGGCGACGGCTCGCGGGTGAGCGGCATGGCCCTCGAGCGCCTCGCCTTCTGCCTGCGCAAGCGTGCCGAGCACGAGACCGACGTCTACTTCCCGTCGCTGTCCTCGCGCACCCTGGCGTACAAGGGCATGCTCACCACCGACCAGCTCGACCGGGTCTTCCCCGACCTCACCGACGAGCGGGTCGCCTCG
>JALZCZ010000167.1 GCA_030862825.1 Actinomycetota bacterium | reverse complement strand
GCTCGAGGCACGGCTCGCCACCGCCGAGGACGCCCCGGACGAGGAGCCCGACACCAGTGAGCCGGAACGGCTGCTCGAGGCCGCGAAGGCGTCCCGGCAGGCCGAGATGGAGGCCCGGCTCTCGCTGCGCACCGCCGAGGAGCGGGCGCGGGCCCTGCACGGGCGGGCCGACTCGCTGCTGCGCGCTGCCCAGGCCGAGCGGGAGTCCAGGCAGCGCGCGGCCGAACGCCGTGAGCGCCTGATCCGCGAGGGCCGGGCCGCCGAGGCCGTCGCCAACGCCGTCACTGTGGTGCTCCACCAGCTGGAGCGCTCGGTCATGCTCGCCGCCGACGAGCGGGCGCGAGTCGAGGACTCCCGGCAGGGCCGCGAGCAGAGCCTGCTCACCGTCCGCGCCCGGCTGCGCGACCTCGGCCGCGAGCACGACGAGCTGGTCAACTCGGTGCACCGCGACGAGATGGCCCGCACCCAGCAGCGGATGCGGATCGAACAGCTCGAGGAGAAGGCCCTCGAGGAGCTCGGCCTCGACGCCGACGGGCTGGCCGCCGACTACGGTCCCGACCAGCTGATCCCGTTCAACGGCGAGGTGCCCGAGGGTGAGGAGTCCCCCGAGCCGGTGCCGTTCGTGCGCGAGGAGCAGGTGAAGCGGCTCCGGGCCGCCGAGCGCGGCCTGGCGATGCTCGGCAAGGTCAACCCGCTGGCGCTGGAGGAGTTCTCCGCGATGGAGGAGCGCCACAAGTTCCTCACCGAGCAGGTCGAGGACCTCAAGAAGACCCGGCGCGACCTGATGGACATCGTCCGCGAGGTCGACAGCCGCGTCGAGCAGGTCTTCACCGAGGCCTACGCCGACGTCAGCAAGGCCTTCGACTCGGTCTTCGCCCGGCTGTTCCCGGGCGGCGAGGGCCGGCTGGTACTGACCGACCCGGACGACATGCTCGGCAGCGGCGTCGAGGTCGAGGCTCGCCCGCCCGGCAAGAAGATCAAGCGGCTCTCGCTGCTCTCGGGCGGAGAGCGGTCCCTGGTGGCGGTCGCGTTCCTGGTCGCGCTGTTCAAGGCCCGGCCCTCGCCGTTCTACATCCTCGACGAGGTCGAGGCGGCGCTCGACGACACCAACCTCGGCCGGCTGCTGGAGATCTACGAGGAGCTGCGCGAGACCTCGCAGCTGGTCGTCATCACGCACCAGAAGCGGACCATGGAGGTGGGCGACGCGCTCTACGGCGTCACCATGCGCGGCGACGGCGTCAGCGCGGTGATCAGCCAGCGCCTGCGCGAGGCCGAGCCCGCGTAGTGGCGAAGATCGAGCGGCCGACCAGAAGCGCATACGTCGTCTGGCGGACGGCCACCACCCGCTGGGCGGACGACGACGTCTACGGGCACATGAACAACGCCCGCTACTTCGAGCTGATCGACACCGCGGTCAACGTCCACCTCACCGAGGCGGCCGGCGCCGACATCCGGTCGCTGCCGGCGGTGGGCGTCGTGGCCGAGGTCTCCTGCCGCTACTTCCGCGAGATCGGCTACCCCCGCCCGGTCGACCTGGGACTGGTTGTCGAGAAGGTCGGCACCTCCTCGGTGATCTACCGGATCGGTCTCTTCCAGGGCGACGCCGACGGCGAGGGCGCCGAGGCAGCGGCCGAGGGCCGGTTCGTGCACGTGTACGTCGACAACACGGACCCGGCGCGGCCGGTGGTCCCGATCCCCGATGTGGTTCGATCGGCCGTGATGCCCCTGCTAGTGACCGGATCTGCATGACCTCCACTGAGTCGACGCTCGACGAGTATCCCCGCCGCTACTGCCCGATCTGCCACAACGTCGTACGCAGCGAGTTCCGGCCAGGGCCCGGCGGGCGTCCCAACGCCTCGTGCCCCAGATGCCGGAGCCTGGACCGGCACCGGTTCTTCGCGATCCTGCTCAGCATGCTCGAGCCGGTGATCGACGACGTCGACGTCCTGCTCGAGGTCGCCCCCTCACCCGAGACCTCGCCGCTGCTGGCGGAGCTCGATCCCGGGCTGCACCTGAAGTTCGACCTCGGCGCCGACAACCGGCTGGTCGACGTGCTCGGCAGCCTCACCGAGACGCCGCTGCGCGACGGCAGCGTCGACCTGATGGTCTGCTACCACGTGCTCGAGCACATCCCCGACGACCGCGCGGCGATGCGGGAGATGGCGCGGGTGCTGTCGCCCGGGGGAGTGGCGCTGGTGCAGGTGCCCTTCCGCCCCGGCACGGTCACCGACGAGGACCCCGACGCGCCGGAGGAGGACCGGATCCGAAGGTTCGGGCAAGCCGACCACGTGCGCTACTACGGCGACGACTTCGAGGACCGGATGGTCGAGGCCGGGCTCGCCTTCCAGCGGGTCACGCCACGGTCGCTGCTCGGCGACGAGATGTGCGAATGGCTCCGGCTCGGCCCGCACCAGATGGTCTGGATCGTCCGCTCGGCCGCGGGCGCCTCGGTGCCGGGCCCGCTCGACGAGTCGCCGACGAGCCTGACCCGCACCCTCGACGCGATGCTCGGCGAGATGGTGCGGATGCGCGGAGAGCTGGTCACCCACCGCCGCGAGGCGCGCCGGCTCGGCAAGGAGGTCGAGCGGCTCCGTGCCGAGAACGAACAGCTCCGCGGCGGCCCGCCGGGGTCGACCGTGAGGAAGATCGCGCGACGTGCCGTACGCCGCCGGTGAGGCGTATCGAGCACTGTGGGAGCGTTGACCCACAACGACCCAGACCAACTCGGAGGTAGCCGTCGTGGTGTTCATCGTGGTGATGATGGCTGTGATCCTGGTGCTGTGTGGCGTGATCGCCGCGTACGTGGCGTTCCCCCATCGCGGCGAGGAGCTGCCGGTCGCTCCGTGGCTCGGCGACGCCATGGCGCGGGCCGCGGACGCCCTGCCAGTCCTCGACGAGGAGGAACACTCCGAGGACTCCGCCTTCGCCGACCGCTGGTGAGGTGCCTGCCCGTCACCTGCTTGGATTGAGCCATGGGTGACTGGCTCTACCTGATCATCGGCATCGCCGTCGTCGCCGTTCTCGGCATCGTCGGCCTGGTCGCCGCGCGCGTGCGGGGACGTGGCGACGCGGGCGTCGAGGCCCCGGTCCGCCCACCTGCCGACGTGATCGCGCCGCCGGACCTCGGTGTCGCACCGGAGGCGCCGGTCCGGGAAGCACCGGTCGTCGAGAAACCGGAGAGCACCTCGTCGCGGCTGGTGCGGCTCCGGCAGCGGCTGGCCGGATCCCAGGGCGGGCTCGGCCGCGGCCTGCTCGCACTGCTGAGCCGCGACCGGCTCGACGAGGACACGTGGGAGTCGATCGAGGACACCCTGCTGGCCGCCGACGTGGGCGTCGCGCCCAGCCAGGAGCTGGTCGAGAGCCTGCGCACCCGGCTCCGGGTGGAGGGCGCGGACGCCGAGGACCCGAAGGGAGTGCTCCGCGAGGAGCTGGTCGGGCTCGTCGACGCCGGCATGGACCGCCGCCTCCAGGTCACCGGCACGGACGGCGCACCCGGCGTGGTGCTCGTGGTCGGCGTCAACGGCTCCGGCAAGACCACGACCGTCGGCAAGATCGCACGGATCCTGGTCGCCGAGGACCGCACCGTGACCCTCGGTGCGGCCGACACGTTCCGGGCGGCCGCGGTCGAGCAGCTCGCGACCTGGGGCGAGCGCGTCGGCGTCGAGGTGATCCGCGGCCCGGAGGGCACGGACCCTGCGAGCGTCGCGTTCGAGGCGGTCAAGGGCGGCATCGCCGCCGGCGTCGACACCGTCATCGTCGACACCGCAGGGCGGCTCCAGAACAAGCAGGGCCTGATGGACGAGCTCGGCAAGGTCAAGCGGGTGATCGAGAAGCAGGCGCCGGTGACCGAGGTGCTGCTCGTGCTGGACGCCACGACCGGTCAGAACGGCCTGGTCCAGGCCCGCGTCTTCAGCGAGGTCGTCGACGTCACCGGCATCGTGCTGACGAAGCTCGACGGGTCGGCCAAGGGCGGCATCGTGATCGCGGTGCAGCGCGAGCTCGGCGTGCCGGTCAAGCTGGTGGGTCTCGGCGAGGGGCCGGACGACCTGGCGCCGTTCACGCCCACCGCGTTCGTCGACGCCCTGCTCGGCTGAGCCTCAGCCGCGCTCGCGCCGACGGCGTACGGCGCCCATCGGCCTGGTGACCGCGCCGCCGACCCGCCAGCGCGCCGACCCGTGGACGGCGTCGAGCTCTGTGCGCAGCCGCTTCACCTCGGCCTCGAGCTGGGCGACCTGCTTCTTGCGGCGCTTGAGGCGGTTCTGCAGCTCGGTCTTCTTCGTGCGCAGCTCGACCCACTCGGCCAGCCAGTCCGGCATCGGGTGCTCCGGCCGCGGCTCCTCGGCCAGCTGATCGGCCGGCCAGTCGCCTCCGCGGGGCAGCCGGCGGAGCACCATGAAGAACTCGTTCTCGTCGCGTTTGGTGGGCGTGTAGGACTGCACCATCCACTCGCTCATGCCGATCTCTCGGAGCTCGATCAGCTGCTCCAGGAGGGTGCCGGGCGTCAGCGGCCAGACGTGGGCATCGACGTACTCGCCCGCGCGGGCCTTCTCGACCTCCGCGAGCACCGTGTCGAGCGGGAAGACGCGGGTCTCGTAGCCCGGGGGCCGGCCGCGCCACACGTCCGGCGCCTTGGTGTAGGCGTGCCCGCGCTTGTAGTCGTAGACCGCACGCACCGACGGCACGATCTCGCCGAGCTCGTGGGCCTGCAGCATCTGGCCGACGGTCGTGCCCGGACGATGCACGTCGAAGCAGTAGCGGCGGTCGGGCACGACCAGCACCAGCCGACCTCCGTCGACGGTGACGTCGGCGACCTGCTTCAGCCAGCCGATGACGTCGGGCACGTGCTCGATCACGTGGGAGGCCATCACCCAGTCGAACGCCGGCTCGTCACCGACCGTCTCGGGGATCGAGCGCACGCGCTCGCCGTCGAAGAGGGCGAAGTCGATCTCGGGGATCTTGTCCGGGTCCACCTGCGGGTGTGCCTCGTAGTTCTTCACCAGCAGCTCGCGGTCGAAGACGTCGAGGTACTTCACGTCGGCGTGCTCACGCCGGACCGAGGTGTTGTGGAGCGGCCCGATCTCCAAGCCCCGGCCGACACTGAAGTCATGCAGTTCCCAGAGCCGTTTCTGCCGACGGTTGAGTCGTTCAGGTCGAGGATGATCCACGCCCCGACCCTATCCAGCACCGAAGACGTTCCCCGTAGGGTCTAGGCACATGGCGACTTCTCGAGGCGGCGCAGACGAATCCACCGGTCCCCTGAGGTTCAAGTGGTTCCACCAGATGCTGGGAGTCTTCCCGGCCGCCAGACTGATCGATCTCGGCTCCGGGCACGGCATGTTCGCCCGGGCCGCTGCGGACGCCGGATGGACGGTCACCGCGCTCGATGCCCGGGGTGACCGTTACCCGCCGGACGAACCCCGGATCGACTGGCAGATCGGCGATGTCCGTGACGTGGACCTGTCCGGCTACGACGTCATAGCGTGCTTGGGCTTGTTCTACCACCTGACCCTCGACGACCAGCTCGATCTGCTGGCGCGTGCGCAAGGCACCCCGATCATCCTCGACACCCATGTGGCCAACGACCGGCCGACGCCGATCCTGCTCTCCGAACAGGTGGAGCTGCAGGGCTACGTCGGACGGCTCTACACCGAGCCGGACCAGGCCACGAACTCTCCCGCCTCGTGGGGCAACGAGCAGTCGTTCTGGCCGCGGACCCGCGATCTCTACAAGATGCTGGACGCGCACGGCTACGACGTGCTGACCGCCACCCCGTGGTACCTCCCGACCCGCACGTTCTTCCTCTGCCTGCCTCAGCGGTGAGGATCCGCCGGCCAACGCTCTCGGACCGCTCGCACGGCGTGGTCGAGCAGGATCTCGGCCCGCGCGTCGAAGGAGTGCTCGGCCGCGACCTTCTCCGCGGCCCGCACCCGCTCCTCGCCGCTGGGAAACAGGGTCTCCCGCTCGCGGACGATCCGGGCGAGGTCGTGCTCGTCGCGCCAGGTCTGCACCAGGCCGCCGAAGAGCGCGGTCAGGTCCAGGCCCGGGATCTCGTCGCTGGCCACCCGGGCCCCGGTGGCGGCGGCGTCCATCAGCCGGTTGGACACGAACCCGGTGAGCCGCATGTCCTCCCAGTGGTCGTTGAGCACGACTCCGGCGGCGGCGTAGAGCGCGCCGAGGTCGCGGTTGTCGACCAGCCGGGAGGCGACGGCACCGGCCGGGAGCATGCTGCTCCAGCCGGACCCGTGCACGGTGACGTCGATGCCGGCGGCGGTCGCGTGCCGCAGCGAGCTGCGGAAGACTCCGCGCGAGTTGCCGATGAAGAGCACGTCGGCGCCGGTGTCGAACTCCGCCCGCCCGGGATGGAACAGGCTGGCGTCGGTCGCCTGCAGCAGCGGCCGGACCTCGACGCCCCACTCCGCGGTAGCCCGCTCCGACCAGCTGTGGCTGGCCGCGAAGACGGCGTCGAAGCCGGACAGCTCCTCGGCGGTGACCAGGTCGGGATGGCTGATGATCCACTCGAGGTTGACGCAGCCGGGGCGCGGAGTGACCCGGTCCAGCCCGCGGAGCACCAGGATCACGTCGTCGTAGTCGCGGCTGGACCGGTGCCGGGTGTCGCGGGCGTCGACGGCCACGTGCTGACCGCGCCGGCACAGGGCACCTGCAAGGGCCTCGCCGTAGTGTGTGTCGCCCCAGGCCCGACCCGGCTCGCCGACCGGAGAGGCGAGGTCGATCGCCCAGCGCAGCGCGGGAGCGGACTCCTCGACGCTCGCCCGTAGGGGGCGCAGCACGGCGCGCGGCCCCAGCACCGGATGGTCGTCCGGGCCCACCGGCTGACCCGGGAGGACGTCGTAGCGATGGTGGTCGACCGCGAAGCCGGCTGCCGCCCACGCCTCCGCCGAGCCAGGGGGTACGCCGTCGTGGCGTTGCTCGAGCACCCGCAGCGCCGCCACCACGTCGGCGTCGGCCGGCGCCGGATCGCCCTTGGAGACGAACCGCGCGTCGGGGTGGAGCACGGTGCCGCCGAGGCCCTCGCGGTGCAAGCGCAGGGACAGGTCGGTGACGGCAAGGTGGTCGCACAGCGGGTCCAGCCCGCCGAGACGCGCCAGATGGTCGCCGCGCACCGCGACCACAGGCCCCGCGGCCGCGGGCAGCGCCAGGCGCTCACAGCCCTCGGCGTCGTCGACGGCGTGGTCGCGCAGGAAGGCCTGGGGGAGCACGGTGTCGGGGTCGAAGACCGCGCCCGCCGACAGCACCGACCCGCTCGGGCCGAGCACCACCGGCTGCCCGACGGCCTGATCGGGATCCGCGAGCGAGGCGGCGAGATCGGCGGCGGTGGCCGCGTCGGGCTCCACCTGGCCGAGCACCAGCAGCACGCGCTCGCCCGTAGTGGACGCGAACCCCACGTTGGCGGTGGTGGCCAGGCCTCGGTCGGCCTGGATGGTGACCAGGCGTGAGCCGGGCGACGCGGTGGTCAGCACCGAGAGCGCCACGTGCTGCCAGCGGGGGAGCCGCACCCCGACCACGACCAGCTCCAGGTCGGAGCCGGCGGCCAGGGCGTCGGCGACGCTGCGGATCCAGCGAGCCGTCGGCCGCACGAGTCCCTGCGCCGGCAGGACCACGCTGGTCCGGCCCGGCACCCGCTCGGCCGCGACCGCGGCCGGCCAGTCCACGAGGTGGCGCGAGGCGATGACCGAGAGCCAGGCCGGTGACTCCTGGGTGCTGATCCGCGGACCCGCGTCGTCGGCCTCGTCGTCGACGTAGTCGACCCCGATGTAGCGCACCAGGTGCAGGTCGCTGGTGCGGGTCAGCTTCAGCAGCAGGTCGTAGTCGACCCCACGGCGCAGGCTCTCGTCGAAGCCGCCGACCGTGTCCACGAGCTCGCGGCGCACCACGAGCACATTGAGGTCGACGTGGTTGGCGACCAGCAGGTGCCGGTGGGTCCCCTCGAACGCGCGGTAGTACTCCTCGCCGTCCTTGCTCGCCCGCAGCGCTGCGTGCGCCATGCCCCAGTCGGGATGGGCCTCCAGCTCGGTGAGCATCACGTGCAGGTAGTCGGGCCGCCACTGGTTGTCGGTGTCGAGGAAGGCCACGTAGCGGCCGCGCGCCCGCGCCAGCGCGGCGTTGCGCGCCGCGGAGACGCCACGGTGCTGGCCCTCGACCACCACGATCCGCTCGTCGTACGCCGCCATGCCGGTCAGCACGGCCAGCGAGTCGTCGGTCGAACCGTCGTCGACGACGATCAGCTCCCAGTCCTGGTGGCTCTGCGCCTGCACCGACTCGATCGCGGCGCGGACCACGGTGGCGCGGTTCCACAACGGCATCACGATGCTCACCAGGGGCTGCCCGTCGGAGCCGGTCAGCGCGGGGCCGGTCGCGGTCAGCAGGTTGTCGGGTCGCTTGTCGGTGACCCGTGGCGCCTGCCGCCACCCCATCTCCTTGCGCCAGCGCTTCACCGCCGCCGTGCTCGCGGCGTACACCTCGCCCAGGGTCACGGTGGGTGCTCCGGGTGCCGCCGGCAGCACCGACTCGGGCGTCGCGGTCTCCAGCCAGCCGACCAGCGGGCCGAGCTTGGCCTCGTCGAGCTCTGGCTGCGCGGCGACCATCGCGTCCAGGGCGACCAAGGGGGGGGGGGTGGCCTTGCGGCGCACCCAGGCGTGGTTGAGATACCACAGCAGGGGGTTGCGGCCCTTGGGCGGCCGGCCGAACTTCGGGTCGAGGTACTCGCCGAGGAACAGCGGGTGCGGGGAGCACCCGGGGGTGGCGAGGTAGGCGTCGGCCGCGGCGTCCTTCGAGCCGAAGGTCCGGCCCAGCTGCAGCTCCACCCACGCCTGGTCGAAGAGCACCGTCTCCAGCAGCACCTTGCGGCCCCGCGAGGTCAGGTTGCCCCTGGCCGCCGGTGCGGTCCCGCCGCCACGCAGCCCCACCGTGCGGGCCGCCTTCCCGGCCACCCTGCGGGCGGCCCGACCGAGCTCAGGCGGCACGGCGGTACTCCACGAGTCGACGCAGCGGGCGCATCGCCACCGGGGTCGGGCGGAGCTGGACGTCGGGGCGCACGGGGTAGAGCTCGGCCGTGGAGTCGAGGTAGTGCCGCACGCCGTCGAACTCGTCGGGGAAGCGCCGCTCGCAGAGGTCCAGCAGCTTCTCGGCGCGCAGCCCGTAGGGGTCGTAGCGCAGCGTGTCGATCTTGACGTAGGGCAGCCGACCGCCGTCGAGCGCGGCGTCGGCGAGACCGATCGCCGGGTTCCACGGGTCCTTGGCCTTCTTCGCCAGCCAGGCGAGGTCGCGACGGCTGCGCGGTGGTGGCAGGCGGTGGAACGACCACCACGCGACCCGGCGCTGGGCGAGCGTACGGTCGCGCTCGTTCTCCGAGAAGTACGCCGACCAGCTGAAGCCCCCCGCGGTGAGCACCTTGGTCAGCCCGACCTCGTACTGGCTGATCACCTTGGCGCGGTCGGAGACCGGCGACATGTCGTGCCAGAACTTCGCGAACGCCTGCGACTCCACCAGCCACGGCCGGAACGCGACGAAGAAGCTCTGCACGTGCGGGTGCACCCGCCGCGAGGAGGTCAGCCCCCAGAAGTCCGCGGGCCGCGTCGACATCGCGTCGAAGATCTTGGCGTAGCCGACCAGCGGCCCGACGTACGTGTCGTTGCAGACCACGACCTCGTCGTACTTGCCGAGCGGTGCCGACTCCAGGCCGGTCTTGTAGCTGAAGAAGTCGTAGCCATAGTTGGCGCGGGGCAGCACCCGCCCGTGCTTCTCGAGCCAGACCCGAGAGGAGTCGGAGAGCTCCGCGGTGGAGACGATGACCAGGTCGTCGACCGCCTCGGCGAGCGCCCCCACCTGCCGGCGCACGTGGGGAGCCACCTCGCCACGTGGGTCGTAGTGGGCCATCACGGCCAGTCTGGTCACGAGTCTCCTGAGGGGTCGGGCTGAGTCGGTCGAGACTCTAGCCAAGAGTGGTCGCGACCCCCGCAGCCGCCGCGGGCCCGGCGGTCCGTCCGCGTTACACGGAAGTAACACTCGGTGGGAACTCGTTTCCTGACCGCAACACGGGGCTGTCCGCAGTGAAACCTCGGCCCAAGAGGCTTCCTGCAATCCGGGCGGAGAGCCTCGACATCGAAGTCCTGCGTTTCCCGCCTCCCGTGATCAACACTCCATGGAGGTTCTGTGGACGGCTATTACGCCTTCATGCTCATCGCGACGGCCCTGGTCCTGATGATGACCGTGCCGGCGCTGGCTCTCTTCTACGGCGGCATGTCCCGGTCGAAGTCCGTGCTCAACATGATGATGATGTCGTACATCGCGGCCGCGATCGTGGGCATCCTGTACGTCGCGGTCGGCTGGTCGATGGGCTTCGGTGGCGAGGGCACGTTCTTCGCCAACCCGTTCGAGCTCCTCTGGCTCGACGGCGTCACCACCGACGGCTACATCTCCGTGATGTTCCAGATGACGTTCGCGATCATCACCGTCGCCCTCATCAGCGGCGCCGTCGCGGACCGGATGAAGTTCTCCGCCTGGGTCGTCTTCGTGCCGCTCTGGTCGCTCCTGGCCTACTTCCCGCTGGCGCACATGGTCTTCAGCTGCACCGACGACTCGCTCATCTGCGGTCGCATCGGCGCCCAGGACTACGCGGGCGGTACCGCCGTCCACATCAACGCCGGCGTCGCCGCCCTCGTCCTGGTGGTCCTGCTCGGCAAGCGCATCGGCTGGCCGAAGGACCAGATGCGCCCGCACAACCTGACCCTCACCATGCTCGGCGCGGGCATGCTGTGGCTCGGCTGGTACGGCTTCAACGTCGGCTCGATCGTCTTCGGCGGCGCCACCGACGAGGAGAACCTGGCCCAGTTCTACTCCGAGACCGGTCGCACGTTCGCCAACACCACCCTGGCCGCCATGGCCGCGATCCTCGGCTGGCTGATCATCGAGCGGCTGATCCACAAGAAGGCCACGTCGCTCGGTGCGGCCTCGGGCATCGTCGCGGGCCTGGTCGCGATCACCCCCGCAGCCGGCGCGGTCGACATCGGCGGCGCGGTCGCCATCGGTGCCATTGCCGGCGCCGTGTGCGCCTGGGCGGTCTCGTGGAAGTTCAGGCTCGGTTACGACGACTCGCTCGATGTCGTCGGGGTGCACCTGGTCGGCGGCATCATCGGCACCGTCCTGATCGGCGTCTTCTCCACGTCCGAAGGCGCCGGTGGGGTCGACGGCCTGTTCTACGGCGGCGGGGCCGGCTCGCTGGGCGACCAGACGCTCGGTGCGCTCACCGCCATCGTCTACTCCGGTGTGATCACCGCGATCATCGCCCTGGCCATCAAGTACACCATCGGGCTGCGGGTGGCCGCGGAGGACGAGGTGGAGGGCATCGACTTCGTCGCTCACGGCGAGAGTGCCTACGACCTCCACACCAGCACCACCGGCGGCGGCAAGACCGGTGTTCTGGCCGCCAGCACGGCGTCGAGCCCGGAAGGAGCGAACGCATGAAGCTCGTGACCGCGGTGATCAAGCCGCACAAGTGGGAAGACGTCCGCGAGGCCCTCGAGACCTTCGGC
The DNA here is from genome assembly GCA_030862825.1 of Actinomycetota bacterium. Taxonomy (GTDB): domain Bacteria; phylum Actinomycetota; class Actinomycetes; order Propionibacteriales; family Nocardioidaceae; genus Nocardioides. The sequence goes on along the minus strand of JALZCZ010000167.1, from coordinate 2,377 downwards.
GTGACCGGAATGACGGTCAGTGAGGTCAGCGGCTACGGTCGCCAGAAGGGCCACACGGAGGTCTACCGGGGCGCCGAGTACGACATCGCCCTGGTGCCGAAGATCCGGATCGAGATCGTGATCGACGACGGGGACGCCGAGGACGTCATCGGCATCATCGTCAAGACTGCGCAGACCGGTCGGATCGGTGACGGGAAGGTCTGGCTCAGCCCGATCGAGACCGTGATCCGGGTCCGTACCGGCGACAAGGACGAAGCCGCTCTCTGAGCGTCCCATCGTGAGACGGCCCGGCTGCCCTCCGTCACTGGCTCGGCAGCCGGGCCGTTTACACGCCCGAAACAAATGACTTGGAAGGTGGTCGCCCATGACCGCCCTCCTCGACGTCCTGCCCGAGCTGACGAGCCTGGCCGAGGCCCCCTCAGAGCTCGACTCGGGTGACACGGCCTGGCTGCTCGCCGCCAGTGCCCTGGTCCTGCTGATGGCGCCGGGCCTCGCGCTCTTCTACGGCGGGATGGTGCGCTCCAAGAGCGTGCTCAACATGATCATGATGACCTTCGGCTCGCTCGCCGTGATCGTGATCCTGTGGGTGCTCGTCGGCTACTCCATCGCCTTCGGCGACGACCTGTTGTGGGGGCTTGTCGGCGACCCCACCGACTACGCCGGCCTCGGGCAGCTGCTCGACCCCGCCAGCAACGGCGACTCGGCCGTCCCGATGATGCTGTTCGCGGTGTTTCAGGGGCTGTTCTGCGTGATCACCGGTGCCCTGGTGTCGGGCGCGATCGCCGACCGGGCCCGGTTCGGCGCCTGGATGGTCTTCGTGGCCGCGTGGTCGCTGCTGGTCTACGCCCCTATCGCGCACTGGATCTTCGACTTCTCCGCCGGCGACCACATCGGCGGCTGGATGGCCAACGAGCTGAACGTCATCGACTTCGCGGGCGGCACCGCGGTCGAGATCAACTCCGGTGCGTCGGCACTCGCGCTGGCCCTGGTGCTCGGGCGGCGGGTCGGCTTCGGTACGGAGCCGATGAGGCCGCACAACCTGACCCTGGTGATGCTCGGCGCCGGGTTGCTGTGGTTCGGCTGGTTCGGCTTCAACGCGGGTTCCGCGCTCGGCGCCAACCAGACCGCGGCGGTGGTCTTCACGACGACCCTGCTGGCCGGGGCCGCGGGGTCCCTGGGGTGGCTGTTCGTGGAGCGGCTGCGCGACGGCCACGCCACGTCGCTCGGCGCCGCGTCGGGCCTGGTGGCCGGCCTGGTCGCCATCACCCCCTCCTGCGCCTCGGTGTCGCCCATCGGCTCGATGGTGATGGGTGTCGTCGCCGGCATGATCTGCGCGCTCGCCGTCGGGCTGAAGTACCGGTGGGGCTACGACGACTCGCTCGACGTCGTCGGCGTCCACCTGGTCGGCGGGCTGGTCGGCACGTTCGGGATCGGTCTGATCGCGACGGCGGCCGCGCCGACCGGTGTCGACGGTCTGTTCTACGGCGGGGGAGCCGACCAGCTCGGCAGGCAGCTGCTCGGCGGCGGCGCGGTGCTGGTCTACGCCTTCGTGGTCTCGGGCATTATCGGCCTCGTGGTCGACAAGCTCATGGGCTTCCGGATCGACGAGGAGCACGAGGTCAGCGGCATCGACCTGGTCGTGCACGCCGAGACGGCGTACGACCTGCACGCAACGTCCGGAGCCCGGACCTCGGGCTCCGGTGTCCTGGGTCCCAACCTCGAGGAGAACCGATGAAGCTGGTCACCGCGGTCGTCAAGCCGCACAAGTGGGAGGACGTCCGGGTCGCGCTCGAGGCCGTCGGTGTCACGGGCATGACCGTGAGCGAGGTCAGCGGCTACGGCCGGCAGAAGGGCCACACCGAGGTCTACCGGGGTGCCGAGTACGACATCGCACTGGTGCCGAAGATCCGGCTGGAGATCGCGGTCAACGACGCCGACGTCGACACGGTGGTCACCACCATCACCAACAGCGCCCACACCGGTCGGATCGGTGACGGCAAGGTCTGGGTCTCGCCGCTGGAGAGCGTCCTCCGGGTGCGCACCGGCGACCGCGACGACGCGGCGATCTGACCGAGGACCACGACACCAGTCCATGACCGCACCCGAGCGTTCCGCCCGCACGCAGGCCGCCGACGAGCTCTGCGTCGCGGCGTACGCCTTGACGCACTGCTCGTCGGCCTCGGCTGTGCGCTCCGCCCGGCCCTCAGCGGTCACGCGCAGCCCCTCTCATGGACTCAGATCGCGGCGTCGTCGCGGTCGCCGGTGCGGACCCGGACCACGGAGTCGAGCGGCGAGACCCAGACCTTCCCGTCACCGATCCGCCCGGTGTGGGCGCTCTTGGTGATCGTGCCGACCACTGTGTCGACGTCGTCGTCGT
>JALZCZ010000094.1 GCA_030862825.1 Actinomycetota bacterium | reverse complement strand
CCGCCGCGAACTCCGTCGTGCGGTCGCCGAGCGCGAACCAGACGAAGTTGCCCTGCGGCGCGGGCACCTGCCAGCCGACCTCGCGCAGGCCGGCGACGACCCGCTCGCGCTCGGCCACCAGCGCGTCGACCCGCTCGAACAGCGCGGGCTCGGCCTCGAGTGACGCGACCGCGGCCGCCTGGGCCACGGCGGAGACGCCGAACGGCAGCCCGACCGCTCGCAGCGCCGCGGCGATCGGCTCGTGCGCCACGGCGTACCCGACCCGGAAGCCGGCCAGGCCGTAAGCCTTGGAGAAGGTGCGGAACAGCACCACGTTGGGATGGGCCCGGTAGGTCGCGAGCCCGTCGACGGCATCGTCCATCCGCACGAACTCGACGTACGCCTCGTCCACCACGACCACGACGTGGGGCGGCACCGCGGCCAGCAGCCCGCCGAGCTCGGTCTGGGTGACGGCCGGGCCGGTGGGGTTGTTGGGCGTGCAGACCAGCACCACCCTGGTGCGGTCGGTGACCGCCGCGGCCATCGCCGCGAGGTCGTGGCGGCCGTCAGTGGTGACCGGCACCTGCACCGAGGTCGCGCCGGCCGCGGTGACCGCGATCGGGTAGGCCTCGAAGGACCGCCATGCGTAGACGACCTCGTCGCCCGGGTCGCAGAATGCGTTGAGCAGCTGGTAGATCAGCGCCACCGACCCGGTGCCCGCCGCGAGGTGGTTGGGCGGCACACCGAGCCGGGCGGAGAGCGCGGCGTAGAGGGCGCTGTTGCCCATGTCGGGATAGCGGTTCATCACCGTGACCGCGGCCTCCGCGGCCTCGACCACGCCGGGCAGCGGCGGGTAGGGGTTCTCGTTGGACGAGAGCTTGTAGGTCCTCAGGCCGTCGCGCGGAACGGGCGGCTTGCCGGGGACGTATGCCGGGATGGTGGCTACGTGGGGACGTGGCTGAGGATGGGCCATGCCGCGACTCTAGTGTCGCGGCTCACCGGCGGCGCCACGGCCGGAGCACAGCGGCGAGCACGATCCCGAGCAGCACCCCGGCCACCGCTCCGGTGACGTTGTCGATGATGTCGGTGACGTCGCAGGCCCGGTCCAGGCGGGCCAGCGCGAGCTGGGTGAGCTCGATCGCGATGGAGTACGCCGCCAGGCAGGCCAGGCCGACCGGCACGATCACCCACGACCACCGCAGGCTGCGCGCGGCCATCACGACGAGCAGGGCACCGGGCGGCACGAAGACCACGGCATTGAGCAGGCGCTGACCGCCGGCGAAGATCCAGAAGCCCTCCGGAGCCGGACCGCCGATGTCCCACGAGCAGGTGTCCAGCCGGTCCTCGGCGAGCACGATCCCCGGCGCCCCGTTGGCCGGGATCAGCGTGATCAGGGCGATCACCACCAGCGACCAGACCAGCAAGGCCAGGGTGACCGCGCCGACCAGCCCGAGCCGGCCCCGCAGCACCGCCGCGAGGACCGCGCACAGCAGCCCGGACAGGGCGATGCCGAGCAGCATCACCTCCACGCCGCCCACCGGAAACATGTCGACGACGCTACCGACCGTTCTGACGGCTCAAACCGAGAGCAGCTCACACGGCGGGAAGCAGCACCTCTCCGCAGGGGAGCACGGCCAGGTCGCGGCCGAGGGTGACGTCGACCGGGTTGGTCAGACAGCGGATCGACCCGCCGCCGAGGTGGAACTCGGACACGTCCACGACCACGACGTCGAAGCCCCACTCCTCGAGCCGGGCCCGGACGCGGCCGGGGCAGCCCGGCATCACGATCGTCTTGCCGATGACGACCGAGTTGGCGCAGAACGTCGAGAGCGCCTCCTCCTCGGTCAGCACCAGCGGCTCCGGCACCAGGTCGAGCAGCGCGGAAGCCGACTCCGCGTCGAGGGCGTCGGGGCAGATCATCGCCCGGCGCTCGTCGAGCGGGCAGAAGGCCAGGTCGAGGTGGTACATGCCGGGGTGGGTGATCCGCACCCCGTGCACCCGGACGCCGAGGTCGCCGGCGAGGTGCTTCAGCGCGAGCTTCTCGGTGCGGGGGCCGTAGCCGACCAGCAGCGCGCCCCCGAAGGCGAACGCGTCGCCCGCCTCGAGGTGGGCGCCCACGCCGTCGCGGCCGACGTACGACGTCGACCAGCCCTGCCCGGTGGCCCAGTCGCGCGCGGACGGGGTCTCCATCCGGCGCTGGGGGTGGCGCATGTGCGAGAGGACCAGGTGCTGCTCGCCGGTCGGCCGGCGGACGGCCAGGCCGAGGTTCATCGCGTAGACCATGTCCGGGGCGTCCGGCCGCTGCGTCAGCACGTCGACCCGGGCGCCGAGGTCGCGCAGGGTGGCCACGAGGTGCTGCCATTGGCCCATGGCCCGCGCCGGGTCGGGCTGGACGGCGGGATCCATGAAGGGGTTGATGGCGTAGTCGATGCGGAAATGGGTCGGCTCGACCATGACGTAGTGCCGGCCCCAGTTCAGCTGATCGGGCAGCTGGGTCATTCCACCGTCCTTGGATTGTCTGACAATCTGACATTCGCAGTGTGGCGGACGAACGCCAGCCGCGCAACAATGAGGGATGCCCGAGGCCGCAGCGCAGTTCGCCAGCCTCCATCTGGAGCACTCCTCCACGGTCGAGCGCGTGACCCAGGAGCTGAGGCGGGCGGTCTTCGACGGGGAGCTGGAGAGCGGCACCCCGCTCCGCGAGCTCGCGCTCGCCGACTCGCTCGGGGTCTCGCGGCCCACGGTCCGTGAGGCGCTCACCGTGCTCGTGGCCGAGGGCCTGGCCACGCGCGAGCCCAACCGCGGCGTCAGCGTCTCGACGCCCGAGGCCGACTCGGTGTCCGACGTCTGCCACGCCCGGTGGATCCTCGAGGGTGCTGGAGTACGCCGCTGGCCCGAGGCCAGTCAGGAGCAGCGCGAGCTGGTCCGGACCACTCTGGAGGCCTACACCTCCGCCGTGCGCGAGGGGGCGTCGTACCAGGAGCTCAACGAACGCCACCTCTCCTTCCATGTCTCACTGGTCGGCCTGACCGGCAGCGAGCGGCTGGTGCACATGGCGGACTCGCTGATGGACGAGCTCAAGCTGGCGCTGGCCCAGGTCGACCGGATCCGGCGCAACGCCCACGACCAGGCCGAGTCGCACACCGCGCTGGTCCGGCTGCTGGAGGACGACGACATCCCCGGCGCGACGGCGTTCCTGCGCCAGCACCTGGCGGACGCCGAGACCGAGATCATGGAGGCGCTTCAGCTCGCCTGAGACACTGACCCCGTGCGCATTCTCTCCTGGCTGATCACCACCGCCGTCGCGCTCGCCGCGGCCGCCTGGATCATGGACGGCATCCGCTTCACCGGGCCCCGGCACGGCCTGGCGGAGGTCGAGGAGAAGATCCTGCCGCTGCTGCTGGTGGCGTTGATCCTGGGCGTGGTCACGTCGTTCGTGAAGCCGGTGCTGACGATCCTGTCCATCCCGTTCATCATCATCACGCTGGGGCTGTTCCTGCTCGTGATCAACGCGCTGATGCTGATGCTGACCAGCTGGCTCGCGAAGCAGCTCGACATCGGCTTCAGGGTCGACGGGTTCTGGACGGCGGTCGGCGGCGCGATCATCATCACCCTCACCACCTGGATCGTCGACGCGCTGATCGGTCCCGAGGCCAAGCGGTTGTGAGCCCGGCCCTCCCGGCGCCGCGCACCCCGGGGCGCTACTCCGTGGCGCTGGTCTGCCTCGGCAACATCTGCCGCTCCCCGATGGCCGACGTGGTGCTCCAGCAGCGCATCGCCGACGCCGGGCTCGACGACCGGGTCACCGTCGCCAGCTGCGGCACCGGCGACTGGCACATCGGTCACCCGATGGACCGCCGGGCCGCCGCGGCCCTGGCCGCCGCCGGCTATGACGCGACCCGCCACCGCGCGCAGCAGTTCGCCCGCTCGTGGCTCGACGAGCACGACCTGGTGCTGGCCATGGACGCCCAGAACCTAGCGGACGTGGTGACCGATGCCGACGTCGACGCCGATCGGGTGCGCCTCTACCGCGACTTCGACCCACGCGAACCGGGTGGGGACGTGCCCGATCCGTACTACGGTGGCGACAGCGGCTTCGAGGAGGTACTGGACATGGTCGAGCGCACGTCCGTCGCGCTCGTCTCCGCCCTGGTCACGCTTCTCAGTCGGGAGCCCGACCGCCCATGACCCGTCAGCCACTGGTCGCCCGCCGGGCCGAGGAGCTGCTCGGGGCTGCCGTCGTGGCGACCGCGCCGGTCGCGGGCGGCGACATCGCGACCGCCACCAAGCTCCGGCTCAGCAACGGCACGACCGCGCTGATGAAGACGCTTCCGCACGCCCCCACCGACTTCTTCGAGCGCGAGGCAGCCGGGCTGCGCTGGCTCGCCGAGGTGGAGGGCGGCGTGCACGTGCCGCAGGTGCTCGGCGTCGACCAGGAGTGCCTGGTCATCGCCTGGGTCGAATCCGGCAAGAACAGCACCGACGCGGCCGCGGCCTTCGGCCGGGCGCTGGCCGCCACCCACAGCGCCGGAGCGCCGTGCTTCGGGGCCGAGCACGACGGGTTCATCGGGCGGCTGCCGATGCCCAACCGCCCCACCGAGTCGTGGGCGGAGTTCTACGCCGTGCGCCGGGTGCTGCCCTACCTCAAGCTCGCCCGCGACCGCGGCGCCGTGACCGAGGGCCAGGCCGCGACCATCGAGGCGATCATTCCGCGGCTGGCCGACCTGGTGCCCGAGGAGCCGCCGGCCCGTCTGCACGGCGACCTCTGGAACGGCAACGTGCTCTGGGGCATCGAGCCCACCGGTCCGACCGGTCCCGGCAGCGGACCGGGCCGGGTCTCGGTGATCGACCCGGCGGCGTACGCCGGTCATCGCGAGGTCGACCTCGCGATGCTGAGCCTGTTCGGGCTGCCCCACCTGCCGCGGGTGCTCGATGCGTACGCCGAGGCGTGGCCGCTCGCGGACGGGTGGCAGGACCGCGCCGCGCTGCACCAGCTCTTCCCGCTGCTCGTGCACGCCTGCCTCTTCGGCAGCGGCTACGGAGCCCGGGCGGCCGAGAGCGCCGGCCGCTACATCTAACGACGTCTAGCCGACTCTCAGCGCGCCCTCAGGCCGAACTGGCAGAGTTGGTCCGTGCCGACGTCTGCCCCGAAACCGCGTGTGCTCGTCGTCGACGACGACAAGGCCGTGCGTGAGTCGCTACGCCGGTCGCTGGAGTTCAACGGCTACGACGTGCACTTGGCCGGCGACGGCGCGGAGGCCCTCGCGGGGATCGGGTCGGTCGCGCCCGACGTGGTGGTGATGGACGTGATGATGCCGCGCCTCGACGGCCTCGAGGCCACCCGCGCGCTGCGGACCGCCGGCAACGACGTCCCGATCATCGTGCTCACCGCCCGCGACGCCGTGGGCGACCGGGTCGAAGGGCTCGACGCCGGTGCGGACGACTACCTCACCAAGCCGTTCGCGCTGCAGGAGCTGCTGGCGCGGCTGCGCGCCCTGCTGCGCCGGGTCGTGCCGCACGAGGACGTGCCGGAGGAGACGCTGACCTTCTCCGACCTGTCCATGAACGTCGCCACCCGCGAGGTGACCCGCGGCAGCCGGTCGATCGAGCTGACCCGCACCGAGTTCACGTTGCTGGAGATGTTCCTGCGCCGACCCCGCCGGGTGCTGGAGAGGTCGTTCATCCTGGAAGAGGTGTGGGGCTACGACTTCGGCACCACCGCCAACTCGCTCGAGGTCTACGTCGGCTACCTGCGCCGCAAGACCGAGGCCGAGGGCGAGCCCCGACTGCTGCACACGGTGCGCGGGGTCGGCTACGTCTTGAAGGAAGCATGAGCTTTCCCGTCACCTCGCCGCTCTCACCTGACGACAGCCGGTGGCGCTATCGGAGATCGCTCGCCAGCCGGGTGATCCTGTTGACCACGATGGCGGTGGGGCTCGCCGTGGCGTTCGTCGCGGCCGGTGCCTATGTGACCGTCCGGATGCAGCTGCAGGCGACCCTCGACGACTCGCTCCTCGAGCGGGCTCACGGTGCCGCGAAGTACAACGTGCTGGCCGAGACCGACGTGCCCCCGTCGCTGTTGGGCGCCGCCGATGTCCGGATGGCGTATGTGCGTGCCGACGGCCGCGCGTTCGCGCTCGACAAGATCGATCCGCAGCTGCCGCTCGGCGACCCGGAGCTCGACGTGGCCCGAGGTGAGTCGGCCGACAGCGTGCGCACGCTGCGGGCCGGCACGGAGGACTACCGAGTGGTCGCGGTGCCGACCAGTAGCGGCGGTGCGTCCCTGGTGATCGCCCAGTCGCTGGAGCAGCAGCACAGCGTGCTGGCCCGACTGGGCATCGTCATGCTCGGCTTCGGTGTGGTCGGCGTCGTGGTCGCCGGCTTCGCCGGCTGGACGGTGGCACGCAACGGCCTGCGGCCCGTCCGCCGGCTGACCACGGCTGTGGAAGCCAAGGCCCGCACCGAGGACCTCCAGCCGCTGGACGTCGAGGGCGACGACGAGGTGGCGCGGCTGGCTGCCGCGTTCAACGAGATGCTCATCGCTCTCGATGCGTCGCGTCAGCGTCAGCGGTCACTGGTGGCCGACGCCGGTCACGAGCTGCGTACGCCGCTGACCTCGCTGCGCACCAACATCGACCTGCTCACCCAGTCCGACGACACCGTCGGCCCGACCCTCGAGCCCGAGGCGCGGGCCGAGGTCCTCGACGACATCCGCTCCCAGATCGACGAGCTGACCACGCTGATCGGCGACCTGACCGAGCTCGCCCGCGACGACCCGCCGGCCTCGGTCATCGAGGAGCTCGAGCTCAGCGAGATCGTGCACCAGGCCTTCAACCGGGTCCGGCTGCGCGCGCCCAGCCTGAGCTTCGACGTCGTGGCCCACCCGTGGTGGGTGGTCGGTGATGCCGCGGCGCTGGAGCGCGCGGTCACCAACCTCCTCGACAACGCCGCGAAGTGGAGCCCCGCCGGCGGGCGGGTGAGCTGCAAGCTGGTCGACGGCGTCCTCACGGTCGACGACGACGGCCCAGGCATCTCCGAGGAGGACCGGCCGCACGTCTTCGACCGGTTCTGGCGGGCCACGGAGTCGCGCACCATGCCCGGCTCGGGGCTCGGTCTGTCCATCGTGCGCCAGGTCGCGGACCGGCACTCCGGCACCATCGAGGTCGGCAGCTCGGCCAGCGGTGGGGCGCGGCTGGTCCTGACCATCCCGGGCAGCCCGACACCCGCGGCCGTCACCGCCGGACAGCCCGGGACCTGACGTGCGCCCGGCCTTCGCCGCGCTCGCGGCACTGCTCCTGCTCGCCGCGTGCTCCGGCGACGACGATCCCGCGCCCCCCAGCCCATCACCGACCGAGGCGCTGTGGAACCCGTGCGACTCCCTCGATCTCGGCGAGGTCTCCACCTGGTTCGACGCCGGGTTCGCCAAGGACGCCGGCACACCCGACGCCCCGGCCTGCACGTTCACCCCGGACGACGAGGGTGGCCCGGTCGTCGACGCCAACTACATGCTCTTCCCGGAGGGCCTGGACGCCCTGTTCGACGCGATGACCGACCTCGACCCCGACGACGTTCGCGAGGTGAAGGTGCCGGGCGCCGACGCGGCCCGAGTGGTCGTGGACTTCGACGACAGACAGCTCTTCGTGAACGGCTCGGTGCAGAACGACGACCTGATCCAGACCGTCGACGTCGTCGACCCGGCGCCGTACGACGAGGCGCGCGTGGTGCGGGCCGTCCGATCGATCCTGACCACATTTTCCGCGTCTGCCCCGGAATAGTTCCGCCACTCCCGTGCGTCACCCAGATGGGCTCTAGGTCGCACCGACTCACGCCCGAGAGCCGCTTTGACCTGACCCGAGAATGGAGGAGTCCCGGTCGAGGTGGGCTCCCGGCGCACCCGGCCGATGTCACGGCTGACCACCACCACCTCCCAGACCGACGAGGCGGCTAGTCGAAGACCCGCAGCAGCCGCTCGGCCTTGACCGCGGCCTCGGCGTACTCCTCGTCGGGGTCGGAGAGCACGGTGATGCCGCCGCCGGTGCCGAGCAGGTAGCGACCGTCGCCGGCGGTCATCAGCGAGCGGATCACCACGCCCAGGTCGGCCCGGCCGTCGCCCGAGACCCAGCCGAAGGCACCGGCGTAGACGCCACGCGGTGACGACTCGACGTCGTCGATGATCTGCATGGTGCGCAGCTTGGGGGCACCGGTCATCGAGCCCGCCGGGAAGAGGGCGCGGAGGGCGCCGACGGTGGTGACGTTGTCACGCAGCCGGCCGCGGACCGTCGAGACGAGCTGGTGCACGGTCTCGTAGGACTCCACCTCCATCAGCGCCGGCACCTCGACCGTGCCCGGCTCGCAGACCATCGACAGGTCGTTGCGGAGGAGGTCGACGATCATGAGGTTCTCGGCGCGGTACTTGGGATCCGCCGCCAGTCGCCGCCGGTGCTCCTCGTCGGCGGCGGCGTCGTCGCCGCGCGGCGTGGTGCCCTTGATCGGCTTGGTCTCGAGCGTCCGGTCGTCGGTGACCAGGGCGTAGCGCTCGGGTGAGGAGCTCAGCAGCCAGGCGCTGGCGCCGTCGACGTCGTGCTGAAGGAAGCCGGCGTACGGCGCGGGGTTGAGCTCGCGCAGCCGCAGGTAGGCGGCGGCCGGGGGCAGGTCGCTCAGGGTCTCGTGCCGGTGGGTGAGGTTGACCTCGTAGGAGTTGCCGGCGTGCAGCTCCTCCTGGACTCGGGCGAAGGCGGCGGCGTACTCCGGTGATGGGGTCGTGTGCCCGAGGACACCCCCTGGGTCGTTGTGAGGCACACGACCGGAACCCGGCGCCTCGTGGTCGAACATCCGCACGTGCCCCGCTCGCATCCAGACCGCGTCGGGCATCGGGCCGGGGGCGGCGGGCAGGTCGGGGCGCGCGGCGTAGCCGAAGTAGCCGAACCACTGCTCGGAGTCCTCGCCGGCAGCGAGCTCCGCCTCCAGCGCCGCGAACACGTCGCGGCCGACGACCTCGGACCGCCCGCCGACGTGCCGGGTCACTTCGCGCCGGGAGGCGTCGTACGACAGCGAGAGGTCGGACTCGTCGAGCCAGCCGATGATCGAGCGCCGGCCCGACCACTCGCGGGCGCCGCCGCCGTCGAGCCAGAAGCAGCGCGGGTGCTCGGCCGCTGCCGCCTCGAAGTAGGCGACCGGGTCGTCGGTCCTCACGCGCCCTCCAAGAAGTTGGCGACCATGCGCGCGCCGTGCTCGGAGAGGATCGACTCGGGATGGAACTGCACTCCCTCCAGGGGCAGCGTCCGGTGGCGCACGCCCATCACGACCGGCCCGCAGGTGGCCGAGACCTCGAGCACGTCGGGCACCGAGACCGCCGCGAGCGAGTGGTAGCGCACCGCCGCGAACCCCTGAGCCAGGCCGGCGAAGACGCCGCGTCCGTCGTGCTCGATGGTCGCCACCTCTCCGTGGGCGGGGACGACCCGCGCGACCGTGCCGCCGTACGCCGTCACCAGGCCCTGCAGTCCGAGGCACACTCCGAGCACGGGGCGGGTGGCGGCGAGCAGCACCTCGCGGCCGACGGCGAAGTCGTGCGGCTCGTCGGGATGGCCGGGGCCGGGCGAGAGCACCACGTGACTGTGGGAGAGCACCGCTGCCGCGGACACCCGGTCGTGCTGCACCACCCGGGGCAGCTCGCCGGTGACCGAGGCGACCAGGTGGACGAGGTTCCACGTGTAGGAGTCGTAGTGGTCCACGACGACCACGTCCGGAGTCGTCGTCACCGAAGGAGCAGGTCTCCCACGAGCTCGTGCACCAGGTCGAACCCGTGCTCGGTGAGGATCGACTCGGCGTGGAACTGGATGCCGCGGTAGTGCGGGCCGGTCAGCACGTGGATGTCGCCGGTGTCGGGGTCGGTCTCGACGGTGACACCGTCCGGCAGGGCGTCTCCCTCGCCGGCCCGGCCGACGAAGGTGTTGTAGAAGCCGACGCGCTCGGTGCGGCCCTTCACGCGGATCGGCGACTGGGTGCCCTGGAAGACGATGTCCTTGTAGGCGAGGGGGATGTCGAGCAGGTGGCAGAGCGACTGGTGGCCGAGGCAGACGGCCAGGAACGGTCGCCGGCTTGCGAGCAGCTCGGCCACGGCCTCGCGGATCCGGGCGATCTTCGGCTCGTCGCCGTCGCGCGGGTCGCCCGGACCGGGGCCGACGATCACCAGGTCGTCGCCGTCGAGCGCGCCCGGCGTCCAGTCCTCGTGACGGACCACCCGCGAGGTCATGCCCATCACGCTCAGCACGTGGCGCAGCATGTTCACGAAGTCGTCCTCGCCGTCGAGGATCACCACGCTCTTGCCGGCCAGCCGCGGGTCCGGATCTGCGTCCGACTGGTCGGTCAGCCAGAACGTGCTCAGTCGACGGTTGCGGGCGTTGAGTGACAGCAGAACGTCCTCGTCGTTGACGAGCTCGGCCACGTTGGCGTCGGGCGCGGGGGCAAGCGGCACCAGGCCGAACGCGCTCAGGATGCCGCCGGCCTTCGCGTGGGTCTCCGCCACCTCGTACGCCGGGTCCGAGTCGCGCACCAGCGTCGCGCCGGCCGTGACGCGGAGCCTGCCCTCGAGGTCGACCTCGGCGGTGCGGATCACGATCGGGCTGTCCACCACCGGGCCGCCGGCGTCGTCACGCCCGAGGATCGCGAGCGCCGCGCCGTAGTAGCCGCGCCCCTCCGACTCATACTCCTTGATCAGCCGGCAGGCGTTCTCGACCGGCGAGCCGGTGACCGTGGCGGCGTACATGGTGTCGCGCAGCACCTCGCGAGGATCGCGGTCGGTGCGGCCGGCGAGGAGGTACTCGGTGTGCACCAGGTGGCTCATCGGCTTGAGGAACGGGCCCAGCACCTGCCCGCCCTCGTGGCAGATGTCGCACATCATCTTGAGCTCTTCGTCGACGACCATGAAGAGCTCGTAGATCTCCTTCTCGTCGGCGAGGAAGTCGAGCAACGGGCGCTTGACCTCGCCCTCGCGCGGGATCCGGAAGGTGCCGCTGATCGGGTTCATCCGCACGTCGCCGGCGTGGATGCTGACGTGGCGTTCGGGGCTGGCGCCGATCAGGTAGCGGTCGCCGGTGAAGAACAGGAAGGTCCAGTAGGCGCCGCGCTCCCGCTCGAGCAACCGTTTCAACACACTCAGCGCGCTGGGTACACCCCAGTCGGCCACGGTCGCGCGGTAGTTGCGGCCGATCACCAGGTTGGCGCCCTCACCCTGGCCGATCTCGTCGTGGATGATCGCCTCAACGACCTTGGCGTACTCCGCGTCGCCGGTCTCGAAGCCGCCGCGGTCGGCGAACTCCACGCCCGTGTCCTCGATCGCGTCGACGATCTCGGCGACCGAGAACTCCAGCTCGGTCTCCACGTCGACCACGACCAGCGGCGTCCCGTCGTCATGCGCCTCGAAGCCGCGCTCACGCACCTGCCGGAACGGGATCGCGAGCAGCCGATCGGCCACTCGGCCATCCGCCGGCACGCCCACCTCGAGGGGTACCTCGAGCAGCGACTCGACCAGCCGGCGCTTGCCGCCGACCAGGCCTACGGTGTCGCGGTCGCCTGCCCGCGTCGAACGCCGGATGATCGCCCACGCCTCGAGCCCCTGGAGCGCGGCGATGGCGTCCTGGGCGGAGAGTGGCGTGTCGGTCATGACCGAACTCTAGTTGCGCCCCGATCGGCGCCTCCGGGGGTTTCTCGCGGGTCGGGCGGGTCAGGGAGAGACCTCGACCATGACGACGCTGTAGTTGTCCGGCGCGCCCGCCTTCTCGACCGCATCGACGATGTTGCCCGCCGCCGTCTCGGCGTCGTCGAGGAGCATCAGGGACGAGAGCTCGTCGGGAGCCAGGACCGCGTGCACGCCGTCGCTGGTGAGGACGAACCGGTCGCGGGCGTTCACGTCGCTCACCTCGAGGTCGGCCTCGGCAGGCGCGTCGGCAGCCAGCGCCCGGTTGAGCAGTGCGCGGTGTGGGTGCGAGCGGGCCTCCTCCTCGGTCAGCCGGCCCTCGGCCACCAACGCAGCGACGAGGGTGTGGTCCCGTGTCAGCAGCTGGACCCGCCCTTCGCGGATCCGATGGAGGCGGCAGTCGCCGACGTGGGCGCTCACGGCTTGTCCTTTGGTGAACCACAGCGCGGTCAGTGTCGAGCCGTCCTCTCCCATGCCTGCCGACGTCGCTGCCTGGGTGAATGCAGCCTGGATGGCGCCGGTCGGGTCGGCGCTGTCGTGCTCCTGGTCGAGCACGGCCACCGCGCCCACCGCCGCGGGAGCCGCTGCGTCGCCGTCACCGAACCCGTCGGCGACCGCGAACAGCGTGCTGCCGGAGTAGACGGCGTCCTGCTGGCTGTCGCGGCCGCCTTGCTCGTGCCGGACAACGGCCCTCAGGTTCCAGTTCTGGTTGGTGTTCGTCATGATCAGCTCCTTCGACCTGAGCTCTGCGACGAGGGAGGAGACGACCGCTCGCCGGGAGACATGATCCGCTTCCACCTGTCGCCAGTAGGCCCCGATCTCCTTGGCCCGTAAGTCCCCAGGCAGACCCGCGATCTCGCGGATCCGGTACAGCGGCATCCCGATCAGCCGCAGGCTCGCCACCAGGCGAGCCGGCTCGAGCTGCTCCGGTGCGTACCACCGGTAGCCGTTGAACTCGTCGACCTTCGCCGGGACGAGCAGCTCCAGCTCGTCGTACAGCCGAAGCGCCTTCGCGGTCAGGCCCGACGCCCGGGCGAAGTCGCCGATGCTCAGGTACGTCATGGCCTCATCCTCGTCTCCGGTGACCTTCACCGGCGAGGACACGGTGGGCCTTCCACCAAGGGCAAGGTCAAACAGCCGGGCGTGATGGCTATGCCGCCAGGGTCCAGCGTCCGGATTCGACTTCGACCCAGGTCGGGGCCGTGAGGGGTGGGGCGGTGGAGGTGTAGGTGTGCCCGGTGGGAGTCGTGGTCTTGATGGTGTGGCGGGGTCCGGGCCGGGGTCTGGCGGTCCAGCCCGGGGCCTGTTTGGCATGGTTGCAGGCTTCGCAGAGGCCTTGCCCGTTGGCGGCGTTGGTCGGTCCGCCCTCGTTCGCGGCCTCGGCGTGGTCGGTGTGGCGGACGGGGGCGTCGCACCACGGCGTCCTGCACCGTTGGTCGCGCAGGCGGATCAGCTCGGCCAGCCTGGCCGGGAAGTACCGGGCCT
>JALZCZ010000093.1 GCA_030862825.1 Actinomycetota bacterium | reverse complement strand
CGGTGGCGGTGATCGCCGGTGCGGCCGCGGTCACCGGTCTCGGTGGGAGCCCGTCCAGCAGCAACGACGGTGCCGCTGCGAACCCGACCTACGGGCCCTCGTCGGGCCGGACGGACGACGACCACGCCGTCGACCAGGCCCAGGCACCGTGGGCGATGCTGTCGCCCACGGGCGAGGTCACGCTGGGGGACGGCGTCCAGGAAGTACGCCGGATCGACAACCCGCTGGAAGTCTCGCCGCCCCAGCACTCGGTCGCGCTCGAGCTCCGGAAGGCCGACGCCGTCGAGTGGATCCTCCTCGCCGCCGGCCCGGGCGAGACCTGGAGCTCCTCCTCATTCGAGGCCTACGTCGGCTTCGGCAGCCTCGAGGACTGGGTGGACGACCAGCGGCGCCTCCAGTCCGGCCAGCCCGCGAAGGCCTACGTCGAGTTCGCCGCCGACGGCACCCTGCAGCCGGCCAGCGACCGGGTCGAGCTGGTGAGACAGCAACCGAACCCCGATCTCCCCGACAACTACGACGGCGGCGCCGAGACGGCCGTGGCCGAGGTGGTCGTCGACGACGTCACCTACTACGTGCTGGCCCGCGATCCGGCTCAGCCCGACTACATCGCCGTCCCCGCGTTCATCGGCGGCCGCACGCTGGCCGACTTCCTCGACTATGCGCGGGCGCAGTACGCCGGCGGCGCGGGGCTGCGGTGAGGCGCGACGACCGCGAGGCGGCGTACGTGGACTTCGTGCTGGCGCGGCAGACCCATCTGCGCCGGATCGCCTACTCGCTCTGCGGCGACTGGCACCAGGCCGACGACCTGCTGCAGAGCTCCCTCGTCAAGCTCTACCTCGCCTGGCCGCGGGTGCGGCGCGACGGGCGGGAGGAGGCGTACGCGCGGCAGATCATCGTCCGCACCTCGATCGACGAGCACCGCCGCGCCCGCAACCGGGAACGCCCCGGGCTGGATGGTGTCGACCCGGCGGCCCGCGAGCCGGTCTCGACCGAGGACCGGACCGAGCTGGTCGCCGCCCTGCAGGCGCTGCCCGAGATGCAGCGCAAGGTGGTCGTGCTCCGGCACTGGCTGGAGCTCTCCGTAGCGGAGACCGCCGCCGAGCTCCGCATCTCGGAGGGCACCGTGAAGAGCCACTCGTCGCGCGGGCTCGCGCATCTGCGAGACCTGGTCGCCGAGCCGGGTTAGCTCGCTAGCCGCGCCAGGTGTCGCCGCCGGACAGGTCGGCGTACTCCCTGATCCAGGAGTGCATGGCGATGGCGGCCGCGGCCGAGGCGTTGATCGACCGGGTCGAGCCGAACTGCGCGATGGAGAAGGTGTCATCGCATGCGTCCCGGGCAGCGGAGGACAGTCCGGGACCCTCCTGGCCGAACAGGAAGCAGACCCGGCGCGGGACCGTCATCGTCTCGAGATGGTCGGAGCCGGGCAGGTTGTCGATGCCGAGCAGCACCACCCCGCGCTCGCGCAGGTACGCCGCCAGCTCCTCGGCCGTCTCGTGGTGCCGGACGTGCTGGTAGCGGTCGGTCACCATCGCGCCGCGGCGGTTCCAGCGCCGGTTGCCGACGATGTGCACCTCGGCGGCCACGAACGCGTTCGCGGTACGGACGATGGTGCCGATGTTGAAGTCGTGCTGCCAGTTCTCGATGGCCACGTGGAAGTCGTGCCGGCGGGTGTCGAGGTCGGCCACGATCGCCTCGAGCGACCAGTAGCGGTAGCGGTCGACGACGTTGCGGCGGTCGCCCTCGGCGAGCAGGGTGGCGTCGTAGTGCTCACCCTCCGGGAGCGGCCCCTCCCACGGACCCACGCCCACCTCGGCCGGACCGTGCGGCATCGGGTCGTACGGCGCCCGCTCCTCGTTCACCAAGTCAGGGTAGGCCCGGGGTGAAACCCGATGAACGGCGTGGATGCCGCGGGTAGCCTGATGCAGTGACATCGATGGTGGTCCCCCTGCTGCTGGGCATGGACTGGATGGAGCCTGAATACCTGCTCAACCGCTTCGGCGCCGAGCTGCTCTGGGTCAGCCTCCTGATCATCTTCGTGGAGTGTGGTCTGTTCTTCCCTTTCCTGCCCGGTGACACCCTGCTGCTGTCGCTGGGCGTCTTCATCGCCACCGACGACATCGACATCTTCCCGGGCGGGCATCTGGCGGAGATGACGATCGCCCTGGTCCTGCTCACCGGAGCGGCCATCCTGGGCAACGTGGCGGGATATGAGATAGGCCGCGCAATCGGGCCACCCCTCTCGTTGCGGGACGGGAGGATCCTGAAGAAGAAGTACTTCGACCAGACCGGCGCCTTCTTCGACAAGCACGGCAACAAGGCGCTGGTGATCGGGCGCTTCGTCCCGTTCGTGCGCACCTACGTCACGGTCGTCGCCGGTGTCACCAAGATGGACCGTCGTCGCTTCCTGCTGTGGAGCTTCGTGGGTGCGGCGTTCTGGGTCCTCAGCATCACGTTGCTCGGCTACTTCCTCGGCACCCGGGTGCCGTGGCTGCGCGACAACATCGACTACGCGATCCTGGCGATCCTCGCGCTCTCGGTCATCCCGATCGCGTACGAGTGGTGGCGGCACCGTCGCCACGGACACCCGCACGCCGAGAACGTCGAAGAGCCCGCACCCGAGCCTGCCGAGAACTGATCAGCCCGCGTGGACCGCGTCGAGCTCCGCCTTGGTGAGCACCGCGCGCACCTCGAGGCCTGCGTCGGCGAGCGGGTTCTCGCCTTCGGGGTTCCGGTCGATCGCGCACACGACGACCTCGACGGTCGCACCGGCCTCCCGCAGCGCGGCGGTCGCGTCGCGCACCGCGCCGCCTGTGGTGATCACGTCCTCGATGATGGTGACCCGCTTGCCAGCGAAGTCCGGGCCCTCGGCCAGCTTGCAGGTGCCGTAGGTCTTGGCCTGCTTGCGCACGAACAGGGTCGGCATGCCGAGGATGCCGCTGATCGAGGTCGCGATCGGGATGCCGCCCAGCTCGAGGCCGGCAAGGAGCTCGGTGTCCTGCGGCACCAGCTGGATCATCTCCCGCGCGACCCGCGCCAGCAGCAACGGATCGGCCTCGAAGAGGTACTTGTCGAAGTACTCCGTCGCCACCTGTCCTGAGCGGAGCGTGAACTCCCCCGTCAGGCGGCAGCAGGCGTCGATGTCGGCGGCTAGCGAGTCATCGGTCGTCGTCACGGTGGCAGGCTAGCCTCCATGCTCCCCTCACGAGTGATGGCTTCCCGACTGCACGGCATCCCACCGACCATCTTCAGCGAGATGTCGGCACTGGCGGTGCGCACCGGAGCACTCAACCTCGGCCAGGGCTTCCCCGACGTCGACGGTCCGCCGGAGGTGATCGCGGAGGCCGTCGCCGCGCTGCGACGCGGCGCCAACCAGTACGCGCCCGGCATCGGCATCGCCGCCCTGCGCCAGGCGATCGCGCGTCATCAGCAGCGGCACTACGCCCTGGAGCTCGATCCCGACACCCAGGTGGTGGTGACCACCGGCGCCACCGAGGGCGTCGCCGCGGCGCTGCTCGGACTGGTCAACCCCGGCGACGAGGTGGTCGTGCTCGAGCCGTACTACGACTCCTACGTCGCGATGATCCAGATGGCGGGCGGCGTACGCCGTCCGGTCACGTTGCGCGCCCCCGACTTCCGTCTCGACCTCGACGCGCTGCGCGCGGCCGTCACCGAGCGCACCAGGTTCGTGCTGCTGAACTCACCGCACAACCCGACCGGCTGCGTGCTCACCCGCGAGGAGCTCGACGCCGTTGCCGCCGTCGCCCGTGAGCACGACCTGGTGGTGATCACCGACGAGGTCTACGAGCACCTGACCTTCGACGTCGAGCACATCCCGATCGCCACTCTGCCTGGCATGTGGGAGCGCACGCTGACGCTGTCGAGTGCTGGCAAGTCCTACTCGTTCACGGGCTGGAAGGTCGGCTGGGCGACCGGACCGGCGGAGCTCGTCGGCGCCGTGCTCGCTGCGAAGCAATGGCTGACGTTCACCTCGGGCTCGCCCCTGCAGCCGGCCGTCGCGGCCGCACTCGACGAGCATCCCGACTTCCCGCGCCAGCTCGCCGCGGACCTCCAGGTCCGCCGCGACCTCCTGTGCGACGGCCTCCGCGCGGCCGGCCTGGAGCCGGCGGTGCCGGACGGAACCTACTTCGCGACCACCGACGTCGCCCACCTGGGCTGGGCCGACGGCATGGAGTTCTGCCTCGCGCTGCCCGAGCGGGCCGGTGTGGTCGCGATCCCGGCGCAGAGGTTGTACGACGACAAGGAAGCCGGGCGCCACCTCGTCCGCTGGGCGTTCTGCAAGGAACGCGTCGTGGTCGAGGAGGTCACCCGGCGACTGCGCGATACAGACCTGACGGCCTAGCCCCAGGGCTGCGTGGTGCCGGTGGGCAGCTGCGGCGGCGCGTTCTTGCGGGAGTACCACTCGTTGGCGCCGCCGACGAAGTAGAGGACGATCGCCGCGACGGCCGCGATCAGGGTCACCCCGGAGACGACCGAGGTGATGCCCAGCAGGCTGAGCAGAGCGGTCATCGCCGCCGAGACCACAGTGACGATCCGGGCCCAGTTCTGGCGCCGCATCGCGAGGACAGCCATCACGAGGGCGATCAGCGACCAGATCGCCAGGACCACGAAGATCCCGGTCACGATGTTGAGCAGCTCCTGGGCGGAGTAGTCCTCCAGCCCGGACTGGCCCTCCATCTCCCGGGTGACCTCGTCGGCGAGGTCGTCGCTCATCTGCGCGACCACCGCGATGATGGTGAACCCCGCCAGGCTCAGCGCCGAGAAGATGATGGTGATGATGGACGCGGCGGTCACCGTGCCGGGCCGCTTCTCGGGGTCGCTCGTGCCGTAGTGCGCGGCGCCGTAGGGCTGCTGGCCGTAGGGCTGGGCGGGAGGCTGCTCGCCGTAGGGCTGTCCGTACGCCGGCGGCTCGGCGGGCTGCTCCGGCCGGCCGTAGGGGTTGCTCGGCGGCGGGTCGCCGTACGGGTTGCCCGGAGGTGGGTTGTTGGGGTCGCTCATGGCGACACTGAACCACGCCGCCGGGTCGTTCTGCGACACCAAGCCCTGGATTCCGGACGGAGCAGGAGGCCCACGGTGACGGCGGATGCTGCCAGCGGCGCCACCATCACCAGGCTGCTGACCATCACGAACGTCGACGCGACGCCGGCGGCGACGGTCGAGGCCAGCAGGGCCACCCAACCCCATCGCAGTCCGCGGAACGTCACCACGGCGAAGCCGATGGCCGCGAGGCACCAGGCGCCGCCGATGCCGCTGAAGATGAAGGCCGCCTCGCGCACCTCTCCCTCGCTGAGCCCGCCCAGGTCGAGGTCGGGGTCCTGGCGGCGCAGCTCGTCGAAGACCGTGTCCGGTGCCGCCAGCAGCACCATCACGGTCAGGCCCATCAGGCACAGCGCCAACCCGCAGACCACCCAGGTCACGACGCAGGCGCCGGTGACCGAGGCGGGACGGGACGCGGGCGGCTGGCCCATGGTCGGCGGCCCGGGTGTCGGCGTAGGCGCCGGCGGAGGAGTCGGTGACTGCTCGAACGCCGGCGCCCGGGCGGGCGGTGGTGGCGGCGTCACGCCGTTGAACCAGTCCTTGGCGGGCTGCAGCCACAGCATCACCACCGACACCACGACCAGGGCGGCCACGAACCCGAAGACCGCCATGCCACCGACGAGAAGAAGCGGCGCCAGCACGGTCAGGCCCAGGCGCGCGCTGCGCGAGCGGCTCAGCACCCGATGACCGAGGATCGCCGCGGCGGCCGCCGCCGCACCACCCACCATCGCGAGCACCCGGAGCAGCGACTGGGCGCCGTCGACGCTCAGCCCCAGCTGGTCACCCGGCGACCGCGAGAGGAAGTCGGAGATCGACTCCTGGGTCTCCAGGCTGTGCAGGCCCGACATCTGCTCGAAGGCGGACAGCACGACCAGCACCGAGCCGCCCACGATCAGCCACGCGGCGAGCGTCACCTGGCGGGGACGCTCAGGGGCGGGGCTCTGGGAAGGCATGCCCCCTATTGCATCAGAGCGCCGATGACCCTCAGGTGGCCAGGGTGAGCCCGCCCTCACCCGCGTCGACCGTGACCCGGCCGCCGTCGACCACCTCGCCGCCGATCAGCAGCTTGGCCAGCGGGTCACCGATCGCGGTCTGGATCAGGCGCCGCAGCGGGCGGGCGCCGTACGCCGGGTCGTAGCCGGTCTCGGCCAGCCAGGCCCGGGCGGCGTCAGTGACCTCGATGCTGATCCGTCGCACCGCCAGCCGCGTCTCGAGCAGCGCGAGCTGCAGGTCGACGATGTGGGCGAGATCGTCCTTGCCCAGCGACTCGAACAGCACGATCTCGTCGAGCCGGTTGAGGAACTCGGGCTTGAAGCTCGACCGCACCAGAGCCAGCACCGACTCCTTCTTCTTCTCCGGGTCGAGAGTCGGGTCGACCAGGTAGTGGGAGCCCAGGTTGCTGGTGAGGATCAGGATCGTGTTGCGGAAGTCGACGGTGTGCCCCTGGCCGTCGGTGAGCCGGCCGTCGTCGAGCACCTGCAGCAGGATGTCGAAGACCTCCAGGTGTGCCTTCTCCACCTCGTCGAGCAGCACGACGGAGTAGGGACGCCGGCGGACGGCCTCGGTGAGCTGGCCGCCCTCCTCGTAGCCGACGTAGCCGGGAGGCGCACCCACCAGCCGCGACACCGAGTGCTTCTCGGAGTACTCACTCATGTCGATCCGCACGATCGCCCGCTCGTCGTCGAACAGGAAGTCGGCCAGCGCCTTCGCGAGCTCGGTCTTGCCGACGCCGGTCGGGCCCAGGAAGAGGAACGAGCCGGTGGGCCGGTTCGGGTCGGAGATGCCGGCCCGCGAGCGGCGTACGGCGTCACTCACCGCGCGTACGGCGTCGGCCTGGCCGACCAGCCGCTCGCCGATGACCTCCTCCATCCGGAGCAGCTTGGCGGTCTCGCCCTCGAGCATCCGACCGGTCGGGATGCCGGTCCACGCCTCGACGACCTCGGCGACCTGCTCGGCGCCGACCTCCTCGCCGACCAGCGGAGCGACCTCGGACCGCTCTGCCTGCTCGACCGCGGAGAGCTTCTTCTCGAGCTCGGGGATCGACTCGTACCGGATCTTGCTGGCGGCCTCGAGGTTGCCCTCGCGGAGGTACTTGTCGGCCTCGGTGCGGAGCTGGTCGAGCGCGCGGCGCAGCTCGCCCTCGCCCTCGAGCGAGGCCTTCTCCTGCTCCCACCGGGCCTCGAGCCCGCGCAGCTCCTCCTCGCGGTCGGCCAGGTCGGCGCGCAGGTGGGCCAGCCGCTCCTTCGAGGCTTCGTCGCTCTCCTTCTCGAGCGCGAACTCCTCCATCTTCAGCCGGTCGACGGCGCGGCGGAGCTGGTCGATCTCCTCCGGCGACGACTCGATCTCCATCCGCAGCCGGCTGGCGGCCTCGTCGACAAGGTCGATCGCCTTGTCGGGCAGCTGCCGACCGGTGATGTAGCGGTCGGAGAGCGTCGCGGCCGCCACCAGCGCGGCGTCGGTGATCCGGACGCCGTGGTGGGCCTGGTACTTCTCCTGGATGCCGCGCAGGATCTGCACGGTGTCCTCGACGCTGGGCTCGCCGACGAAGACCTGCTGGAAGCGGCGCTCGAGCGCCGGGTCCTTCTCGATCCGTTCGCGGTACTCGTCGAGCGTGGTCGCGCCGATCATGTGCAGCTCGCCACGGGCCAGCATCGGCTTGAGCATGTTGCCCGCGTCCATCGCGGAGTCGCCACCGGCACCCGCGCCGACGACCGTGTGCAGCTCGTCGTTGAACGTGATGATCTGCCCGCCTGCGTCCTTGATCTCCTCGAGCACGGCCTTGAGCCGCTCCTCGAACTCGCCGCGGTACTTCGCCCCGGCCACCATCGCGGCCAGGTCGAGGCTCAGCACCCGTCGGCCCTTGAGCGAGTCCGGCACGTCGCCCTCCACCACCCGCTGCGCGAGACCCTCGACGACGGCGGTCTTGCCGACGCCCGGATCGCCGATCAGCACCGGGTTGTTCTTGGTCCGCCTGCTCAGCACCTGCACCACGCGCCGGATCTCCGCGTCGCGGCCGATCACGGGGTCGAGGCGGCCGTCCTCGGCTGCCTGGGTGAGGTCGACGGAGTACTTGTCCAACGCCTCGTACGTCGACTCGGCGTCCTCCGAGGTGACCCTGCGGTTGCCGCGCACAGCGGTCAGGCCCTCGCGCAGGCCCGCCTCGGTCAGGCCGGCGTCGCCGAGCAGCTTCTGCGCGCTCGACTCGGTGCCGGCCAGGGCGATCAGCAGGTGCTCGGTGGCGACGTAGTCGTCCTTCATGCTCGACGCCAGGTCCAGCGCACCCGCGAGCACGCGGGTGAGGGCCGCCGACGCGGCGGGCTGCTTCACGGTCGCACCGCTGGCGCGCGGAAGCGCCGCGAGCGCGGCCTCCGCCTGCGCGGTCAGGCGGCCGACGTCGACCCCGGCCTTGGTGATCATGGTCCGGGCCGTCCCCTCCTCCTGGCGCAGCAGCGCCACGAGCAGGTGGATCGGCTCGGTGGTGGTGTTGCCGGTGGTGGTCGCGGACAGCTGGGCAGCCTCGATCGCCTCGCGGCTGCGGGTGGTGAACTTGTCGGCCCCGAACTGGCTCATGTGCGTGATTCTCCTGGTCAGGCGGTGGTTCGTCACCATGCACAACGGCTCAAGAGTTGAGTCTGTTCCACTCAACTTTGGGTTTGTCGCTCTCTTCGGCTGCCCGTAACCCCACCGCGCGCGAGGCGTTTGCGTGACGACGACCACTGGAGGCTCCGTGACCCCGACCCATCGACTGGCCCACCTCGTGGTGCTGGTGCTGGCCGGCGGGCTGCTGACGACGCCGCCCGCGGAGGCGGGCCCTGCGGCCACGTCAGCGCCCACCTCGGCCGCACCGCAGATCTCGAAGGAGACCCTGCACTTCGAGGTGAGGGTCGGACCGGCAGGCCGGACCACCACGTGTGACATCGTCGGCGACCTCTACCGCCCCGTGTCGGCGACCAAGCGGCGACCCGCACCGGCGGTGTTGACCACCAACGGCTTCGGCGGCTCGAAGAACGACCAGGCCCCGACCGCTCGGATGCTGGCGAGCCGCGGCTACGTCGTGCTGTCGTACTCCGGCCTCGGCTTCGGTGGCTCCGGCTGCAAGATCACCCTCGACGACCCGCGCTACGACGGCCGCGCGGCCCAGCAGCTGATCAGCTATCTCGGCGGGGCCGCCGGCATCGCGTTCCGGGACGCCGCGCACGAGCGACCGGCGCCGCGCCTCGACATCGTGAAGCTGGACCGCCGGCGCGACCCCCGGGTCGGCATGACGGGCGGCTCGTACGGCGGCGCGGTGCAGCTCGCCACCGCCTCGGTCGACCCGCGCCTGGACACGATCATCCCGTTCATCACCTGGAACGACCTCTCCTACTCCCTCGGGCCCAACAACGTCGCCCAGAGCGCAGGGGTCTCCACCCGCACGCCCGGCGCGGTCAAGCTGTTCTGGGGACTGGGCTTCTCGGCGTTGGGCGTCCTCTCGGGCCTGGAGAACGCCCAGGCCGACCCCGCCCGGCTCTTCCTCTGCCCCAACTTCCCCACCTTCGTGTGCACGACGCTGGTCACCGCCGGATCGACGGGCAGCTTCTCGCCCAGCTCCGTCGCCCACCTCCGGCGGGCGTCGGCAGTGTCGTACCTCCACAAGATCCGGATTCCGGTGCTGCTGATGCAGGGCCAGAAGGACACGCTCTTCAACCTCAACGAGGCGGCGGCGACCTACCGGGCCC
>JALZCZ010000077.1 GCA_030862825.1 Actinomycetota bacterium | reverse complement strand
GCGACGAGCCGGCCGCGGCGCTGGCGCGGGCCGTGCGCGAGGAGCGGACCGTGACCGTGGCCCAGGTCCGGTCGGCCCTGGACAAGGGCCTCTCGGCGGACACCCCGGCGCCCCTGCGGGACTTCTTCTCCGTGGTCGAACGCCGGCCCGACTGGGTCGACGACGACCTGCTCGCCCGCGGCGCACGGGCGTGCCGCGCGTTCGGCGCAGATGCCGCCCTGGTGCTGACCTTCGGCTCCCTGCTCGGGGGTTACCGCACCTCCGCGGCGCTGGAGCCACTGGTGCGCACCGGCCGGCTGACCGGCGCGGAGACGCTGCGCCGGATCGGCGAGACCACCACCTGGTGGCGGGGCGTCACCGCACCGGGCGGGCTGGCCCGGGACGGCGACGGCTGGCGGCTGGCCGTGCACGTCCGGATCATGCACGGGCTGGTGAACCACATGCTGGAGCGGGACCCGACCTGGGACTGGGACCTGCGCGGCGTACCGATCAACCAGTACGACCAGGCCTCCACGCTCGGCGTCTTCTCCACCTCGTTCATGCTGCACGCGCGGCTGCTGGGCGTCCGGGTCACGCGAGCCGACTCGGCCGCGATCATGCATCTGTGGTCATACGTCGGCTGGCTGATGGGCGTCGACGAGGAGTGGCTGCCGCGCACCGAACGCCAGGGCCGGCGCGTTCTCTACCGGATGCTGTCGTACGACCCGGCCCCGGATGCGAGCTCGCGCGCCCTCGCCCAGGCGCTGGTCGACGTCTACGACCAGTCGCCGATGAGTCACCTGCGGCGGCGCTTCGAACGCGAGCGCGGGCTGAGTGTGGCCACCTGGCTGCTCGGCCGGGGCGCGATGCGCGACCTCGACCAGCCCGCCCGGCCGCCGTGGTACCCCCTGCTGCGGATCGCCTCCAACGCGTTCTGGAGCCACGGCGTCGGCCGGCTCCCCGGAGGCCAGGCGGTGCTGGTCGACCGCGCCGAGCGGTGGTACGCCAGGGAGATCGAGCGGCGATATCCCGGGCAGACCCCGGACGTCGGCGCCTTGAGCTGATCAAGCGAGCAGCAGTAGTGGCCGCGACACGACCTCGCTCAGGGGCTCGGCCTACCCGACCACCGAGGTTCGTCGGGCGTATCGAGACCCTCAGGAACAGTTGTCGCAGATGCCCGTGGCCGGCAGCGCCATGAAGCAGGAGGAGCAGACCTCGATCGGCCTGTCGGACTTGGCGACCCTCTTGGGCGCCGGCGCCGGCGCCTTCGGCTCCCGGGCCGCCCGGGGCGGCCGGTTGACGGTGATCGAGAGCGGCGCGGGCTCTCCCCCGCCGGCCGGTGCCGAGCCGGCCCACCGGTAGCACTCGAGACGCAGGCGGGCGGCGTACAGGTCGTCGCCCTGGCCCACCACCAGCGAGGTGAGCGGCGGCTCACCGCTCATCTCGCAGTACTTGCTCACCGGGCCGAGCACCTTGTCCAGCCACCGTCCGAACGGACGCGTGGTGCGGATGCCAGTGGTCGTCTGCAGCTTCTCTGCGATCTCGGGCTCGCGGATCACACCGTGATAGGTCTCGGCCGTTGTGACCAGGATCTCGTGGGCGGCCCGGGCCCAGGCCTCCAGCGCCACAGACTCCGCGGTGGGAGTGCCGTCCGGCTCGCGCCAGAAGCCCTTGCGTTCCTGTGCGTACTCGGACACGTGACCGAGCATAGGTGGCGCGGGCGATACTCTGCCCGGCGGAGATCATCTACCGAGCAGCCCCGCGGACAGACGCAGTGCAGGAGTCAAGGTGCCCGAGAGCAAGCCCCTCGAGAAGGTCCTCATCGCCAACCGAGGCGAGATCGCCGTCCGGGTGGTCCGGGCCTGCAAGGACGCCGGCATCGGCAGCGTCGCGGTGTACGCCGACCCCGACCGCGACGCGCTGTTCGTCCGGCTGGCCGACGAGGCGCACTCCTTGGGCGGCGCGACCCCGGCCGCGTCCTACCTCGACATCGCCAAGATCATCGCGGTGGCGCAGAAGTCCGGTGCCGACTCGGTGCACCCCGGCTACGGCTTCCTCGCCGAGAACGCCGACTTCGCCCGCGCCGTGATCGACGCCGGTCTGGTGTGGATCGGTCCCCCGCCGGACGCCATCGAGAACCTCGGCGACAAGGTCAAGGCCCGCCACATCGCCGAGAAGGTGGGCGCTCCCCTGGTCTCCGGCACCAAGGACCCGGTCGCGGACGCCGACGAGGTGGTGAAGTTCGCGGAGGAGAACGGTCTCCCGATCGCGATCAAGGCAGCGTTCGGCGGCGGCGGTCGCGGTCTCAAGGTCGCGCGGGAGATGAGCGAGGTCGCCGACATGTTCGACTCGGCGGTGCGCGAGGCGGTCACGGCGTTCGGCCGCGGCGAGTGCTTCGTGGAGCGCTACCTCGACAAGCCCCGGCACGTGGAGACGCAGTGCCTCGCCGACCAGCACGGCAACGTGGTCGTCATCTCGACCCGCGACTGCTCGCTCCAGCGCCGGCACCAGAAGCTGGTGGAGGAGGCGCCCGCGCCGTTCCTCAGCGACGACCAGGTCAAGAAGCTCTACGAGAGCTCGAAGGCGATCCTGCGGGAGGCCGGCTACGTCGGCGCCGGCACGTGCGAGTTCCTGGTCGGCCAGGACGGCACCATCTCGTTTCTCGAGGTCAACACCCGCCTCCAGGTGGAGCACCCGGTCTCCGAGGAGGTCACCGGAATCGACCTGGTCCGCGAGATGTTCCGGATCGCGGCCGGCGAGGAGCTCGGCTACGACGACCCCGAGGTCGTGGGGCACTCGATCGAGTACCGCATCAACGCCGAGGACGGCGGCCGCAACTTCATGCCCGCACCCGGCACCCTGTCGAAGTGGGAGCCGCCGAGCGGTCCCGGCGTCCGGGTCGACGGCGGCTACGTCGAGGGCGAGACGATCCCCGGCTCCTTCGACTCCCTCGTGGCCAAGCTGATCGTCACCGGCCGCGACCGCACCCAGGCGCTCGAACGCTCGCGGCGCGCCCTCGACGAGTTCGTGGTGGACGGGATGCCGACCGTGATCCCGTTCCACGCCGCGGTGGTCCGCGATCCGGCGTACGTGGGAGACGAGAAGACGTTCGGCGTCTACACCAGCTGGATCGAGACCGAGTTCGACAACCAGATCGCGCCGTACGCCGGAGAGACCGCCGAGGCCGACGAGCCGCAGGAGCGGCAGAGCGTGGTCGTGGAGGTCGGCGGTCGCCGGCTCGAGGTCGTGCTGCCCGGTGGTCTCGGCGGCATCGCGACCGCCTCGGGCGGCGGCGCCAAGCCGAAGCGGAAGTCGGGCAAGAAGGCCGGCGCCGCAGCGAGCGGCGACGCCGTGACCAGCCCGATGCAGGGCACCATCGTGAAGATCGCCGTCGAGGAGGGTCAGGAGATCGCCGAGGGCGACGTCGTGGTCGTGATGGAGGCGATGAAGATGGAGCAGCCGATCAAGGCCCACAAGTCCGGCATCGTGACCGGCCTGCAGGCCGAGGTAGGCGCCACCGTCACCAACGGCGCGGTGATCTGCGAGCTCAAGGGCTGACCGCCGGTCAGCTGGTCCGATCGACCCTCGACCCACGCCGCCCTGCCGGCGAACAGGATGTCGTTCCCGTCCTCGCCGTGGAGACCACCCGACCCGGCCCGCCGAACAGGATGTCATCGCCGCCGCCCGCGAGGATGACCAGTCCAGCTGGCACCGGGGGCTTCATCGGGTCGTCACCTCGCAGCTGCTCCGTCGCTCAGCGCCCAGGCAGATGTCGCGACCGGCTCTCGCGCGCACCTCGTCGGTGCCGCGTCCTGCGTCCACGTGGTCGGGTTCGTCAGAGCCCCTGACCACGTCGTTGCCGCCGCGAGTCCAGGCGCGGAGACGGGCGTGCGCGCCGGCGGACACCTCGTCCGGCCCGTTGTCCCCGTAGTAGTCCAGCGCCGCGCGGACGGCCATGGACACGCGCTCGGTATCGATGGAGCCGATCCTGCTCCCGTCCACGGAAACGGCGCCTCCCCTCATCCGGATCTCGACCAGGCCGAAGGCGTCGATCACGACGCCGTCTCGTCCGGCCTGCCCGAAGATGCCCACTCCCGGAGCCGTGCCGACGAAGACCCGCAGCGAGTCGTTCCCGTCGCCGCCGAGGACCCGGCTGCTGCCGTGACCTTGCGCGTCCACGAGGTCCACACCAGGACCGCCGCGCAGGGCGTCGGCGCCGATCGTCCCGATCACCACGTCGTTGCCGGCCCCACCGTTGATGCGGTCGTCGTCGGTCCCCCCGGTGGTCGCCGTGATGTCGTCGCCCTGGAGACGGTCGTCGCCGGCGCGACCCTTGATCGTGTCGGAGCCGCCGTATCCCCTGATCGCCTCGGCGAAGTCGCTGCCGCTCAGGACGTCGTCGTCCGCCGTGCCGTTCAGCTTCAGTCCGGGCCGCGGGATCACGGTGTCGTTTCCGTCTCCCACCGCGCTGCGTTCGGCCAGGTCGACCACGACACCATCGGTGGCGGTCCCGAACCTGACCACCCCGGAGATGCCGGTCCCGAGCGACGCCTTCTCCCGGCCGATATCGAGGTGATCGTCGTCAGGACCGCCGTCGAGCAGGTCGGGGCGGAATCGGTCGTCGACCCGGCCCGCCCTGCCGGCGAACACGGTGTCGTTGCCGTCCTCACCGAAGAGGCGGTCGGCTCCCCTGCCGCCGCAGATGACGTCGTCACCGGCGCCGGCGAGGACCGCGTCGTCGCCGCCGAGGCCGGCAATGACATCGCCCTCGGCTGTGCCACGCAGGATGTCGTCACCAGGGGTGCCGATGACCGTCGCGACCTTTCCGTCGCACAGTGTGACTCCCGCCGCGGCGGGGGTGGCGGGCATGGCCACGGCGGCTGTGCCCACCAGGGTGAGGATGATCGTGATGGCTCTCATGCTCTGTCTGATGCCGGGAACTGTAGTTCGGTTCGCGGGTCGTAGCCTCACCTCATGCAAACCTCGGCGACGCTGCGCGAGCCCAGTGAGCGGGTGAGCCCCCGGGCGCGGCTGATGTGGCAGCTCGGCAGCCTCACCGAGGGCCTGTTCACCATCGCCGTGCTGACCGTGATCGTGCTCGCCTGGGACGCCGTCGACCTCCACTGGTGGATGGTCACGGTCGCGCTCGCCGGCTTGGCGGCGTACGTCGTCGTGGTGCCGCAGTGGCGCTACCTCGTGCACCGCTGGGAGGTGACCGAGACCGCGGTCTACACCCAGACCGGCTGGTGGGCACGCGAGCGCCGGATCGCACCCATGTCGCGGATCCAGACCGTCGACTACGCCGAGGGCCCGGTGGCGCGCCTGTTCGGGCTGGCCACCGTCACCGTCACCACGGCCTCGGCGGCCGGCGCGCTGCAGATCGACGGGCTGGCGAAGGACCGCGCCCAGCAGCTGGTCGACGAGCTGACGCTCAAGGCGGACGCCGTCGAGGGCGATGCCACATGAGCGGGTCGGCGTGAGCGAGCTCGCTCGCGACCAGGAGTGGCAGCGCCTCGACCCGCGGATGATGCTGGTCCACCCGATCCGTGAGGTGGGTCGCTTCATCATCCCGCTGCTGGCCGTCTTCGTCGCGGGCGCCGCGACCGAGCGCCCGTGGCAGTACCTCACGATCGTGATCCCGATCGCGCTCGGCCTGGCGCGCTACCTCACGACCCGCTTCCGGATCGCGGGCGGCCGCGTGGAGCTGAAGCGCGGCCTGTTCAGCAGGCACGTGCTCTCCACGCAGCTCGAGCGGGTCCGCACCGTCGACCTCACCGCCTCCCCGATCCACCGGATCCTGGGACTCACCACGGTCCGGGTCGGCACCGGCACCGCCTCGACCAGCGAGGACGAGCGGCTCGACCTCGACGGGCTGCCGGTCGACCGGGCCCGACGGCTACGCGACGAGCTGCTCCGGGTGGCGCCGGTCGCCACCGGCCCGACCGGCTCGACCAACGGGGTTCCGGCCGTGGTGTTCGACCCGTCCTGGCTGCGGTTCGCGCCGTTCACCAGCGCCGGCGTCGTGATGGCGGCCGCGCTGCTCGGTGCCGGCAGCCAGCTCCTCAACGCCCTCGACTTCTACGACAACCTCGATCCGGACGAGTGGTCGCTCGCGGTGCCGATCTGGACCGCGGCGATGCTGGCCGTCGTCGGCCTCGGTGTCGCCGCGGTGATGCTGTCGGTGATCGGCTACCTGGTCACCAACTGGGCCTTCCGGCTCGGCCACGCCGACGGCTCCTGGCACGTCTCCCGGGGTCTGCTCACGACGCGCGAGACCAGTCTGGACGACGAACGGGTGGCCGGGATCAGCATCGGCGAGCCGCTCGGTCTGCGGGCAGCCAGGGGGGCGCGGCTGAACGCGATCGCGACCGGCCTGCGGGCCACCCAGCAGGGCAGCTCCGCACTGCTGCCGCCCGCCCCGCGCGAGGTCATCGACCGCGCCGCGATCGCCATCGTCGGCTCGCGGCCCCCGGTGCTGGGTCCGTTGCAGGGTCACGGCCCGGCTGCCCGGCGGCGTCGCTACGTCCGGGCGCTGACGCCGACCCTCGTCCTGGCGGCGGTCGTGCTGGGCCTGGTGCTTGCCAACCGGGCGCCCTGGTGGCTGCTGGTCACCGTCGCGCTGTTCGTTGCGGCCGCGGCCGGGCTCGCCGCGGACCGGAGCCGGGCGCTCGGGCACCTGCTCGTCGACGGCTACCTGGTGGCGCGGTCCGGCAGCCTGCTGCGCAGCCGTGAGGTGCTCGGGGCCGACCACGTGATCGGCTGGACCTTCCGCTCGACCTTCTGGCAGCGGCGGGTCGGCCTCACCTCGATGATGGCCACCACGGCGGGCGGCGGCGGCTCGGTGACCCTGCTCGACGTGCCCGAGCCGATGGCCGTCGGCGTCGCCGACGCCGGCGTGCCGGGGTTGGTCGCGCAGTTCCTGGAGTAGAGGTGTCCATCGTGAGGACCGCCGGACCCACGCGGGCCGTCGCACTCCTATCGTTGCGCCCATGTTCTCCAAGGTGCTCGTGGCCAACCGTGGTGAGATCGCCATCCGCGCGTTTCGTGCCGCGTACGAGGTCGGCGCCCGGACGGTGGCGGTGTTCCCGTACGAGGACCGCTGGTCCGAGCACCGGCTGAAGGCCGACGAGGCCTACGAGATCGGCGAGCGCGGCCACCCGGTGCGGGCCTACCTCGACCCGCACGCGATCGTCGACGTCGCCATCAGCTCCGGCGCCGACGCGGTCTACCCCGGCTACGGCTTCCTGTCCGAGAACCCCGACCTTGCCGAGGCCTGCGCCAACGCGGGCATCACCTTCATCGGCCCGACCGCCGACGTGCTCAAGCTGACCGGCAACAAGGCGCGCGCGATCGCTGCGGCCAAGGCGGCCGGCGTACCGACGCTGGCATCGGTCGAGCCGTCGACGGACGTCGACGCGCTGGTCGAGGCCGCCACGAGCCTGCCCTCGCCGCTGTTCGTGAAGGCCGTCGCCGGCGGCGGCGGGCGCGGGATGCGCCGGGTGGACGACCCGGCACGACTGCGCGACGCGGTCGAGGCCTGCATGCGCGAGGCCGAGGGCGCCTTCGGCGACCCGACGGTCTTCATCGAGCAGGCGGTGACCGACCCCCGGCACATCGAGGTGCAGATCCTCGCCGACGGCGAGGGCAACGTGATCCACCTCTTCGAGCGCGACTGCTCGGTGCAGCGCCGGCACCAGAAGGTGGTCGAGATCGCGCCGGCCCCGAACCTCGATCCGGACATCCGGGTCCGGATGTGCGCGGACGCCGTGCGCTTCGCGCAGGAGATCGGCTACCGCAACGCCGGCACGGTGGAGTTCCTGCTCGACCCGGACGGCAACTACGTCTTCATCGAGATGAACCCCCGGATCCAGGTCGAGCACACCGTGACCGAGGAGGTCACCGACGTCGACCTCGTTCAGTCGCAGATGCGGATCGCGGCCGGGGAGACTTTGGCCGACCTCGGGCTCTCGCAGGAGAGCATCGCCGTGCACGGCGCCGCGCTGCAGTGCCGGATCACCACCGAGGATCCTGCCAACGACTTCCGGCCCGACACCGGGATGATCACCACCTATCGCTCCCCCGGCGGCGGGGGTATCCGCCTCGACGGCGGTACGACGTACACGGGTGCGGAGGTCTCCCCCCACTTCGACTCGATGCTCGCCAAGCTCACCTGCAGGGGCCGGACCTTCGACATGGCGGTGGAGAAGGCGCGGCGCGCGGTCGCCGAGTTCCGGATCCGCGGCGTGACGACCAACATCGCGTTCCTGCAGGCCGTGCTCGACGACCCGGACTTCGCGGCCGGCGACATCACCACCTCGTTCATCGAGACCCACCCGCAGCTGCTGCAGGCACGCGGGCAGGCCGACCGGGGCACCAAGCTGCTGCACTACCTGGCGCACGTCACGGTCAACAAGCCGTACGGGGATGCGCCGGTGACCCTCGATCCGGCCACCAAGCTCCCTCCGACCAACCTCGACGTGCCGGCGCCCGACGGCACCCGCCAGCTGCTGCTCGAGGTCGGGCCCGAGGAGTTCGCCCGCAGGCTGCGCGCCCAGGACCGGGTCGCGGTCACCGACACCACGTTCCGCGACGCCCACCAGTCGCTGCTGGCCACCCGGGTCCGCACCCGCGACCTGCTCACCGTCGCCGGTCACGTCGCCCGGACCACGCCGGAGCTGTGGTCGCTCGAGGCCTGGGGCGGCGCGACGTACGACGTGGCCCTGCGCTTCCTCACCGAGGATCCGTGGGAGCGGCTGGCGTCGCTGCGCCAGGCGGTGCCGAACATCTGCCTGCAGATGCTGCTGCGTGGACGCAACACGGTCGGCTACACGCCGTACCCCACCGCGGTGACGAACGCCTTCGTCGAGGAGGCCGCCGCGACCGGCATCGACGTGTTCCGGATCTTCGACGCGCTCAACGACGTCGAGCAGATGCGGCCGGCGATCGAGGCGGTCCGGGCGACCGGCTCCACGGTCGCCGAGGTGGCTCTCTGCTACACCGGCGACCTGTCCGACCCGAACGAGGCGCTCTACACGCTCGACTACTACCTGGCCCTGGCCGAGCAGATCGTCGAGGCCGGCGCGCACGTGCTCGCGATCAAGGACATGGCCGGCCTGCTGCGGGCACCCGCCGCGCGGACGCTCGTCACCGCGCTGCGGGCGCGCTTCGACCTCCCGGTGCACCTGCACACCCACGACACCCCCGGCGGCCAGCTGGCCACCCTGGTCGCGGCGATCGAGTCGGGCGTGGACGCGGTCGACGCCGCCTGCGCGTCGATGGCCGGCACCACCTCGCAGCCGCCGCTGTCGGCGCTCGTCTCGGCGACCGACCACTCCGACCGCGAGACCGGCCTGTCCCTGTCGGCGGTCAACGCCCTGGAGCCCTACTGGGAGGCGACCCGACGGCTCTACGCGCCGTTCGAGTCCGGCCTGCCGTCGCCCACCGGCCGCGTCTACCGCCACGAGATCCCCGGCGGCCAGCTGTCCAACCTCCGCCAGCAGGCGATCGCGCTCGGACTCGGCGAGAAGTTCGAGCAGGTCGAGGACATGTACGCCGCCGCCAACGACATCCTCGGCAATGTGGTCAAGGTGACCCCTTCCTCGAAGGTGGTCGGCGACCTGGCCCTCTCGTTGGTCGGCATCGGCGCCGACCCCGCGGAGTTCGCGGAGGACCCCGCCAGGTTCGACATCCCGGACTCGGTGATCGGCTTCCTCAACGGCGAGCTCGGCGTCCCGCCCGGCGGCTGGCCCGAGCCGTTCCGCGCCAAGGCACTCGAAGGCCGGTCGTGGAAGAAGCTTTCCGAGACCCTCACTCCCGAGCAGGAAGCAGGGCTCTCGGGCGATCAGGCGACCCGACGGACCACGCTCAACCAGCTGCTCTTCCCCGGGCCCACCCAGGACTTCCGGGAGGCGCGCGAACGCTACGGCGACGTGTCGGTGCTGCCGACTCGCGACTATCTCTACGGGCTGCGCCAGGGCGAGGAGCACGTGGTCGAGCTCGGCGAGGGCAAGACCCTGATCCTCGGCGTACAGGCGATCAGCGACCCTGACGAGCGCGGGTTCCGCACCGTGATGGCCCTCATCAACGGGCAGCTGCGGCCGATCAGCGTCCGCGACACCAGCGTCGCCTCCGAGGTGGTGGCCACCGAGAAGGCCGACACCACCAAGCCCGGCCACGTCGCGGCCCCGTTCCAGGGTGCTGTGACGGTGACCGTCGCGGAGGGCGACAAGGTGGCGGCGGGCGACACCGTCGCCACCATCGAGGCGATGAAGATGGAGGCGTCGATCACCGCCCCCGTCGAAGGGACCGTCGAACGGCTCGCCTTCTCCGGCACCCAGGCGGTCGAGGGCGGCGACCTGGTGCTGGTGCTGTCCTGACCGCTTCCGAACACGGTCCCGTCGTCGGCGGGGTCGTCACCGCGATCGTCGGCTTCAGCAGCACGTTCGTCGTCGTCCTGGCCGGTCTGACCGCCGTCGGGGCCTCATCCGCCGAGGCGGCGTCCGGCCTCCTCGCTCTCTGCGTGACCCAGGGGCTCGGCATGCTCTGGCTGAGCCTGCGACACCGCACGCCCCTGACCCTGGCCTGGTCGACCCCCGGCGCCGCGCTGCTGGTCTCGACCGGCACCGTCGCCGGCGGCTGGCCGGCCGCGGTCGGCGCGTTCCTGGTCACCGGCGTACTGATCCTGGCCACCGGCCTGATCCCGCGGCTGGGTGACCTGATCGCGGCGATCCCGCCGGCCCTGGCCCGCGGGATGCTCGCCGGCGTCCTGCTTCACCTCTGTCTGGCGCCGGTGACGGCCGTGGTCGACGAACCTCTGCTGGTGGGTCCGGTGGTCATCACCTGGCTGGTCATGCACGCACTCAGTCGTCGCTGGGCGGTCCCCGCCGCACTGTTCGTCGCCCTGGTCGTGGTGATCGTCGAGGCCGGGTCGTCCGTGCGCGCCGGGGACCTCGCGCCCTCCCTGGTCTGGACCACCCCGGAGTGGACGGTGTCGGCCGTCGTGAGCCTCGCGCTTCCGCTCTACATCGTCACGATGGCTTCCCAGAACGTGCCGGGAGTCGCGGTCATGTCCAGCCATGGGTACCCCGTGCCCTGGCGCGAGACGATGAACGTGACCGGCATCGGCACCGCCCTCGGTGCGCCCTTCGGCGGCCACGCCATCAACCTCGCCGCGATCACCGCGGCCCTGGCCGCGGGTCCGACCGCCGGCCCCGACCGCTCCCGCCGCTGGGTCGCGTCCGCCACCGCTGCCTGGTGCTACCTCGCCCTCGCCGTCGGCTGCTCGGCTCTCGGCGCACTGGTCGATGCCGCGCCGGACGGGGTGATCCAGGCCGCCGCGGGTCTCGCCCTGCTCGGCACCCTGGCCGCCGCGCTGAGCGAGGCCCTGGCCGATCCCGCGGAACGCGAGTCGGCCGTGGTGACCTTCGTGGTCGCCGCCTCCGGCATCACGCTGCTCGGCGTGGGGGCGGCGTTCTGGGCGCTGGTGGCGGGGTTGGTGGTGCGCGTCGTCGTCCGCGACCGGTCTGACGGCTCGCGGCCGACAGTCCGGTGGCCTGGCAGGCGTCAGCTCAGCGTGAAGTAGGTCGAGTTCAGTCCGAAGACGGAGCGGAAGCTCTCGCCGGGGATCACCGTGGAGGTGTTCGTCCCGACCAGGCGGATCGACAGCACCCGGCCGCCCCACTGGCCGTTGCCGTCGCGCTTGACGATCTCGGCCCGCTGGAAGGTGCCGATCGCCGGGTAGGCCCGCTGCACCTCGGCCGCGGAGACGGAGTCCGTCCAGCCTCGGTAGACCTTGTCGAACGGGTCCGGCTTCGCGGGCAGGTAGGAGAACGAGCCGGCGGAGGTCCAGCCTCCGTTGCTGGCGGAGAACTGCGTGAAGGCCGGCTGACCTCCCGACGTGCGCACCTCGTGGGCGGTGGCCGAGATGGCGCGGTTCGAGGCCGCGTGTTCGGCGGAGGAGCCGCCGTAGACCTGGCACTGGGTGGTGTCGCAGATCTGGTAGTGCCGGGCCAGCGGCCGGCGTCGCTCGTACGCCGCGTAGGTGCGCGCGGCGATCGCCTGGGCCTGCACCGCCTGCGGGTGCCAGAGCGCGGGCACCTCCTCTGGGACGACGCCCTTGAGGTAGTCGTCGAGCGGGAGGATGTTCACGGTGTCACCGCCGATGGCACGCAGCTTGCCGCGGTAGGCCACCCGCAGCTTCGACGTCGCGAACAACGTGACGGGTCGTCCGGCGGCAGCGAACTCCGCGGCACCCTTCCACGTGGCCAGCGTCCGCCACCTCGACCGGAAGAAGTCGATCCTGCTCCGGCTGCCGGTCAACGGCACGATCCGCCACCGTGTCGCCGTCGGCTTGGCCCTACTCGCCTTGACCACCTTCGTGCCGGCCACCTGCTTGACCGTGAGGCCCGAGCGGGCGGCGACGATCACGTCGCGGGTGCGGTCGGCGCTGATCTGCACCGACACGTTCCCGGTGGCCCGACCCACCCTCGTGCCCGGGTAGTAGAAGCCCAGGATCTTGTCGTGGGACTGTCCGTCGGTCGCTCGGCTCTGCGCTCCGTACTGCGACATGCCATGGCCGTGGCCGAGCCCGTTGCCCAGCAGCGAGATGGTGGCGGCGCGCCGGTCGCCGTCCTCGACAGCGGACGCCCCCGACGTGAGCAGAGGGGTCAGCGGGGCGGCCAGTCCGAGGGCGAGCATGGCAGCAGATATCCGGGCAGACATCGGGCCACCGTACAGAGCGGTCAGATCCGGTGCAGCCTCCGGGCCGCCTCCGCGATGGAGCCGCTCATCGATGGATAGACCGTGAACGCCTGGGCCAGCTGGTCGGCGGTCAGCGACTCCGCGACCGCGATCGAGACCGGGTGGATCAGCTCGCTGGCGCGGGGGCCGACCACCACGCCACCCACGACGATGCCGGTGCCGGGGCGGCAGAACAGCTTCACGAACCCGTCGTGGACGCCCTGCATCTTGGCCCGCGCGTTGCCGGACAGCGGCAGCATCACCACCTCCGCCTGCATCTCGCCGGCGTCGACGGCCTCCTGTGACCAGCCGACGGTGGCGATCTCCGGGGCGGTGAAGACGTTGGACGAGACCTTCTTCAGGTCCAGGGGGTGCACGGTGTCGCCGAGGAAGTGCCACATCGCGATCCGGCCCTGCATGGCCGCGACCGAGGCCAGCATCAGCACGCCGGTGCAGTCGCCGGCGGCGTACACGCCCCGGGCGGAGGTGCGGGAGACGCGGTCGACGTTGACGAAGCCGCCGTCCTTGAGGATGACGCCAGCCTCGTCGAGCCCCAGGCCGGCGGTGTTGGGCACCGAGCCCAGGGCCAGGATGCAGTGCGAGCCCTCCACCGTGCGTCCGTCGGTGAGGGCGACCGTGACGCTGTCCCCGGTGCGGGTCACCGACTCCATCCGCGACTTCGAGAGCACGTTCATGCCGCGCCGGGTGGAGACCTCCTCCAGCACCAGCGAGGCGTCCGCGTCCTCCCCCGGCAGCACCCGGTCACGGGAGGAGACCAGGGTGACCGGTACGCCGAGGGCGAGGTAGGCACTGGCGAACTCCGCGCCGGTGACGCCGGACCCCACCACGATCAGCGACGACGGCACCTCGGTGAGGTCGTAGACGTCCTCC
Organism: Actinomycetota bacterium; assembly: GCA_030862825.1. Classification (GTDB taxonomy): domain Bacteria; phylum Actinomycetota; class Actinomycetes; order Propionibacteriales; family Nocardioidaceae; genus Nocardioides. The sequence goes on along the minus strand of JALZCZ010000077.1, from coordinate 7,516 downwards.
CAGGTCAGGATCCGCTCGCCGTCGGGCTGTGCGCTCGGGAGAGTGCGCGGCGCCGCGCCCGTGGCGATCAGCACCGCGTCGGCGTCGTACGACTGCTCGCCGACCACGACCCGGTTCGGACCGTCGAGGCGTCCGCGGCCCCGGACCACGCGGACACCCTCGCGCTCCAGGCGCCGTGCGATGTCGGCGGACTGGTCCGAGGCGAGCTGCTTGACCCGCGCGTTCACCCTGGCCAGGTCGACCTGGATGCTGGTCGCGGCGTCGCCCTCGCTGTCGCGGAAGTTGACGCCGAGCTCGGCCGCGCCGGCCAGGTCGGTCATCACCTCGGCGGTCGCGATCAGCGTCTTGCTCGGCACGCAGTCGGTGAGCACGGCGGAGCCGCCGATGCCGTCGGAGTCGACGACGGTGACCTCGGCCCCGAGCTGAGCGGCGACCAGGGCCGACTCGTAGCCCCCGGGTCCCCCGCCGACGATGACGACCCTTTCGCTGGTCGAGCCTGTCGAGACCATGTCAGAGGTTGATCATGTGGCCGGCGATGCCCTCGACGGCTTCCTTCATCGCCTCGGACAGGGTCGGGTGCGCGAACACGTTGCGGGCCACCTCGTCGGCGGTGAGATCCCACTGGCGGGCGAGGGTGAGCGCCGGCAGCAGCTCGGTCACCTCGGGGCCGATCATGTGCGCTCCCACGATCTCGTTGTGCTCGGCGTCGGCCACGATCTTCACGAAGCCGACGCCCTCCGCCATGCCCCGGGCCTTGCCGTTGGCCGAGAACGGGAACGACGCCACCTTCACGTCGTAGCCCTTCTCCTTCGCCTGGGCCTCGGAGTAGCCGAAGGAGGCGATCTGCGGCTGGCAGAACGTCGCCCGCGGGATCATGTCGAAGTCGATCTCCATCGTCTCCGCGCCCGCGATCGTCTCGGCGGCCACGACGCCCATCGCCTCCGCGGTGTGAGCGAGCATCAGCTTGCCGGTGACGTCGCCGATGGCGTAGACGCCCTCGACGTTGGTGCGACCGCGCGCGTCGACCTCGATGGCGCCTCGGTCGGTGAGCTTCACGCCGGCCGCCTCGAGCCCAAAGCCCTCGACCCGCGGCGCGAAGCCGAACGCGGCGAGCATCTTGTCGGCCTCGAGCACCTCCTCGCTGCCGTCCTTGGAGACGGTGACCTTGACCTTGCCGCCGGTGTCCTCGACCGACTCGACCTTGGTCGAGAGCAGCACCTTCACGCCGAGCTTCTTGTACTGCTTGAGCAGCTCCTTGGACACGTCGGCGTCCTCGGTGGGCACCATCCGGTCCAGGAACTCCACGATCGTCACGTCGACGCCGAAGTTCGTCAGCACGTAAGCGAACTCGACGCCGATCGCACCCGAGCCGCCGATGATGATCGAGCCGGGGAGGCCCTCGTCGAGGATCTGCTCCTCGTAGGTGACCACGTTGGCACTCGGCTGCATACCGGGCAGCATGCGCACCACGGCGCCCGTGCCGATGATCAGGTTGTCGAAGGTGTACGACGACTTCTGGCCATCCTGGTCCACGTCGATCGCCTTCGGCCCGGTCAGCGTGCCCCAGCCGTCGATCTCGGTGATCTTGTTCTTCTTCATCAGGTAGTGCACGCCCTTGGCGCTCGCGTCGGCGACGCCGCGGCTGCGCTGGTGGGTCGTCGCGTAGTCCATCGTCGGGTCGCCCGAGATCCCGAAGGTCTTCTTCTCGTGCGTGATGATGTGGGCGATCTCCGCGTTGCGGAGAAGCGCCTTCGAGGGGATGCAGCCGACGTTGAGGCACACCCCGCCCCAGTACTGCTTCTCCACCACGGCAACCGACTTGCCGAGCTGCGCGGCACGGATTGCGGCGACGTACCCACCGGGGCCGGCACCGAGGACCAGAACATCGAAGTGAGTCACGGCGTCAGCCTAGTGTGGCCGGCAGATAGCCTCTCCTCGTGACCCTGTACGCGGCCTACGGGACCAACCTGGACCCGGCTCGGATGGGTGAGCGCTGTCCCCACTCGCCGCTGCACACCACCGGCTGGCTCGAGGGCTGGCGGCTTACCTTCGGTGGCGAGGAGCACGGGTGGGACGGCTCGCTCGCGACGATCGTGCAGGACCCGTTCGAGCAGGTCTTCGTCGCCGTCTACGACGTGACGCCTGAGGACGAGTCCTCGCTCGACGGCTGGGAGTCGGCCGACTCGGGGCTCTACCTCAAGACCAAGGTGCGGGTGGTCAGCCTCAGCGGCGAGGTCGTCGCGTGGACCTACGTGCTCGACGCCTACGAGGGCGGCCTGCCGTCGGCGTCGTACCTCGGCGTCCTGGCGAACGCCGCCGAGGCGGCGGACGCGCCCGCCGACTATGTGTCGGCCATGCGGCGACGTCCGTGCAGGTCAACCGGCCTGTAGGTTTCCCGGTTGTGACCCCGCACAGCTCTCCCTACGACCTGGCCACCGAGGCGGCCGCCGCCCTCGCCGACCTCACCGGTGTGCCGTCCCACGACGTCGCCCTGGTGCTCGGTTCCGGCTGGCTGCCGGCCGTCGATGCGCTCGCCGAGAAGATGGGGGGAAGCCCGACGGCGGAGATCGACACCACCGACCTGCCGGGGTTCAGTGCCGCTGCGGTCGCCGGGCACTCCGGCAAGATCCGGTCGATCCGCGCCGCCGACCGCAACCTGCTGGTGTTCCTCAGCCGCACCCACTTCTACGAGGGCCACGGCGTCGCGAAGGTCGTGCACGGGGTGCGTACGGCGGCCGCGGCCGGCTGCCGCGCCATCGTGCTGACCAACGGCTGCGGCGGACTCAGGGACACCTGGACGCCGGGCACGCCCGTCTTGATCAGCGACCACATCAACCTGACCGGCACGTCGCCCATCGAGGGCGCCACCTTCGTGGACCTCACCGACCTCTACTCGAGCCGGCTGCGCGAGATGTGCCGCGAGGCCGACCCGAGCCTCGACGAGGGCGTCTACGTCCAGTTCCCCGGACCCCACTACGAGACCCCCGCCGAGATCGGGATGGTCCGTGCCATCGGCGGGCACCTGGTCGGCATGAGCACCACGCTCGAGGCCATCGCGGCCCGCGAGGCGGGCATGGAGGTGCTCGGCATCAGCCTGGTCACCAACCTGGCCGCCGGCATCAGCGGTGAGCCACTGAACCACGAGGAGGTGCTCGAGGCTGGTCGGGCCGCTGCCTCCAGGATGGGCGACCTGCTCGGTCGGATCGTGCCTAAGATCTGACCAGGGGGGTGTGAGATGGGGGAGGGAAACCAGGCCGAGGACACCCGGCAGCGGCTGATCGAGGCGGCCACCCGGGAGTTCGCCGAGCACGGCGTGCACTCGGCATCGCTGCTGGAGGTCACGCGGCAGGCCGGCCAGCGCAACCGGGGCGCGGTCCACTACCACTTCGGCTCCCGCGAGGGGATGCTCGTCGCCGTGCTGGAGCAGCGGGTCGAGGCCCTCGCCGAGCGGGAGCGCGAGCTCCTTGCGATCGCCCGGCAGAGACCCGATGACGACCTCGAGTCGGCCGTGGAGATCATCGTGCGGCCGGCCGTGGAGCTCAGCGACCTCGGCTGGGAGGGCCGGTGCTACCTGGTGATCCTCGCCGAGCTGGTCGAGGACGACCGCGAGAAGCTCGACCCGGGGATCGTGGCGGTGCTGGAACGCATGGGCGGGTGGGAGGCATTCGACCTGCTGTCGGAACGAACGCCTCCGATGCCGGAGGAGTTCCGGCAGGAGCGCCTCTCGCTGGTCACCGGCTTCATCCTCCGCGCCGCCGCCGACCGGGCTCGCGCGCGGGAGCGGTCGATGGCGCGACCGCAGCTGGAGACCGAGCAGTTCATCGCCAACCTGGTGGCGGTGGTCGTCGGCATGCTCACTGCTCCGGTGCCCGAGCGATGAGGGTCCTGGTCACCGGAGCTGCCGGCACCATCGGCCAGGTGGTGACCGTCGGCCTCACCGACCGCGGGCACGACGTCGTCGGGCTCGACCTGGCGCCGCAGCCGATGGGCGAGGTGTGGCCGTGGCACGTGGCCGACTGCACCGACCCGGACGCCGTACGCGCCGTCTTCGACGAGGAGCGGCTCGACGCCGTCGTCCACCTCGCGGGGCACCCGGGCGAGGCCGACCTCCCCGCGGCCCTCGCCTCCCACGTGACCACGACGGCCGCGCTGCTGGACGCCTGCGTCGCCCGCGACGTGACCAGGTTCGTCTACGCCTCCTCCAACCACGCCGTGGGGCGGACGCCGCGTCGCGACCGGCTCGGGGTCGACGCCCGGCCCCGCCCGGACACGTTCTACGGCGTGGGCAAGGTGGCCGCCGAGGCCCTGCTCAGCCTGTACGCCGACCGCTACGCCATCGACGCCATCGCCTGTCGGATCGGGAGCTTCCGGCCGGAGCCCACCTCGCTGCGCGAGCTGTCCACCTGGCTCTCGCACGACGACGGCGTGCGGATGGTCGAGGCGGCGCTGACCGTGCCCGCACCGGGCTTCGCCGTCCTCTACGGCATCTCGGCCAACACCCGCGCCTGGTGGGACCTCGAGCCCGGCCGCGCCCTCGGCTACGAGCCGCTCGACGACGCCGAGGCCTTCGCCGACCGGATCACCCCCGCGCCGGGCGACGAGGCGGAGGCGGCGTACGTCGGCGGCCCGTTCACCGGTGACCGCTTCTACAGAGCCGCCCTCGATTCCTCCTGACCCTCTGCCGGAACCCGGGCGGATCCCAGGTGCCGCCCGATCGGTACGACGAGCGGCGTGCCGGAGACCGGGTCGGTGACCACCTGGCTGTTCAGCCCGAACACCTCCCCCACCGTGTCGACCGTGATCACCTGCGCCGGGGCGCCTTCGGCGACGATCCGGCCATGCGCCATCGCGATCAGGTGGTCGGCGTAGCGCGCAGCGAGGTTGAGCTCGTGGAGCACCATCACGATCGTCGTGCCGGACCGGCGGTTGAGATCGGTGAGGAGATCGAGCACCTCGACCTGGTGCGCGACGTCCAGGAAGGTGGTCGGCTCGTCGAGGAGCAGCAGGTCCGTGCCCTGAGCAAGCGCCATGGCCAGCCACACCCTCTGCCGCTGCCCACCGGACAGCTCGTCGACGGGACGGTCGGCGAGGTCGAGGGTGTCGGTCAGCTCGAGCGCCTCGGTCACCGCGCGCTCGTCGTCAGCGCTCCACCGGCCGAACACGCCCTGGTGGGGATGGCGGCCGCGGCCCACGAGATCGACCACGGTGACGCCGCCGGGCACGACCGGTTGCTGCGGCAGCAACCCGAGCACGCGCGCGACCTCCCGAGTCGAGTGACGATGGATCGACGTGCCGTCGAGCACTACCGCTCCGCTCGACGGGCGCAACAAGCGGGCCATCGCCCGCAGCAAGGTCGACTTGCCACAGGCGTTCGCGCCGACGACCACCGTGATCCGCCCGTCCGGGACGTGCAGCGTGAGGTCGTCGACGACGACGTGGTCGTCGTACGCGAGAGTGACGGCGTCGGCGACGAGGCGGGACACGGTCATGATCGACCCTCTCCGGCTGCCCCGCGGGACAGCAACCACAGTAGGAACGGCGCGCCGCAGGCGCCGGTGAGGACGCCGACGGGAACGACGACGTCGCCGACGAGGTAGTGGCCGACGAAGTCGGCGCAGAGCACGAGCAGGGCGCCGGCAAGTGCCGCCCCCGCAATCGTCGGCCGGCCGCCGTTACAGGCTCGAGCGATGGGACCGGCCATGAACGAGACGAACGCGATCGGTCCGCTTGCGGCGACGCCCAGCGCAACCAGCAGCACCGCCACCAGCAGCAGACCGTCGGACGCTCCGCGTCTGACGCCGAGTCCCGCCGCCAGCTCGTCGCCGAGCTGGGTGATCCGGAGGGACCGGGCGAGCACCAGCAGCGGCACGCTGAGCAGGACCATGCTGACGGCGACGATCCGCACCGTGGCCCAGTCGGCCGCGTGGAGGCTCCCGGCCAGCCACTGGAGGGCGACCTGCACGTCCCAGATCGAGGCCCGGCTCAGCAGGTAGTGGATCGCCGAGGCGAGGGCCGCCGTCATCGCGACCCCGACGAGGACCAGTCGGTCCCCTCCGGCACGACCGCCCACCCAGCGGATCAGCAGCGCCACCCCGACCGCACCGAGCACCGCGGCCACCGAGACCGCGGGTCCGCGCAGGCCCAGCACCAGGACGGCGACGACGCCAGCAGCGCTCGCACCCCAGGTGACGCCGACGATGTCGGGGCTCGCGAGGGGGTTGCGGAGCGTCACCTGGAAGATCGCTCCACCGGCTCCGAAGCAGAGCCCGACCAGGACACCGAGCACGGCGCGCGGCAGTTTCGACTCCATGAGCAAGTACGACGCGACCGGGATGTCCTCGCCGAGCAGGATCCGGAAGAAGTCGGGCACGGTGTAGGTGTAGTCGCCGAGCAGGAGGTTCACGGCGAGGGCCGCGACCACGGCGGCGCCGAGGATGCCGAGCACGACGGTGTGGCGGCGGCAAGACCCGCGGCGGGCGCGGCGCACCACCTCCGTGGCCTCCGCGGGCGCGACCGTGACGACGAGTGCCGTCACAGCGTCGCTCCCTTCCTGCGCGCGACCATCCAGACCAGGGCGACGACGCCGATCACCGTCGCGGTCACTCCCACCTGGACCTCTGAGGGAGGCAGCACCACCCGGCCGACGGTGTCAGCAACGACGACCAGAACCCCGCCCCATCCGGCACTGAACGGCAGCAGCCGCCGGTAGTCGGCGCCGACCAGGCGGCGTACGACGTGGGGCACGACGAGACCGACGAAGGCGATCGGCCCGGCCACGGCCGTGCCGGTGCCGGCCAAGAGCACGACACCGATGCCGACGACGACACGGTCCACCGCCGTACGACGTCCGAGGCCGCGCGCCAGGTCGTCGCCGAGGGCGAGCGAGTTGAGGGCACCGGCCGAACCGAGTGCCAGTGCCGCGCCCAGCAGCAGCGCGGGGAGAACGGTGAGGAGGATGTCGCTGTCGCGGCCGGCCACCGTGCCGACCTGCCAGCGGCGGATCTGCTCGACCGCCTGCCGGTCGACCAGCAGTACTCCGGTCGTCCAGCTGGCCAGCCCGGCGGTGAGCGCCGCGCCGGCGATGGTCAGCTTGGCCGGCGTGGCGCCGTCGCGACCCAGGCTCGCGACCAGGTGGACCACCACCGCGGCGACCGCGGCCCCGAGGAACCCGAACCAGAGGTACTGGCCGAGGCTGTGCGCACCCAGGTAGCTGATCGCGGTCACCATCGCGAACGCCGCACCCGCATTCACCCCGAGCAGGCCCGGGTCGGCGAGCGGGTTGCGGGTGAGCCCCTGCATGCACGCGCCGGCGAGCGCGAACGCCGCCCCCACGGCCATCCCGAGCAGGGTCCGGTCCCAGCGCTTGATCAGCACGGCGTGATCCACGTGGTCGGGGTCGAAGAGGGCCCCAGGGTCGACGAGTGTGGAGCCGACCAACAGCGATACGCCGACCGCGGCGAGAAGCCCCGCGACCAGGAACGCGCAGCTCCGCGCCAGCGGCGGCCACGACCCGAGC
>JALZCZ010000040.1 GCA_030862825.1 Actinomycetota bacterium | reverse complement strand
GCGGTCGCTCACGCACTGGTGCGCCTGGGGGCCCGCCGAGTGCAGGTCTTCGACCCCAACGCTGACCAGGCCGCTGCCCTGGTGCGGTCGGTCGAGGTGTCCGACCCCGACGCCGACGTGCGGTCGGTCTCCGAGGTCGATCTCCCCGGCATACTCGCCGCCGCCTCCGGGCTGGTGAACGCGACCCCGGTCGGCATGGCCGCCCATCCTGGCAGCCCCCTGCCGAGCGACCTCCTGAGGGAGGACCTCTGGCTCGCCGACATCGTCTACCGCCCGCTCGTGACCGATCTGCTCCGGGCGGCCCGGGCGCTGGGCTGCCGGACCCTGAGCGGCGCCGGCATGGCGGTCCACCAGGCGGCGGACGCCTTCGAGCTGATCACAGGCCAGCCCGCCGACCGAGCCGCGATGGTCAGCGACTTCGACGCCATGGTTGCCGCCGAGTCCGGCGCCGACCACCCACGAACGACGGATGAACACCGTCCCGAGGAAGGAACCAGAAATGTCAGCTAGCAGAAACCGAAGAGGCGTGGCCCTGGCCGCGTGCGCGATCCTGCCGTTGATGGCGCTTGCCGCATGCGGTGACGACGACGAGGGTGGTGGCGCCGAGGGCGGCGAGGTCGAGATCTCGCTGGCCCACAGCTACACCGAGACCCAGCCGCAGCACCGGTGCGGGGCCCAGGTCATCGCCGACGAGGTGGCGAATGCCGACGCCGGGATGACGGTGGAGATCTTCCCCGCCAGCCAGCTCGGGGCGGATGCGGACCGGATCGCGTCCGTCGTCTCAGGGGACATCGACATCGACATCCAAGGTGCCTCGGCGCTGGGTGCGGTCTACGAGCCGGTGGCCGTGCTGGACGCTGCGTACGCGTTCGACGACGGCGAGCACCTGGCCCGGTTCTTCGAGGACGATGCCTCGGACGAGGTGCTGCAGGGCTTCGAGGACGAGACCGGCGTGCACACTCTCGGCGCCTGGTCGGCCGGGATGAGGCACTTCACGGCCAACGAGCCGATCCGTGAGCCCGACGACCTCGACGGCCTGCGGATGCGATTCCCGAACTCCCCGCAGTTCCTGATGAACGCCGAGGCGCTCGGGGCCGATGCCACCGAGGTCGCCTACGAGGAGCTGTTCCTGGCTCTGCAACAGGGCACGGTTGACGGTCAGGAGAACCCGATCGTCAACATCGATGCCATCAGCCTGCAGGAGGTGCAGGACTACATCAGCCTCTCCTCGCACCAGGCCAACTCCAACCTGGTGATCATCGGTCAGGTCTGGAACGAGCTCTCCGACGAACAGCAGGACGTGCTGACGTCGGCGGTCGAGAAGGCCGTCGAGCAGGTGCCCGGCTGTGTCGAGGAGGACGAGCAGAAGACCCTCGACAAGTGGGCGGAGTCCGGAGACATGGAGGTCGTCGACGACGTCGACGTCGAGGCCTTCCGGACCCAGGTCGACAGCTACCTCCGCGAGAACTTCGACGACGAGCAGCTGACCGTCTACGACGCGATCCGGGGCACCGCGGAGTGACAGCTGGGGGAGAGGTCCAGACCTTCACGGGGCCCGTCGACGCCGACGAGCTCGGGACGACCCTGATCCACGAGCACGTCTTCGTCGGTCATCCCGAGCTGGACCTCAACCTCCCTCATCCCGAGTGGGACGAGCCGGCACTGATCGAGGCGGCGGTCGACGGACTCGAACGCCTGTGGGCGCTGGGGATCCGTACGGTCGTGGACCTCACGGTGCTCGGCCTGGGCAGGGACGTGGCGCGGGTGGCGAAGGTCGCCGCCCGCACCAGCGTCCGGCTGCTCGCCTCGACCGGCTACTACACCGCCGATGTGCTGCCGGCGTACTTCCACACCCACGGGCCGGGACTGCTCGTCGACAGGCCGGATCCCTTGGTGGAGCTCTTCGTCCGCGACATCGAAACCGGCATCGCGGACACCGGGGTCCGCGCGGCCATGCTCAAGGTGGTCACCGACCGGCCCGGTATCACCGACGACGTGCGCCGGGTGATGATCGCCGCGGCCGAGGCGCACCTGCACACCGGCGTCCCGATCACGACCCACACCCACGCGCCGTCGCAGAACGGCCGCGACCAGCTGGCGTTCTTCCACGAGTGCGGGGTGGCGCCCGAGCGGCTGATCATCGGGCACTGCGGCGACAGCCAGGACCTCGACTACCTGCGCGACCTGATGGACGCGGGGGCGACCATCGGCCTGGACCGCTTCGGCATGGAGCACGTGCTCTCGGACGAGGCCCGCATCGAGACCCTGCTGGCATTGTTGCGGCTCGGCTACGCCGAGAAGATGGTGCTTTCCCACGACGCGGCCTTCTTCAGCCGGGTCACCCCGCCGGCGTGGCGGGCCAAGCACACGCCGCACTGGCACATGGAGAACATCCCACGCCGCGTGGTGCCGCGCCTGCTGGCGGCAGGTGTGTCCGAGGACGACATCCACCAGCTGCTCGTGGTCAACCCGGCGCGCCTGTTGGCGCCAGCTCTCGACCCGCCACCCGGAGAGGACACCCCATGACACTGCGTACCTCGATCGCCACGGTCTGCCTGAGCGGCACCCTCGTCGAGAAGCTGCACGCCTGCGCCGAGGCGGATTTCGACGGCGTCGAGATCTTCGAGCCCGACCTGATCGGATCGCCGGGCAGCCCAGAGGAGATCGCCGCGCTGGCCGCCCGGCTGGGGCTGACCCTCGACCTCTACCAGCCGTTCCGCGACGCGGAGGGCGTCACCGAGGAGCTGTTCGCCCACGTCGTACGCCGCGCGCGGTCGAAGTTCCGGCTGATGCAACGACTCGGCATCGACACCATGCTGGTCTGCAGCAACGTCGGCACCGCCACCATCGACGACGACGAGGTCTCGGCCGACCAACTGCGCCGGCTCGGCGACGAGGCCGCCGCGCACGGCGTACGGCTCGCCTTCGAGGCGCTGGCCTGGGGAAAGTACGTCGACGACTACCGACGGGCCTGGCGGATCGTGCAGCTGGCCGACCACCCGGCGGTCGGGGTCTGCCTCGACAGCTTCCACATCCTGTCGCGGGGCCACGACCCCGCGGCGATCGAGCAGATCCCCGGCGACAAGATCTTCTTTCTGCAGCTCGCGGACGCCCCGGCGCTGACCATGGACGTGCT
>JALZCZ010000018.1 GCA_030862825.1 Actinomycetota bacterium | reverse complement strand
ATGTTCGGTGACGGGTACCTCCAGGACGTCCACATCTGGAAGAACAAGGCGCCGGTGCAGAACCCGCTGCTGTGCGAGGAGGACGGGCCGGTCTACCAGCTCCGACGCTGGTACGAGCAGTTCTACGTCGACAAGGCCGACATCGCGCCTGAGATGACCGACCGCTTCGAGTTCGAGGTCGACACGACTCGCGCCAACGAGTACTGGCAGGAAGAGGTCGCCCAGAACCTCGCCAAGAAGGCCGAGGAGGAGGCTGCGGGGGCCGAGGCCGCCACAGCCGACGCGTGATGCCGTCCTTCGTCCCCACCAGCGCCGACACGCTCGAGGACCAGCGTCTCTACACCAGCGCCCGGCTCACCGAGGTGGAGTGCCTGGACTGCCTGGCCAAGGTCGGCGTGAAGAAGAACAGCGACCACCACACGTCGATCCAGTGGAACGACGCGGCCGTGGCGGGGTGCCCCGAGCTCGCGCGGCGGTCTGCTCCCACAGGGCGGAACGCCCACCAGGCCTGCTCGCGTCTCGTCGCTAGCATCGAGACCGCCGTACAGCGCGGCGCGATCCCGATCGGCGCCGAGGACGGCTACTGAGCCGGCCACCGACCACCACCGAGCCCAACCAGATCGGCGCGTGAGCACCCACCCATGGACACTGAGTCATTCGAGCTGAAGGTCGTCGACCTGGTCGAGGAGACCGGCGACGCCCGCTCGATCTCCTTCGAGGTCCCCGAGGGCCAGGAGGAGCACTTCACCTACAAGCCCGGTCAGTTCCTGACTCTCGCCGTGCCGAGCGACCAGACCGGCGTGGCGGCCCGCTGCTACTCGCTCTCCAGCAGCCCGCACGACGGGGGCCCGCTCACCGTGACCGTCAAGCGGACCGAGGACGGCTACGCCTCCAACTGGATCTGCGACAACATCAAGGTCGGCGACACCATGCGGGTGCTGCCACCGAGCGGCATCTTCACGCCCGCCTCGCTCGACGCCGACCTGCTGCTCTGCGCCGGTGGCAGCGGCATCACGCCGATCATGTCCATCATCCGCACCGTGCTCTCCGACGGGACCGGTCGGATCGTGCTCTTCTACGCCAACCGCGACGAGCGGTCCGTGATCTTCGCCGACGAGCTGTCCGCGTTGGCCGCCGAGCACCCCGACCGGCTCCACGTCATCCACTGGCTCGTGTCGGTGCAGGGCCTGCCCACCCAGCAGCAGATGAAGGCGTTCCTGTCCGGCTACCTCTCGTGGGACGTGTTCGTCTGCGGGCCCGCGCCGTTCATGAAGATCACGATCGCGGCCGCGAAGGAGCTGGAGTTCCCGCGCGAGCGCCGGCACCAGGAGAAGTTCATCTCCCTGGGCGGCAACCCGTTCGGTGACCTGCACGACATCGAGACAGCGGTCGGCGAGATCACCGCGGCCGACATCGACGAGGACGATGCCGCCAGCGACTCCGCGGCCGCCTCCCGCGGTCCGGTGAAGGTCGAGGTCGAGCTCGACGGCGAGACGCACGTCTTCGACGACTGGGACTCGCGCACCAAGCTGCTCGACTTCCTGGAGAGCAAGGGCGTGAAGGCGCCGTACTCCTGTCGGGAGGGGGAGTGCTCGGCGTGCGCGATCCGCCTGCTCGAGGGCGAGGTCACGATGCTGCACAACGACGTCCTCGACGACGACGACCTCGCCGAAGGCATCCGGCTGGGCTGCCAGAGTCTCCCGATCACCGACACCGTCAAGGTCACCTACTCCTGACGGCCGGCTGGTCCGTCACCGACTGTTGCGGAACCGGCCCCAGGACTCGAACGACGCGCCTATCGTGAAGACATGGTGGCCCGGCGCGCCATCGGAGTGGTGGCAGTCGCAATCTTCGCCGCGTTCTGTGTCGGCGGATGGTTCCTGCTGGACGTGGCCCGTAGCGACAACCGTGGGCACGCCGCCGGCTGGTACGGGTATGAGGTCCGGGGCGACCAGCTGACCGTGCTCTACCAGGGCGACACCTGTGAGGAAGAACGGTCGCTCGAGGTGGAGGAGTCCCCGACGGGGATCGTGGTGACTGTGAGGGTGGAGACGCATTTCCAGATCCCGTTCCTGGTCGCCTGCTCGAGCGATGGGGAGGCGCTGACGGCGCGGCTCGAAGCCCCGGTCGGCAACCGTCCGGTCTACGACGGTTCCTGTCTCGCGGCCGGCGGGTCCAGCGCGGTGTGCCGCGAGCAGAAGCTGGCCGGCTGACAATCGGATGATCCCGGGTGAGCCCGGGATGCCCCGCCCGGCGTCACCAGCCCCGCGAGCGCCACTCCCCGAGGCTGGGCCGTTCGGCGCCGATCGTGGAGTCGCCGCCGTGGCCGGGGTAGAACCAGGTCGCGTCCGGGAGCCGCTGGAAGACCTTCGTCTCCACCTCGTCGATCAGCTGCACGAAGGACGCTTCGTCTCCGAACGTGTTCCCGACCCCGCCCGGGAAGAGCGAGTCGCCGGTGAAGAGGTGAAGGTGGCCGTCGGGGGAGGCCGAGTCGTCGTAGAGAAGGGCGATCGACCCGGGGGTGTGGCCGGCGAGGGCGATCACCTCGAGCGTGCATTGGCCCACGGCGACCGTGTCGCCCTGTCCGACCCGGCGGGCGACCTCGACGCCGGTCTGCTCGGCGATGGCCTCGGCATCCGGTGCGCCGGCGACGACCTCCGCGCCGGTGGCCGCGACGACGTCAGCGAGCGCCCGGTGGTGGTCCCAGTGCTGGTGCGTGGTGACCACCGTGGTGAGGCCGGCGTCGCCGATGAGCGGAAGCAGCCGTTCGGGCTCGGCGGCGGCATCGACGAGGACCTGGTCGCCGGTCTCGTTGCAGTGCAGGAGATAGGCGTTGTTGGACATCTGCTCGTCGACGGCCAGCTTGGTGATGGTCAGGTGGGTCAGCTCGCGTACGTCGGGCTCCCCGCCGACCTTGACGTCTCCGGTGTAGCTCACCACTCCTCGATTCCCGGCAGTGTGCCGTTGTCGCTGGTCAGTCCTTCTCCGTCGCCCCGGCCGGTCAGCCACCAGCCGAGGTCGGCGGACGTGCCACTCACCGTCATGCCGTCCCCGCCATCACCCCCGGTGCCGCAGCGCCAGGTCCGGTCCAGGTCGGTTGCGTACACCGAGAAGGGCTGCGGTCGGTCGCGGTTGCTCATCGCCTCCAGCAGTCGCTCGGTGAAGGCCGGAGGCCAGTCGGAGGGGGAGTAGGCGAGGGCCAGGTCCGCGTGGTGGATCTCGACCTCGCGTTCCCGCATGCCGGGCACGGCGCCGGCCACGAACGTCGGACCGCCGGGTGTGCGCTCGATGTGAGTGCCCCAGGCGTCCGCCGGCACGGCCTCCATCGCGGCCGCGAACTCGCTGGTGGCGCCGAGCAGCCGGGTCCGCAGAATCCTCGGGGGCGCCGTCGCCAGCTCGGCGATGTCGTCGTCACGCTCCTCGGGCGAGGCATACATCGGCACCGAGCGGCCCCGGGTGATGCCGGTCAGTGCCCCCGCCAGCCCCTCGGCGTTGAGCGTGAGGTGAGCCACCACGTGCGCGCGCGACCAGTCCGGCAGCAGCGACGCCGCGGCGAAATCCTCGTCGCTCATGTCGTCCACCGTGCGCACGAGGCGGTGGGTGGCCTCCTGGATATCGTTGAGCGGCACCATGTCCCCATCTTGGCGCACCACCGCTCACGGCGGTCACCCGCCCGAAACCCGCTGTCGGTGGTGCGTGAAAGGCTGGCCCCGGCGGTGTGGCGAGTTGTGCCGGACCGGTAGCATGACGAACACTTGTTCGAACAGCGCGGACAGTGATCAGACCGATTTCGAGGGATCAACAGGTGGCGGATCAGCTCATCATCCGGGGCGCCCGGGAGCACAATCTGAAGGACGTCTCACTCGACCTCCCTCGCGACTCGCTCATCGTCTTCACGGGTCTGTCCGGCTCCGGGAAGTCGTCACTGGCGTTCGACACGATCTTCGCCGAGGGGCAGCGGCGCTACGTCGAGTCCCTGTCGGCGTACGCCCGGCAGTTCCTCGGGCAGATGGACAAGCCCGACGTCGACTTCATCGAGGGGCTCTCGCCGGCGGTCTCCATCGACCAGAAGTCCACCTCGAAGAACCCCCGGTCGACGGTGGGGACGATCACCGAGGTCTACGACTACCTCCGGCTGCTCTACGCCCGGGCGGGCCGTCCGCACTGCCCCACCTGTGGCGCGCCGATCGAGCGGCAGACGCCGCAGCAGATCGTCGACAAGGTGCTGACCCTCGAGGAGGGCCAGCGGTTCCAGGTGCTCGCACCCGTGATCCGCGGCCGCAAGGGCGAGTACGTCGAGCTCTTCCGCCAGCTTCAGGCGCAGGGCTTCTCCCGGGCCCGGGTCAACGGCGAGACCCACTCGCTGGACGACCCGCCGAAGCTCGACAAGCAGAAGAAGCACACGATCGAGGTGGTCGTCGACCGGCTCGCGGTCAAGGGCTCGGCGAAGCGCCGGCTGACCGACTCGGTCGAGACCGCGCTCAACCTCGCCGGTGGGCTGGTCGTCCTCGACTTCGTCGACCTCCCGGCCAAGGACTCCGCCCGCGAGCTGCGCTTCAGCGAGCGGATGGCCTGCCCCAACGAGCACGCGATCGACACCGACGAGCTCGAGCCGCGCTCCTTCTCGTTCAACTCGCCGTTCGGTGCCTGCCCCAAGTGCCACGGCATCGGCACCCGGATGGAGGTCGACCCCGAGCTGGTCGTGCCCGACCCGTCCGCGACCCTGGGGGAGGGCGCGCTCCAGCCGTGGAGCCAGGCGCACGTCGCCGACTACTTCCTCAAGCTGATGGACGCCCTCGGCAAGGAGCTCGGCTTCGACCTCAACACGCCGTGGGACCGGATCCCCGCGAAGGGCCAGAAGTCGCTGCTCGAGGGCCACTCCACGAAGGTGCACGTGGTCACCCGCAACCGTTACGGCCGCGAACGCGCCTACTACGCGCAGTTCGAGGGTGTCCGGCCCTGGATCGAGCGCAAGCACCGCGAGTCGGAGTCCGACACCACGCGGGAGCGGTTCGAGGGCTACATGCGCGAGGTGCCCTGCCCCGCGTGCAACGGCAGCCGCCTCAAGCCGGTCTCGATGGCGGTGACCTTGGGCGGCGAACGCGACAACGGTGGGCGCAACATCGCCGAGGTCTGCGCGATGCCGATCAACGAGACCGCCGACTTCCTGCGTGACCTCAACCTCACCACCCGCGAGCGGCAGATCGGCGAGCGGGTGCTCAAGGAGATCCAGGAGCGCCTCAACTTCCTGCTCGACGTCGGCCTCGACTACCTCTCCCTCGACCGCCCCTCGGGCTCGCTCTCCGGTGGCGAGGCGCAACGGATCCGGCTGGCGACCCAGATCGGCGCCGGCCTGGTCGGGGTCCTCTACGTCCTCGACGAGCCGTCGATCGGCCTGCACCAGCGCGACAACCATCGCCTGATCGACACGCTGCTCCGGCTCAAGGACCTCGGCAACACCCTGATCGTGGTCGAGCACGACGAAGACACGATCCGGACGGCCGACTGGGTCGTCGACATCGGCCCCGGCGCGGGCGAGCACGGCGGCCAGGTGGTCCACTCCGGTTCCGTCCAGGGCCTGCTCGACCACCCCGACTCGATGACCGGCCACTATCTGTCGGGTCGCCGCGAGATCCCGCTGCCTGCCATCCGCCGACCGCGCACGAAGGGCCGCGAGCTCACGGTGCACGGCGCTCGCGAGCACAACCTTCGCGACATCGACGTCAGCTTCCCGCTCGGGCTGTTCGTTGCCGTCACCGGTGTGTCCGGGTCGGGCAAGTCAACCCTGGTCAACGACATCCTCTACACGTCGCTGGCCAAGGAGATCTACCGCGCCCGGACCGTGCCCGGCCGGCACCAGAAGATCAGCGGCCTCGACCACGTCGACAAGGTGATCCACGTCGACCAGTCCCCGATCGGGCGTACGCCGCGGTCCAACCCGGCGACGTACACCGGAGTCTTCGACCACGTCCGCAAGCTCTTCGCCTCCACGCCGGAGGCCAAGATGCGCGGCTATCTCCAGGGCCGCTTCTCGTTCAACGTCAAGGGCGGCCGCTGCGAGGCCTGCGCCGGCGACGGCACGATCAAGATCGAGATGAACTTCCTGCCCGACGTCTACGTGCCGTGCGAGGTCTGCCACGGGGCCCGCTACAACCGGGAGACGCTCGAGGTCCACTACAAGGGCAAGACCATCGCCGAGGTCCTCGACATGCCGATCGAGGAGGCGCAGGACTTCTTCGCCGCGGTTCCGCCGATCGCCCGACACATGAAGACCCTCGTGGAGGTGGGCCTCGGCTACGTCCGGCTGGGGCAGCCCGCGACCACCCTGTCGGGCGGCGAGGCCCAGCGGGTCAAGCTGTCGACCGAGCTGCAGAAGCGCTCCACCGGGCGCACGGTCTACGTGCTCGACGAGCCGACCACCGGGCTGCACTTCGAAGACATCCGCAAGCTGCTCCTGGTGCTCGGCCGGCTGGTCGACCAGGGCAACACGGTGCTGGTGATCGAGCACAACCTCGACGTGATCAAGACCGCCGACTGGCTGGTCGACATGGGTCCCGAGGGTGGCTCGCGCGGCGGCCTGGTCGTCGCCGAGGGCACGCCGGAGGACGTCGCCGCCAACCCCGCCAGCTTCACGGGCCAGTTCCTGGCCCCGGTGCTGGAGGGCCGTTCCGTCAAGCAGCCGACCCGGCGGGCCACCGCCAAGAAGACGGCGGCCGCGAAGGCCGGAGGCACGACGGCGCCGACGGCGAAGGCGCCCGCCAAGAAGGCACCGGCGAAGAAGGCGGCGGCCCGAAAGGCACCTAGCTCGCGCACCCCGCGCAAGAAGGCCGGCTGAACCCAACGGCCCGCGGCCCCGTAGTCGTCTCAGGGAAGTCTCAACTGCCCTGGGTAGCGTCTAGATCGACCAGTGCCCTGCGTCCGAAGTCGTTCTGCGGTTGGCGTGTTCAGGCGTGGGTCGCGAGGCGGCGGAGCGCTGGCATGCTAGGCGCGCACGTCGAGCGACGCCGACGAAGCGAGGTGCGTGACATGGGCGCGCGAAGCGTGCAAGGACTTCGGATTCAGGGCACCTGCCTGGCCGACACACGAGGGAGCGAGACCTTGAAGACCACTGCAGTGAGCCGGCGCCACGCCCTGGGGGGTGCCGCCACGATCGGACTGGGCCTGCCCCTGCTGGCGGCCTGCGGCGACGACGGGGGCACCGCCACCGAGCCGAGCGAGCGCCCGCCGTCGTCCGTGCCGGGGAGCGAGCCGCCGGCCTCGGCGCCGACCACCAAGAACGGGGGGCCCGCCAAGGGCATCGCCACCACCTCGGAGGTGCCGGTCGGCAGTGGAGTCGTCCTCGCCGACGACGAGGTCGTGATCACCCAGCCGACGGAGGGTGAGTTCAAGGCGTTCACCGCCATCTGCACCCACCAGGGCTGCACCGTGGTCGAGGTGACCGACACGATCAACTGCACGTGCCACTTCAGCACGTTCTCGATCACGGACGGGTCGCCGACCGGCGGGCCGGCCCCGACGCCGCTGGCGGAGATCCCGATCTCCGTCGACGGCAACCAGATCTCGCTGGCCTGAGGAGGCTGTCATGACCGAACCAGTCAGCAGACGGATCGTGTTCCAGGGGCTCGGGGCGCTCGGCGTCGCCGTTGCCCTGGCCGCATGCGGCGGGGACGACGGAGGTGGCTCCGACAAGGCGCCCGAGGCCGGCGCGCCGCTGGCCGCGGTCGACGAGGTGCCGGTCGGCGGGGGGATCATCCTGGGCGACCAGGGGATCGTGATCACCCAGCCGACCGAGGGTGAGTTCAAGGGCTTCACCTCGGTCTGCACCCACCAGGGCAACACCGTGACCTCCGTGGCCGACGGGGTCATCGCGTGCAGCTTCCACGGCAGCTCGTTCTCCGCGGAGACCGGCGACGTGGAGGGCGGGCCAGCCCCGAGGCCGCTGGCCGAGGTGGCGGTCAGGGTGGAGGGCGACCAGATTGTGGCCGCCTAGATCGTGACTCAAGGTCAGCTTCCCTACTGCACGGCCAGCCCTGAAATCCTGTCGCCCGTGCACGCCTCCTCCGCTACGGTCGCGGGGTTGTCTTCACTGCTGGAGCCCACAAGGTTCGCGTGTGGCCCCCCTGCAGTGTCCCGGGCTGAGAGCAGGTTTCGTGATGGCGTGTCGGATCAGTGAGCTCGTGCTCGGTTGCCGCGACCCCGAGGTGCTGGCGCGGTTCTGGTGCGAGGTGCTGGACTTCGTCGTGCTCGATCGCGAGGACGACGGCTCGTTGGAGATCGGGCCGCGCGCAGGGTTCGGTGGTCCGCAGCCGACGATCATCCTCAGTCGCAGGGATGAGCCGGAGAAGGGGAAATCCCGGCTGCACATCGACGTCAACGCCACCGACCGCGATCAGGACGCCGAGCTCGAACGCCTGCTGAAGCTGGGTGCGCGCCCGGCCGACATCGGCCAGACAGGGGAGGAGCAGTGGCATGTCCTGGCCGACCCCGAAGGCAATGAGTTCTGCCTGCTCAAGGCCCGCCTCGACCCACTCTGATGCTCATCGGTCACGTCTCGGCACCAGGTACCTGGGCTCTGCCTCGACGTGGGGTGTGACCAGGCCCTGGCTCAGGCGCCTGTCGACGCCTGAGGTCGCGCCGGGTCACGTCGTACCGCTCGGCGAGCAGGCCGAACACGCGGTCCCAGGCCCGGCGACGATGCCCGATGCCGTGGATGAGCACGACGGTCTCCGGCTTCCGTGCGGTCGTGGACGAGCGGGGAGAGCAGCGCAGGACGACGGCCTGTCGGTCGCCGCCCGTAGGGTTGGGGTGTGCCACCGTCCCGTTCCACCCGAGGGCCGCTGAGCTACCGCCCCGAGACGGGGTCGATCCCGACCCAGCCGGGGGTCTACCGCTTCCGCGACGCCAAGGGCCGCGTGATCTACGTCGGCAAGGCGAAGAGCCTGCGAGCCCGGCTGTCGTCGTACTTCCAGGACATCGGCAACCTCCACCAGCGCACCGCATCGATGGTCACCACGGCCGCCCGGGTGGAGTGGACGGTGGTCAACACCGAGGTCGAGGCGCTCCAGCTGGAGTACTCCTGGATCAAGGAGTTCGACCCGCGGTTCAACGTGAAGTACCGCGACGACAAGTCCTATCCCTGGCTCGCGGTGACCGTCGGCGACGAGTTCCCGCGGGTGATGGTCGGGCGCGGCGCCAAGCGCCGTGGCACCCGCTACTTCGGGCCCTACAGCCACGCCTGGGCGATCCGCGAGACCGTCGACATCCTGCTGCGTGTCTTCCCGATGCGCTCGTGCAGCAACGGCGTCTTCAAGCGCAGCGCTCAGATCGGCCGCCCGTGCCTGCTCGGCTACATCGGCAAGTGCGCGGCGCCCTGCGTCGGCAACGTGACGCCCGAGGAGCACCGCGCGATCGTCGACGACTTCTGTGACTTCATGGCGGGGCAGACCCGGCCCTTCATCCGGCGCATCGAGAAGCAGATGTACGCCGCCTCCGAGGCCCAGGACTACGAGCGGGCGGCGCGGTTGCGGGACGACCTCGGCGCCATGGAGAAGGCGCTCGAGAAGCAGGCCGTGGTGCTCGGCGACGGCGCGGATGCCGACGTGATCGCGCTGGCCGAGGACCCGCTCGAGGTCGCGGTGCAGATCTTCTACGTCCGCGGGGGGCGGATCCGCGGCCAGCGGGGCTGGGTGGCCGACCGGGTGACCGACGCCGGCACCGCGGAACTGGTCGAGGACTTCCTGCTGCAGCTCTACGCCGGCGACGCTGATGCCATCCCGCGCGAGATCCTGGTGCCCGAGATGCCGCCCGACGCGGCGACGTTCGAGTCACTCCTCGGCGACCTGCGGGGCAGCCGGGTGCAGATCAGGGTGCCGCAGCGCGGCGACAAGAAAACCCTGCAGGAGACCGTGGCCCGCAACGCCGGCCAGGCCCTGGCGCTGCACAAGACCAAGCGGGCGAGCGACCTGACCACCCGCAACCAGGCCCTGGAGGAGATCCAGGAGGCGCTGGGGCTGGAAGAGGTGCCGCTGCGGATCGAGTGCTACGACGTCTCCAACCTCCAAGGCACCGAGGTCGTCGCGTCGATGGTGGTCTTCGAGGACGGCCTGCCTCGCAAGAGCGAGTACCGCCGGTTCGTGATCCGGGGCGTCGACGGCCAGAACGACGTCGCGTCGATGCACGAGGTGATCACCCGCCGCTTCCGCCGGCTGCTGGACGAGCAGGCGCGGTCGGAGACAGTGACCACCGACAACGGACCCATGCTGGTCGACCCCGAGACGGGGCGGCCGCGCAAGTTCGCCTACGCACCCGGCCTGGTCGTGGTCGACGGCGGTCCGCCGCAGGTCGCTGCCGCCCGGCAGGCGCTCGAGGAGCTCGGCATCGACGACATCCCGGTGTGCGGGCTGGCCAAGCGGCTGGAGGAGGTCTGGCTGCCCGGCCAGGCCGACCCCGTGATCCTGGCCCGCACCTCCGAGGGCCTCTACCTCCTGCAACGGGTGCGCGACGAGGCCCACCGCTTCGCGATCACCCACCACCGGTCGCGCCGGTCCAAGACCATGGTGGAGAGCGTGCTCGACGACGTGCC
>JALZCZ010000013.1 GCA_030862825.1 Actinomycetota bacterium | reverse complement strand
GGCCTACCTCGACGCGTACGCCGACGCGTTCGGCCTGCGCGAGCGCATCGAGTTCCAGAACGGCATCAAGCACGCCCGCCGCCTCGATGGCGGCGGGTGGAAGCTGCTCACGCAGGCCGGCGAGACCCGCCACGTCGACCTCCTCGTGGTCGCCAACGGCCACCACTGGGACCCGCGCACCGCGCAGTTCGAGGGCGAGTTCACCGGCGAGGCGATCCACTCCCACCACTACATCGACCCCACCGAGCCGCTCGACCTGAAGGGCAAACGGATCCTGGTCGTCGGCCTCGGCAACAGCGCAGCCGACATCGCGGTCGAGCTCTCGTCGCGGTCGCTGCAGAACACCGTGACGCTCTCGACCAGGTCGAGCGCCTGGATCGTGCCGAAGTACTCCTTCGGGCAGCCGGCCGACAAGTACTACGTGACGCTGCCGCAGATCCCGCTCGGCTGGCAACGCTGGGTCCTGCAGAAGATGCAGTTCATGACCGGGTCCAACCCCGAGCTCTACGGCCTGCCCGCGCCCAACCACAAGTTCTTCGAGGCCCACCCGACCCAGTCGGTGGAGCTGCCACTGCGGCTGGGATCGGGCGACATCACGCCGAAGCCCAACGTGACCAGGCTCGACGGCTCGGCCGTGCACTTCGAGGACGGCACCAGCGACGACTTCGACGCGATCGTCTACGCGACCGGCTACAACATCACGTTTCCGTTCTTCGACCCCGACTTCCTCAGCGCCCCCGACAACCGGATCCGGCTCTACAAGCGGATGTTCAAGCCCGGCATCGCCGACCTCGTGTTCATGGGCTTCGCCCAGGCGACGCCGACGCTCTTCCCGTTCGTGGAGAGCCAGGCCCGGCTGCTCGGGGCGTACGCCGTCGGGCGCTACCGGCTGCCGGACCCCGACGAGATGGAGCGGGTGATCGACGCCGACCAGCAGAAGTACACGGGGCACGTGCTGGACCGGCCGCGGCACACCCAGCAGCTCGACTACTTCGTCTACGAGCACGACATCCGCACCAAGGAGATCCCGGCCGGCCGACGACGGGCAGAGCGCCGCGCCGAACGGCTCGGGGCACCGGCCCTGGTCGGCGGCGGGTCATGAGGTCCGCGACCGACCGCCGCCCGCCCGCCCGCGGCGACGAGCGGCGCGGCGCGTTGCTGCGCTCGCTCGACGAGCACCTCCACGACTCGAGCCTCGAGTCGATCAAGATCGCCGACATCGCCCGGAGCGCGGGCGTCACCCGGTCGGCGTTCTACTTCTACTTCGAGAACAAGGCCGCCGCCGTCGCCGCGCTGATGGAGCAGATGTACGACGAGTCGATCGCGGCGACCGGCCACCTCGCCGGCGACGGCACGCCCGCCGACAACATCGAGGCCACCATCCGCGGGCTGTTCGCCGCGTGGGACCGGCACCAGCGCCTGTTCTGCGCGATGCTCGAGGCCCGCGCGACCAACACCGCCGTGCGGGAGCTCTGGGAGAGCGACCGCGAGTCGTTCGTGCCCGCCGTGGCGTCGATGATCGAAGCCGAGCGCGCGGCCGGACGGGCACCGGACGGTCCGGCGGCCGAAGCCCTGGCCGCCACGCTGCTCGAGCTCAACGACCGGATGCTCGAGCGCCTGGCCCGCGGCGGCGCGCTGCCCCGCGACGAGCTCGTCGGGGTCGTCGTCCACATCTGGCTCAGCTCGATCTACGGGAGCACCTCATGACCCTGCATCCGACCCCGGCCGACGTCACGTTCCTCAGCCGCGACGACCAGTGTGCCGCCTGGCATTTCGCGGCCATCGACGACGCCCTGGCCGGCCCGGCTGGTCGTCCGATCGCGGTGATGGCGCACGGCCTCGGCGGCACCAAGGACTCCGGGCTGGCGCCGTTCGCCGAGGGCCTCGCCGCCGCGGGCCTCGACGTGCTCGCCTTCGACTACCGGGGCTTCGGTGCATCCGGTGGTGTGCCCCGGCAGACGGTGTCGATCGCGCGCCAGGTCGACGACTACCGTGCTGCGATGGCCGCGGCCAAGCGCCTGCCCGGTGTCGACCCCGACCGGCTGGTGCTGTGGGGTGTCTCCCTCGCCGGCGGCCACGTGCTGGAGGCCGGCGCCGGTCGCGACGACGTCGCCGCGGTCGTGTCGCTCACCCCGTTGGTCAGCGGTGCGGCAGCGGGCCGGCTCGCGCTGGCTCACCACAAGCCGACCTCGATCCTGCGCTCGACCGTGGCCGGGGTGCGCAGCCGGGTGGGGAACCCCGTGATGATGCCGATCGTCGGCCGTCCCGGCGACGTCGCGGCGCTGACCCTCGACGGCTGCTACGAGGCCTACACGGCGCTGGCCGGACCGACCTGGCGCAACGAGGTCGACGCGGCGGTCGGGCTCGAGCTCGGCGGGCTCCGTCCCGGCCGGTTCGCCAAGGAGCTCACCTGTCCGCTCTTCGTGCAGATCGCCGACTTCGACCGGAGCGCTCCGCCGTACGCCGCCGCGAAGGTGGCCTTCCAGGGTCGCGCCCAGGTGCGTCACTACCCCTGCGACCACTTCGACGTGTGGCCCGGCGCCGCCTGCTTCGACCGCGTGCTGGCCCACCAGGTCGCGTTCCTGCGGCGGGTCTTCTCGCCTCTCGCCGAGCCGGCCCTGAGCTAGTGCCCCACCCGCGAAGTTCGGCAGACAGCTCGCACTCCCAGCACGCACCTCGGGGCGTTGCCGTCGGTCGCAGTGACGCTGCCACACCTTCCCTCCGGCGCCGTGCGATGCCCGCACCTGAAGCACGACGTGATCGATCGAACCTCGCGCACCGAACATCAGAAGACCGAGCGCAGGATCAACAGCACCGCGCTGGCCCCGCAGACCGAGAGGAGGACGCCGCGGACACGATCATGGTCGAGGCGCGAGCGCATCGGCCCGGACGCGAGGAACCCCAGCAGCAGGACGGGGGTGAGCAGCACGAACAGCTGCAGCTCCTGCAGGGTCATCTCGCCACTGATCCCCAGCCCCACCAGGGAGAACGCGGCGCCGGCGACGAAGTAGACGCCGAGCGTCGAGCGGATGACGTCGGGAGCCTCCCGCTGGTAGACGATCGCGAGCGGTGGTCCGCCGATCGACGTCGCCGTGCCGGTGATGCCGGAGACGAACCCCGCCCCCACCAGGGTGGACCGGGTCAGCCGCAGGTGCACCGAGCGGGCGGTCAGCACCACCGCCGTCAGCACCATGGCGCCGACGGCCACGTTGAGCAGCCGGGTGGGCAGCAGCGAGACCAGCCAGACACCGACCACGGTGCCGGGCACCCGGGCGCCGAGTGCCCAGGCGAGGCCGGGCCGGTCGGCGTGCCGCCAGTCGCGGGTGAGGGTGAGCATCGGGTAGACCAGCGCCAGCCAGAGCGCGAGCCCGGGCAGCAGCTCCGGCTCGGTCAGACCGATCACCGGCGCGAGCACGAGCCCGAGTCCCAGGCCGACCACGCCCTGCAGCGCGGAGCCCACGAACAGCGCCACGGCCAGCGCGAGCAGCGTCCACGGGTCGACGCCGAACACCACGCCACCCTACGGTCGCCGAGATGACGAGCTTCGACCACCTGCTCCGGCCGGGGCGGATCGGCACCATGATCCTGCGCAACCGACTGGTGATGGCGCCGATGGAGACCATGTACGGCACGCCCGACGGCCTGCCGTCGGCGCGGACCGTCGCCTACTTCGCCGCGCGGGCCGCCGGCGGCGTCGGCCTGGTCACCGTGGGCGCGACCGGTATCGACCACCGGCACCCGGAGACTCCAGGCGGCCTGCACCTCGGCACCGACTCGTCGGTCGCCGCGCATCGACGGCTGGTCGACGCGGTGCACGAGCACGGCGCCCGGATCCAGCCGCAGATCGTGCACGCCGGTCCGGACGGCCTGGGCCCGGAGATGCACGGCGTGACCTCGCTCGGACCGTCGGTCATCCCGTCGTACCTGACCGGGCGGCCGTCCAACGAGGTGAGCCAGCAGCAGATCGCGGAGATCCTCGACCTCTACCGCGCCGCGGTCTGCCGGGCCCGGGACGCGGGGTACGACGGCATCGAGCTGCACGCCGCGCACGGCTACATGTTTCTCGGCTCGTTCCTTGCGCCGCAGCGCAACCGGCGCGCCGACCGCTACCGCGGCACGTCGGTCGAGGGCCGGATCCGGGTGGTGCTGGAGGCGCTGCAGGCGATCCGGTCGGAGGTCGGGGCGGACGTCCCGATCACGCTGCGCATCTCTGGCTACGAACGCGTCGCCGGCGGGCGGCCGCTGCACGAGACCGCGCGGGTGGCGCCGCTGCTGGTCGAGGCCGGCGTCGATGCCTTCCACGTCAGCGGCGGGGTGATCGACCGGTTGGTGACGGGCATGGTCAACGGCGCCGACGACGGCGACGGGCTCAACGTCGGAGCTGCGGCCGCGGTCAAGGAGGTGGTCGACGTACCGGTGATCGTGGTGGGGCGGCTGCACGACCCGGTGCGGGCCGAGGCCGTGCTCGCCGACGGCCGCGCCGACTTCGTGGCGATGGGGCGGCCGCTGCTCGCCGACCCCGACCTGCCGCGCAAGCTGGCCGAGGGTCACGCGGACCGGGTCCGCCCGTGCATCTCCTGCGAGAACTGCATCGACTCGCTGGAGCAGCGGTTCTCGACCGACTGCGCGGTGAATCCCTTCACGGGTCGGGAGGCCGAGCTGGTGCTGGGCGCGGTCGCGCGGCGGCTGCACGTCGTGGTGGTCGGCGGCGGGCCGGGTGGCCTGGAGGTGGCGCGGCTGGCGGCGGCGCGGGGACACCGGGTGACCCTGCTCGAGCGCGATGACCGGCTGGGCGGTGGGATGGTCGCCGGCTCGGTGGTGCACCCGGAGAACGCGCCGTTCCTCCACTGGCTGTCTCGCGAGGTCACGGCCGGCCCGGTCGACGTTCGCCTCGGGTGCGACGCCGCGCCGGACCACGTGGCCGCGCTCGAGCCGGACGCCGTGGTCGTCGCCACCGGTGGCCGGGTGGTGCTGCCGGATCTGCCGGGGGCCGACCTTCCGCACGTGCGTCTCGCCCGCTCGGTCGTGGCCGACCCAGACCTGAGGCTCGGGCGTCGGGTGGCGATCATCGGTGGCGACCTCGTCGGCATCGAGGTCGCCGAGCATCTCGCTGCGCGCGGCCATCTGGTCGCGGTGCTGGAGGCCGGCGACGAGATCGCGACGGACGTCGGGCCGAAGCGGCGTACAGAGCACATGAACCGTCTCGACCGCTTCGGTGTCACCGTGCACACGTCGGTGACCGTGGAGAAGGTACTGACCGATGGCGTCGCGCTCACACCCGACGGGGGGACGACGCGCCAGCTGGCGGCCGACGCGGTCGTCCTGGCCGGCACCGTCGTGCCGGACCTCACCCTGCGCGACGCCATCGCCTCCCGCCTGCCCGACATCGAGGTCCGCGCGGTGGGCGACTGCACCGGGCCCGGACTCATCCGCCAGGCCACGGAGCACGCGCTCCGCGCCGTCCATGCTCTGGAGCTGTCGTGACCGAGCAGCTCTTCGTCGACCTGCCGACCCACCGCGCCGCCGCGCTCGCGTGGGGCCCGCCCGACGGTCGCCTGGTGCTCGCGTTGCACGGCTATCCCGACACGGCCTGGACCTGGCGCCATCTCGGCCCGGACCTCGCCGCACACGGCTACCGGGTAGTGGCTCCGTTCATGAGGGGCTACGCCCCGTCGGGGGTGCCGGCCGACCGGTGCTTCCACCCCGCGGCGCTGATGGCCGACGCGGTGTCGCTGCATCGTGCGCTCGGGGGTCAGGACCAGGCCTTGCTGGTCGGGCACGACTGGGGCGCCATCGCCACCAACGCGCTCGGCGCCCACCCCGACTCGCCCTTCGAGCGGATCGTGTCGATGGCCGTCCCGCCGTTCCCGGCGCTCGGCCCGGGCGGTCCACGAGTGCTCGCGCGCCAGGCGCGGATGAGCTGGTACGTCGGCTTCAACCAGCTGCCGTTCGTCCCCGAGCGCGCCCTGCCCCGGATGGTCGCGAAGCTGTGGCGCGACTGGTCGCCGTCGTACGACGGCAGCGACGACGTCCGTCTCGTGCTCGACGCCCTGGCCGAGCCGGCCAACCGCTCGGCCGCGCTGGGCTACTACCGGTCGATGGTCCGGCCCGTTCCCGAGCGCTATCGCACGTGGAAGCGCACGTGGACCGCGATGCCCGCCATCCCCTTCCTCTACCTCCACGGCGACGAGGACGGCTGCATGCAGGTACAGCTGGCCGACCAGCTCCGCCGCCACCTGCCCACCGGCTCCCGCTTCGAGGTCATCGGCGGTGCCGGGCACTTCCTCCAGGTCGAGCAGCCGGAGCGGGTGAATGCGCTGGTGCGGGAGTTCCTACAACATCCGTGACAGGTGCCGGTTGCGGCGTACGACGGTGTGCTTGAGGACCAGCCCCACGTGCATCGCGACCACCGCGAGGAGCACGATCTGCGCGGTGACGTGCACGGGCAGCAGGTCGGTGCCGGCGACCAGGAGCAGCAGGCCGGTCGCGGGCACCACCAGCAGCAGGGTGAGCAGGATCGTCTCCAGCCACGACTCGAGCTTTCGCTCCCCCGCGCCGAGGTGCTCCGCCCACGGCGGCAAGGGGGTGGTACGCCGCCAGAGCAACCGGGCCAGCGCCAGCGCCACGATCGAGAGCCCGAGGGCGATGTGCAGTGTCGAGGCGTCGTCCTCCGCGTCGCGCCAAGCTGTCTCGAGGCGCTCCTCCTCGGCCTCCCAGTGCTCCTCGTCGTCACCCTGCGCCTCCGCCTCCTCCTCGAGCCGCTCGAGCCGCTGTTCGAACCTCTCCCCGGCCGCGTCG
Organism: Actinomycetota bacterium; assembly: GCA_030862825.1. GTDB lineage: Bacteria > Actinomycetota > Actinomycetes > Propionibacteriales > Nocardioidaceae > Nocardioides. Next base: position 14,349 of record JALZCZ010000013.1, on the reverse strand, counting down.
TCGTCGGCCGACATCGTCCAGCCGACCGCAACCTGGGCAACGACGGCGACCACGGTGAGCCAGTGCAGCAGCTTGGTGACCGCGCCGTAGCCGTGTCGGCCGTTGCGGAGGTGCATCGCACCAGTCAAGCGGTACCGCTGTCCTGGTGCTGGAGCCCGGATCTCGTTGCCCCGGCCCTCGTCCTCGCGCCAGGAAGACCGCGGCAGGTAGCCGACCGCCACCGACTCATGATCCGCCGTTCACCACCACCGGGCGGACGTCTCCGTCCGGAGTCACCCAGCCCACTCCCACCTCGAAGCGGCGCAGCGTCCTCGACGCCGACCCTCCGACCACGGCGTAGTCCTCGACGGTGCCGCGTACGACGGTGCCCGCGGCGACCACGACGTTCCGGCCGATCACCGATCCGGGCAGGATGATCGCGCCGTGCCCGATCCAGGTGCCGGAGCCGATGGAGACCGGTTGGTGCATCCCGAGCTGGCGTCCGATCGGCGTCTCGAGCTCCTGGTAGCCGTGGCTGGCGTCGGACACGAACACGTCCTGGCCGCACCACACGTCGTCGCCGAGCACGATCGACGAGTGAGCGGTCAGGCTGGTCCTGGCCCCGATCACGCAGCGGTCGCCGATGACCAGCCCCCGCTCGGGGAGGTGATCGTCGTCCGGGCCGTAGCCCACCGAGAGCGTCACCTGACGCCCGATCAACGACCCACGGCCGATGTGGATCGACGAGGTGCCCATCAGCGTCGCCGCGGGGAAGCCGATACAGCTCCCCTCGCCGAGGCTCCCGAATCCCTCCGCCGCCCGGGTGCCCGGCACGATCTCACCCGCCCGCTGCACCCACCGCCAGGCGGCATGGAGACCGCTGTTGATCCACCGCTCTCGTCGCGTCACGCCGTGAGGCTAGTGCCCTGACGCCTCCCGACCCGCGGATCCAGCTCAGATGCTCGCGATTCCCCTGCCCCCCGGACCGCCCCGCGATCCAGCGAGCGCGGCCGGCAGGTGCTGGCCGAGGACGGTCAGACCCTGGTGCCGTTCTTCGGCTGCTGCTACGCCGCCGCGGCCAGGCCCGCCCAGGCGACCGCGGCGCCCACTCGCGACGACCTGCCCACGGGCTGAAGCGGATCCTGCATGTCCGCCGGTCGCCGTGGGCACCGGTGCCCATGCGACTGAGTCATCCCGAGACAGGCCTCAAGATCCTGCTGCTCTTCATCATGGGGTTCATCGTGGTCCTCGCGATCATGCTGATCATCGCGGTCCGCATCCTTGGCACCTGAGCTCGAGCCCCCATCGATCACCTATCCGTGGCCGAGCGCCCGGGCCAGCTCGTCACGCCCCATCTTCGAGCGGCCGCGCAGGTTGCGACGCTTCGCCTCCTCGTACAGCTCCTGACGCGTCTTCGGACCGCTCGCGCCCGTGCGCTCGCGCTGCGCCACGGCCGCGCCCTGCTTGCCGAGGGCGGTCTTGGTCGACTTCGGCATGTTCGCCAGCGACCGTTGCTTCTGGGCGCCCTTCTGGGCCTTGCGGACGTTCTTCTTGGCTGCTTCTCGCTGCTTGGTGGTAGCCATGGCTCATCCTCCGTCCGGCCGTCCTAGCCGGTGGGGTACCCCGGCAGCCACCTGACGAACCAGTCGCACGCGAGCCGGGCGACCTCCGCGAGCGCGCCGGGCTCCTCGAACAGGTGGGTCGCCCCCGGGACGACCTCCAACCGGTGCTCTCCGGCGAGCCTCGGCGCCGCCTGCTCGGTGAGCTGCAGCACCGTGGTGTCGGCACCGCCGACCACCAGGAGGGTGGGCGCGGTCACCCTGGAGAGGGCATCGCCTGCGAGGTCGGGACGGCCGCCGCGAGAGACCACGGCGGCAATGGGCGCGGCTGACCGTGACGCTTCCACCAGCGCCGCGGCCGCTCCGGTGCTGGCACCGAAGTAGCCGAGCGGGAGCCCGGAGGCGGACGGCTGCCCGACCAGCCAGCGCGTGGCCAGCCCCAGGCGGCCGGCCAGGTGGACGATGTCGAAGCGCAGCTGCCCGGTCTCCTCGTCCATTCTCTGTTCGTCCTCGGTGAGCAGGTCGACCAGCAGGGTGCCGATTCCTCGGGCCTGGAGGGCGGAGGCCACGCTCCGGTTCCGTGGGCTGCCGCGTCCGCTGCCGCTGCCGTGCGCGAACACGACGACGCCGGTCGCCGAGGCGGGCACGGTCAGGTCACCCAGCAGCACGTCGTGCCCGTCGACATCGATCTCGACGGCGCGCGAGGTCAGCTCGGGCTGATGGTCTGCCGCCCGCTCGCCGTGCTTGTCCAGTATCTCCAGCACCTCATCGTCGGTGATCTGGTCGAACCGGTCGTACCAGCGACCGACCGCCGCGAAGTCCTCCGGCGCCTCCAGGCAGATCACCTCGTCGGCCAGAGCACCCAGGCGTCCCGCGGTGTCAGGGGCGCAGACGGGTACGGCGAGGATCAGTCGTCGCGGGTTCCGATGCCGCAGTGCTCCGAGCGCCGCCTCCGCTGTGACACCGGTCGCCAGGCCGTCGTCGACCAGCAGCACGTCGCGGCCCTCCAGCGGTGGGAGCGGCCGGCCACCGCGGTAGGTGCTCACCCTCCGCTCCACCTCGGGCCGCTCGGCGTCGGCCTGCTGTGCCAGGTCGTCATGGGTAAGCCCCAACCGGGCGGCCGCGTCGGAGACCACGACATCGTCGCTTCCCTCGGCGATCGCACCGATCCCGAACTCGGCATGACCGGGTGCACCGAGCTTGCGGGCCACGAACGGCTCGAAGGCTGCGCCCAGTGCCGCAGCGACCACGTCACCCACCGGAATCCCTCCCCTCGGCAGGGCCAGCACCACCGGGTTCTCGAGCTGCTCACGCTCGAGGCGGTGGGCGAGGCGTTCTCCTGCATCCCTCCTGTCCTTGAACATCGGAGCCTCCTCTCCGGTATCCGCTAAGCGCCGAACGGCCAGGCCTCGAGCTCGCCGTCCCCGGGCTGAAGCGGCCGGAGCGGGCGCAGCGCGGTCGTCTCGTCGAACCACAGCAGCGCGTCGTAGCGTCCGGCGAGCATGGTCGGCACGTAGTTGCCCCAGCCTTCCTGCTCCGGCCGGTAGACCACGCCGATGGCTCGGTGCCCGCGCTCCTGCACCGCCCAGTCTTCGCGCTTGTTGGCGAACACGAACAGCGCGGACTCGACGTCGAGACTTTCGTGGAGCACGGACTCGAGGCTGCCGCGCCGCGCGTCGGGCACCCGCATCTCCTGCGCCTCGTCGCCCCATGCCCTGGCCGCGACCACGCTGCCGTGATGACTCGCGAAGCCCACCAGCACGGTGTCGCGCTCGCCATACCGCTGACGCACGAGTTGGCCCACGTTGACCATGCCGGCGTCGGACATGTCGGTGAACCGCGCGTCACCCACGTGGGTGTTGTGCTCCCACACCACGGCCTTGACCCGCTCGTCCCCGCGGCGCTCGTGGTGGCGCACCAGACGGTCCAGGGTGTCGGCCATGTGGATGTCGCGGAGGTTCCAGGACTCCGGGCCGCCTCTCACCATCGCGCGGTAGTAGGCCTCGGCGCTGACGACCGCATGGGCGTTCTGCTCGGCGGCGAAGGCATCCTCCGCATCGCCGTCCGGCCCGCGGCCCGCGGTGGCCCGATCCTCCAGCACGTTCCTGAGCAGCGACACGACCTCGGGCTCACAGCTCGTCGGCACCAGCCGCGTCGCGCGGGCGTAGGCCTGCGGGTTCTCGGCATACGGCTCGAGGCACCGGCACGCCTCCAGCGCCGCCTCGACGTGCTCGGGCTGCTGCTCACGCAGATAGCCGACCAGCTCCCCCAGCGACTCCCAGAGGGAGTAGACGTCCAAGCCGTAGAAACCGACCCGGCGCTCGGGTGGTCGGCCCAGGTTGACGTCTCGGAGCCAACGGGTGAAGGCGACGACGTCGTCGTTGGCCCACATCCAGGTCGGCCAGCGGTCGACGGCGGCCAGCGCATCCCTCGGATCCTCGGGGGCGTCCGGCGAAGCCGTCACCGAGCGGCCGACCGCATGGCAGTCGGGCCAGTCACCCTCGACCGCGACGAAGGCGAAGTCGCGCTCCTCGACCAGCCGTCGGGTCAGGTGTGCCCGCCACTCGTAGTACTCGTGCGTCCCGTGCGACGCCTCGCCGATGCAGACCACGCGCGCGTCGCCGATGCGCTCCATGAGCTCGTCGAGGTCGCTCGATGTCTCGAGCGAGGTGGAACCTGATGGCATCAGAGCTGCTCCCGGGCAGACGATCCGTCGGCTTCGCGGTACCCGATGAGCGCGTCCCCAACGCTCCGACTCGCCCCCGGCGTGCGTTGGCAACGCGGCGATGGGTACCGACCATGCCCGGACTGTCCGATCGAGGAGGCATGGAGCATGGCGACCTGTGAGGTCTGCGGCAACGACTACGACAAGTCCTTCGAGGTGGTGGCCGCCGGCGAGCGACACATCTTCGACAGCTTCGAGTGCGCGATCCACCGGATCGCACCCATCTGCGAGCACTGCCAGTGTCCGGTGATCGGCCACGGCACCGAGGTCGGCGGGCGGTTCTACTGCTGCGCCCACTGCGCCCGCGACGCCGAGGGGGTCGACGTGGTCAGCGACCGGGCGTGACGAATGGCGGTCCCGGCCCCGGGTACCGACCGAGGAGTGAGATTCAGTCCCGAGACGAGAGGAAGGAGCACCATGACCAGCACACAGGAGACGGGCCGAGTCACGGGCACGCCCGACAAGGACTACAACATCATCTGGTTCACCGAGGCGTGCCTGAACAACGCTCTGCGGCTGGAGCAGTACGTCGCGGACGCCGAACGAGCCGGCGACCAGGAGCTCGCCGACTTCTTCCGGCGTGCGCAGGAGGAGAGCCGCAAGGGCGCCGAGCAGGGCAAGCAGCTGCTCGCGTCGCGGCTGGCGAAGGCCTGACCCCACGCCACGACCCCCCGCGGTGCCCGCAGTGGCACCAGAGGGGATCACCCATGGCGCCCGGCGGAAGGGGCACCACTGGTCATGCAGGGCGACCTGTCGGAGTATCGGACCAAGCGCGACTTCACCCGGACGCCGGAGCCGGTCGGAGAGGCTGCCCCTGAGGGGGGCGCCGGCCGGTTCGTCGTGCAACGGCACCGCGCCAGAAACCTCCACTACGACCTCCGCTTCGAGATCGACGGCCTGCTGGCCAGCTGGGCGGTGCCGAAGGGGCCGACCCTGGACCCCTCCGCGCGGCGGCTCGCGATGCATGTCGAGGACCACCCGATCGAGTACCTCCACTTCGAGGGCGTGATCCCCCAGGGCGAGTACGGCGGGGGCGACGTGATCGTGTGGGACACCGGCACGTGGGAGCCCGTGCACACCGACGACCCCGCCGCGGCGGTGGCGGCCGGAGAGCTGCACGCGGAGGTGTACGGCGAGAAGCTGCGCGGGCGGTTGGTGCTGGTCCGCCGCACCACCGACGGCGACTCCGACGAGTGGATGCTGCTGCACAAGCGCGACCAGCACGCCGTGGCCGGCTGGGATCCGGAGGAGCACCCGATCTCGGTGCTCAGCGGCCGCAGCAACGAGGACGTGGCGGCGGATCCAGACCGGGTGTGGCGCTCCGACGCTCCGGCGGCGGAGGCGAGCGTGTCCCTGACGCCCGAGCCGCTGCCCAACGAGGCGATCGACGAGCTCGAGGCCCTGGGGAAGCAGGGCACCTGGGAGGTGTTCGGTCGCCGGCTGAAGGTCACCAACCTCGACAAGGTCCTGTTCCCCGGCGACCCGCCCGTGACCAAGCGCGAGCTCCTCGCGTACGCCGCGCGGATCGCACCCGTGGCCCTCCCTTACCTCGAGGGACGGGCGCTCAACCTGCACCGCTATCCCGACGGCGCCGACCGCAAGGGCTTCTGGCACAAGCAGCGACCGGACCACGCGCCCCCCTGGCTCGGCCGCTGGGACAACCCCGAGGCGGACCAGGGTGAGACCACGACGTACGCGGTGGCCGACGAGCCGGCCGCGCTGGTGTGGGCCGCGAACTTCGGGGCCCTCGAGTGGCATCCGTGGACGTCGCGGACCGAGGCGATGCACGAGCCGACCTACGCCCTGGTCGACCTGGATCCCGGTGAGCGCACCAGCTGGGACGACCTGCTCGCGCTGGCCCGGCTGCACCGCACCGCGCTCGACCACCTGGGCGTCACCGCCAGGGCCAAGGTGACCGGCCGGCGCGGCATCCAGATCTGGATCCCCGTCGTCTCCGGCTACACGTTCGACGACACCCGCGCCTGGGTCGAGCAGCTCTCCCGGACGGTCGGCAAGGTGCTGCCCGAGCTGGTGAGCTGGAAGTGGGAGGTCAAGGAACGCAAGGGCCTGGCCCGCCTGGACTACACCCAGAACGCGATCAACAAGACGCTGATCGCGCCGTACTCCCCGCGTCCGGCGTTCGGCGCCCCGGTGTCGGTGCCGATCTCGTGGGACGAGCTGGACGACCCCGATCTGCGCCCGGACAGGTGGACGATCCGCACGGTGCTCGACCGGCTCGAGACGAAGGGCGACCCGTTCCGGGTGCTACTGGCCGCGGCCCAGGCGCTGCCCGAGCTGACGTGAGCCGCTTGTCGGAATCGAGCCGACGACCTTCTCACAACGAAGGGGTGATGTCGGTGCGGTCATAGCGGGGCCGATGAGGCGCATTCAGGCGTGGGCGGCTGCTCATCACGGTGCGGCTCGAAGGATGTCGGCCGTTTGGGTGCAGGCCGTGAACCAGAACCACACCCCACCCGTCCACGACCAGCACCATCGCCGACGACCCACTGCTCACTCCCGAGGAGGTCTCGACCATGGTCGGTGGGGTCCCTCCGGCCGGCCGCCCGACCGAGAACTCGCAGGAACCACACGCACACCCTCCGCCGAACCGTCGGCAGGCGGTCATCGGCACCCGACGAGCGCGCCACCCTGGACCTGCTTCTGACTCCCATCGGGGCAACTGGTCATCGGATCGAGAAGCGGCCTATCCGCAGGTCGCCGGTAGGCACCAGGTACACCTCGCGGCGACCGGCAGCGCCGGCGACCGAGGCGCGGACGGTGGTGTAGGAGTACCCGCCGCCGGTGCTGGGCACGTGTGCGGTTCCGACCAGCGGACCGGTCACCGGGTCGTCGAGTCGCACCTGCAGCGTGGTGCCGCCGGCAGCCGCGCGCGCCACCTGGGCGGTGAAGGTCCGCACACCGCCGGAGAGAGCTGCGTCGCGGTAGAGCAACCAGTCACCGGCATCCAGGCCGACCGCGTCGCCGCCGGACTTGGCCTCGTCGACCAGCCGGACGCCGGCGTAGTCGTCGAAGTCAACCGCCCGCACCATCCCGCGCAGATCCCGCGGCGGGATCGTCTCGCCGTCCACCAGGAGCGTGGCTCGAGCCCTGATGTCGTCGGACGCGGCACCCACCATCAGGTCCTCGGCGCTGGTCTCGACGACCCAGCGGCCGCGCGTGACGTCCCAGTGCGCCAGGTCGGCCGGTCGCAGCACGAACCGCACGGTCCGGGTCTCGCCCGGCTCGAGCGTGACCCGCTCGAAGCCGCGCAGGGACCGCACCGGCTGCGGGTCGCGCGAGGTGCGCTGGCGCGTGTAGAGCTGCACCACTTCGTCGCCGGCTCGATCGCCGGTGTTGGTGACGTCGACGGAGACCGTGACGGGTCGGCCCTTCAAGGTCGTCGAGGAGAGCCGGATCCCGGAGTACTCGAACGCCGTGTACGACAGCCCGTGCCCGAAGGCGTACAGCGGGTCACCCTCGTAGTACTGGTAGGTCGTGCCGTTGCGGAGGATGTCGTAGTCGGTGATGTCGGGCAGATCGTTGTCGGAGGCGTACCAGGTCTGGGTGAGCCGCCCGGCCGGGTTGTGGTCGCCGAAGAGCACGTCCGCCAGCGCGTTGCCGGTCTCCTGCCCGGCGTGTGAGGTCCACAGCACCGCGGGCACCGTGTCGCGCGCCCAGCCGATGGTGGTCGGGTAGCTGTTCTCGAGCACCATCACCGTCCGCGGGTTGGTGTCGGCGACCCCTTCGACGAGGCGGCGCTGAGCCTGCGCGAGGTCCAGGCTGGTCCGGTCGTGGTCCTCGCGGCCGTTGATGAACGGCATGCTGCCCACGACGACCACCACTGCGTCGGCACCCTCGGCGGCCTGCTGCGCCTCGGCCAGACCGTCGCGGACCACCTCCTTCTCGAAGCGCGCCGCCTGCTCGGCGCTGGACGCGCCGAGTGCGATGGTGCCGTCCTCGGCGACGGTGAGGTACTTGTTCGGCCCGAACCAGTCGTACGCCGTCTCGTAGCCGGCGTAGCGGACCACGTAGGTGCCGTCGGCCTGCTCCTCGAGCTTGAACTGCTGCTGCACGAACCAGCCGTTGGGCTGGGCCTGGTCGTTGCGGAACGGGCCCCAGTGGTAGCCGACGTACTTGTCGTTGGCGGCGTTGCGCAGGGTGACGATGCCCTCGCCCCACTCGAAGACGTCGAACTGGGCCTCTTCGCCAGCAGCGTCGCCGTCGACGGCGAGGACGGCGCCCTCCGGGCCGGTCCCGCCGGTGACGTACTTGCCACTGCCGACCTCGCGCAGCGCGATCCGGTCCACGCCCTCGCTGACCCGGACGGTGGCGCCGTCGCCGAGGTGCTCGCGCACGCCGTCGGCCGGGGTCACCTCGTAGGGCAGCGCGCCGGAGTACCAGTCAGTGTAGAGCGTGTCGGCGAGCGGGCCGACCACGGCGACGGTGCGGTCGGTGTCGGAGTCCAGCGGCAGGGTGCCGTCGTTGTCCAGCAGCACCATCGCCTCACCCGCGGCCTCGCGAGCCAGTGCTCGGTGCTCGGCGGTGCCGACGGCGTCGGCGCCGAGGCCGCCGTACGGCCCGCCGTCGGGGTCGAACTCGCCGAGGCGGACCCGGATGGTCAGCGCGTGCCGGACCGCCCGGTCGACGTCGGCCTCGGTGATCAGTCCCTGGTCGAGTGCGCTGCGCACCGCCTGCACGGTGGGGCCGGAATCGGTGTTGTCGGTGGTGAAGCTGTCCACCCCGGCCTTCAGGGTCGCGGCGTCGGCCTCAGCGAGCGTGTCGTAGTAGTCCTGCGAACCGATCACGTTGTGCGGGGCCCAGGCGTCGGTCACGTTGAACAGCGTCTCGTCGGTCCAGGAGCGGACCCGCTCGTTCAACGCGGGGTCGACGGTGGCCGGCCGGCCGTTGACCAGGTTGTACGACGTCATCACACCGGTCGCGGTCTCCGCCTGGATCGGCATCTTGAACGGCACGTCGTAGTACTCGTGCAGCAGCCGTGGGCGCAGGTCGGCGGAGGTCGTGTCGCGGCGGACCTCGTTGTTGTAGCCGACGTAGTGCTTGAGCGTGGGGGCGGTCATCAGGTAGGTCGGGTGGTCACCGCGCATGCCGCCCGCGTAGCTGGTGGCCATCGTCCCGGTGAGGAAGGCGTCCTCGGAGTAGCCCTCCTCGTTGCGGCCGGCGCGAGGGTCGCGCAGCGGATCGACCACCGGCGCCCAGAGGTTCAGTCCCCACACGTCGGGGTCCAGAGCGTTGTAGCCGCGTGCCTCCTTCCCCACCGCGGTGCCGACCCGCTCCAGCAGGTCGGCGTCCCAGGTGCTGCCGAGCCCGATCGCCTGCGGGAAGACCGTCGCCTCGGCCGTCACCACGGCGCCACCGTTGTTGCGGTCGGTCGACCAGGCGAGCCCGTGCAGCGCCTCGGTGCCGGTCTTGAACGGCGCGATGCCCAGCCGCGGGATCGCCGGCTGGTACTGGTGCAGCATCGCGATCTTCTCGTCCAGCGTCAGCCGGCCGAGCAGGTCCGCCACCCGGGCGGCCACGGACAGGCTCGGGTCGCGGAACGGATAGGACTCCCCGCTTTCCTCGGCGACGGACGGTTGGGCGAGGCCCGTCGCCGCGAGGAGCGTCGCGACGAGCAGAGCAAGGAAGCCCGTCACCCGTGAGGGGTGACGGAGCCGGCGTGGCGAAGAGTGGGCGATCATCAGGTTCTCCTTCAACGAGGCGTCCTGGCGGACGCGGTTTCCGAGAGTTGAAAGCAGGGCTGGTGGGGAAGGGGTGGCTCCTCAGGGTCTGGGCGGCGGCCGGACGGGGCCGGTGCTGGCGCGGACGGTCAGCTCGGGTGTGAGCAGGGTCGTCTCGGGGACCGTCCGGCCGTCGAGGAGCGTCATCAGCAGATCGACCGCACGGTGGCCGAGCTCCTCCGACGGGATCCGCACCGAGGTGACCGGAAGGGGGGCGCGCTCGGCGACCTCGTCGGGGCAGATGGCCACCACCGAGACCTGGTCCGGGACCGACCGGCCCGCCCGCTGCAGGGCCCGGATGGCCGGCTCGACCAGCGGTTCGTTGTGCACGACCAGCGACGTGAGGTCGGGATGGTCGAGCAGCAGCGTGTCGAGGAGCTCCTCGACCGCCTCGGCGCTCGGTGCGCAGGGATGCACGCTCGACGCCATTCCCCGCCGCCGGGCGGCATCGTCGAAGCCGTGCTCGACCCGCTCGGCGAAGCCCGTCTCGCGCGCATAGACCTCCGGCGGCGAGCCGATCAGCGCCACCTGGCGGTGACCGAGCTCGGCGAGGTGGTCGACACAGGCGGCCCCCGCGGCGGTGAAGTCCAGGTCGACACAGATGAGGCCGGTGGTGTCCTCCGGCACCCCGATCAGCACCGCGGGCCGGTCCAGGGACCGCAGAGCGGGAAGCCGCTCGTCATGCATCTGGACGTCCATGACCAGGACACCGTCCACCATCGAGCTGGCCGCCACACGCCGGATCCCCTCCTCGCCCTCCTGCTGGGTCAGCAGCAGCACGTCGTGGTCGTGCTCGCGGGCCGAGGTGACCACCGAGATGGCGAACTGCATCACCACCGGCACGTGGATGCCGCTGCGCAAGGGCAGCACCAGAGCGACCACGTTGGCGCGGCTGCTGGCCAGCGCGCGGGCCCCCGCGTGCGGCCGGTAGCCGAGGCTCGCGATGGCCTCCCAGACCCGCTCCTTGGTCTCCGCCGAGATCGACCGCTTGCCACTCAGCACGTAGGAGACCGTGCTGGGCGACACGCCGGCGTGGCGGGCGACGTCAGAGATCTTGACCATGAGCGGCCGTGCCTCCCCTGCTGTCCCGGACCAGGTCGCGGTACCACGACGCACTGTCCTTCCAGGTGCGCCGGCCGGTGGCGTAGTCGACATGCACGATGCCGAACCGCTTGGAGTAGCCGTGCGCCCACTCGAAGTTGTCCAGGAGCGACCAGACGAAGTAGCCGCGCACGTCGACGCCGGCGGCGACCGCACGGCGTACGGCGTCGACGTGGCCGTCGAGGTAGGCGATCCGGTCGGTGTCGCGGAACCGCCCCTCTGCATCGGCCGGGTCGGGGTACGCCGCGCCGTTCTCGGTGATCATCAGCGGGAGCCCCGGATGATCGGTGTGCAGCCGGCTGAGCAGCTCCTCCAGTCCCGTCGGGTCGACGGCCCAGCCCATCTGGGTGTGCGGCGGTGGGGTCGGTGGCAGCTCCAGATCCGCGCAGCCGACCCACGGCGAGGCCGTCTCCCCGGCCGGCTCACCGGTCCGGCTGCGGACCAGCATGTAGGTGTAGTAGTTGACACCCAGCACGTCGAGCGGCACCGCGATCGTCTGCTCGTCCCCGTCCAGTACGAACGACCAGTCGGTGATCGCAGCGGTGTCCTCTCTCAGGTCGGCGGGGTAACCGTAGCCGAGCATCGGGCCCAGGAAGATCCGGTTGCCGAGCGCGTCCAGCCGGCGCACCGCGTCGGACTCGCCCCCGTCCGCGCCCCTGACGACGTGCAGGTTCAGCGTCACCGACAGCTGCGCGGCATCGGCCACCACCGAGCGGAGCGCCCGGCCGGCCAGGCCGTGACCGAGGTTGAGGTGATGGGCGGCGGCGAGGGCGGCCGCGGGTTCGGTGCGACCGGGTGCGTGCCGCCCCTCGGCATACCCGATGAAGGCCGAGACCCAGGGCTCGTTGAGCGTGGTCCACGTGTGCACCCGGTCCCCGAGCACCTCACCCAGCGACGCGGCGTACTCCGCGAACCGCTCAGCGGTCTCGCGCACGGGCCAGCCACCGGCGTCCTCGAGCTCCTGGGGCAGATCCCAGTGGTAGAGGGTGAGCACCGGAGCGACACCGCGCTCCATCAGGGCGTCCACCAGGCCGTCGTAGAACGCCACGCCGTCCGGGTTGAGCGGGCCCTTCCCGTGCGGTTGCACACGGGGCCAGGACACCGAGAACCGGTAGGCGTCCAGGCCCAGCTCGGCGATGATGTCCACGTCCTCGCGCCACCGGTGGTAGTGGTCGGTGGCGACATCGCCCGTGTCGCCGTCCCGCACTCGGCCCGGGGTATGGCTGAAGGTGTCCCAGATCGACGGGGTGCGGCCACCCTCGGCCACCGCGCCCTCGATCTGGTACGCCGCGGTCGCCGCGCCCCACAGGAAGCCGGGTCTCATGTCGTGGCCGCCGGGGGAGCCAGCCTGACCCGCACCGTGCCGCCGCTGGCGCGCACCAGCACGCCGTGCTCATGGTGTGTGGCCTCCCCGCCTGCGACCTCGACGGCGTCCTCGCCGACCAGCAGGAGCTGCCAGCCGCCAGGGGCTTCGGTCGCCACGGTCACGGTCTCGCCATGCCTGGTGGTCCGGAAGGTCGCCGCGGTGGCCCCGGACTGGTCCGGGACGATCGTCGTGACGTCCGCTCCCTCGGGCAGCCGATGAGCGTGGAGCGTGACTCCCTCGGCGTACTCGTAGTCGGGGCGGTCCTCCACCGAGCCGAGCGCGAGGACCGAGCCGGGGCGGGCCAGCAGCGGGAGGCTGTCGAACCCGTGCTCCTCGGAGACCCACCGCGGCCCGGTCACGGTGGCTCCGCTGAGCATCGAGGTCCACTCCCCCTCGGGCACGTAGTAGTCGACCCGGCCGTCGGCGCGCAGCACCGGCGCCACCAGCAGGTCGTCGCCGAGCATGTACTGCCGCTCGAGCGTCGTGCACGCAGGATCGTCGGGGAACTCCAGGACCATCGCCCGCATCACGGGGACGCCCTCGTCGGTCGCCTGCCGAGAGGTCTGGAAGAGGTAGGGCATCAGGCGGGCCTTCAGGCGGGCGAACTTCCGCGTGACGTCAACGGCCTCCTCGTCGAACTCCCACGGCACCCGGTAGGACGAGTTGCCGTGCAGGCGGCTGTGGGACGAGAGCAGTCCGAAGGCGAGCCACCGCTTGAAGAGCGCTGAGTCCGGCGTGCCCTCGAACCCGCCGATGTCGTGGCTCCAGAACCCGAAGCCGGACATGCCCAGTGACAGTCCGCCGCGCAGGTCGCCGGCCATCGCGGGGAACGTCGACTCGCAGTCGCCGCTCCAGTGCACGGGGAACTGCTGCGATCCGGCCGTGGCGGACCGGGCGAAGACCACTGCCTCCCCAGGACCGCGGCGCTTGGTGAGCAGCTCGAAGACGGTCCTGTTGTAGATGTAGGTGTAGTGGTTGTGCATCCGCTCGGGGTCGGAGCCGTCGTACCACGCCACGTCGGTGGGAACCCGTTCGCCGAAGTCGGTCTTGAAGCAGTCCACGCCCATGTCGAGCAGAGCGTCGAGCTTGCCGGTGAACCACTCGCGGGCCTCGGGGTTGGTGAAGTCCACCAGACCCATCCCGGGCTGCCACAGATCCCACTGCCACACGCTGCCGTCCGGTCTGCGCACCAGGTAGCCGCCGGCTCTGCCCTCCTCGAACAGCTTCGAGTGCTGGGAGATGTAGGGGTTGATCCAGAGGCAGATGCGCAGCCCGCGCTCCTTCAGCCGGCGCAGCATGCCCGGCGGGTCGGGGAAGACCCGCGGATCCCACTCGAAGTCGCACCAGTGCAGATCGCGCATCCAGAAGCAGTCGAAGTGGAAGACCGACAGTGGGATGTCGCGCTCGACCATGCCGTCGATGAACGAGGTCACCGTCTCCTCGTCGTACGACGTGGTGAACGAGGTGGACAGCCACAAGCCGAACGACCAGGCCGGCGGGAGCGGCGGCCGGCCGGTCAGCGCGGTGTACCTGCGCAGGATCTCCTTGGGCGTTGGACCGTAGATGACGAGGTAGCGCATCGACTGCCCCTGGACGCTGAACTGCACCTTGGAGACCAGCTCCGAACCGATCTCGAACGAGACCTTCCCGGGGGTGTCGACGAAAATGCCGTAGCCGGCGTTGGTGAGGAAGAACGGCACGTTCTTGTAGGCCTGGTCGCTGCTCGTGCCGCCGTCGGCGTTCCAGATGTCGACGGTCTGCCCGTTGCGTGCCAGCGGGCCGAACCGCTCCCCCAAGCCGTAGACGGTGTCGCCGACCCCGAGCTCGAGCTGCTCGCGCACATGGTGGGTCCCGTCGGCGGTCGTCAGTAGCGCCATGTCC
>JALZCZ010000476.1 GCA_030862825.1 Actinomycetota bacterium | reverse complement strand
TCGCGCTCGAGCATGTTCTTGAAGTCCATGTTGCCGCCGACGTTGAGCTGGTAGGTGCGGTCCAGCACCACGCCGCGGTCCTGGAACAGCCGGGCCATCACGCGGTGGGTGATGGTGGCGCCGACCTGCGACTTGATGTCGTCGCCGACGATCGGGACGCCGGCGTCCTCGAACTTCTTGGCCCACACGGGATCGGAGGCGATGAAGCCGGGCAGCGCGTTGACGAAGGCCACGCCCGCGTCGATCGCGCACTGGGCGTAGAACTTGTCGGCCACCTCGGAGCCCACGGGGAGGTAGGAGACGAGTACGTCGACCTCCGTGTCCTTGAGCACCTGGACCACGTCGACGCCTTCGCCCTCGGCCTCTTCGATGGTCTCCCGGTAGTACTTGCCGAGACCGTCGAGGGTGTGGCCGCGCTGGACGATGACGCCGGTCGGCGGCACGTCGGCGATCTTGATCGTGTTGTTCTCCGATGCCTGTGTCGCCTCGGACAGGTCGAACCCGACCTTCTTGGCGTCGACGTCGAACGCGGCGACGAACTCCACGTCGGAGACGTGGTAGTCACCGAACATGACGTGCATCAACCCGGGGACGTTGCCCGCTGGGTCGGCATCGCGGTAGTACTCGACACCCTGGACCAGGGACGTGGCACAGTTGCCGACTCCGACAATTGCTACTCGAACCGAACCCATCGGTCTGCCCTTTCTCGTTGCTGCTCGATGTTCACTTCTCGAAGTGCTTCAGGGGGACTGCGGCTGCTCCGTCTTGCCGGCGACCGGACCCAGGTCGGTCCGGTTGCGCTCGGAGTTGATCAGGTCCGACAGCCAACGGACCTCGCGCTCGACCGACTCGACGCCGTGCCGCTGGAGCTCCGACGCGTAGCGGTCGGCCTCCTTCTCGGTCAGCATCAGCTGGTTCTGCACGCGTTCGAGACGCTCCTGCAGACGCGTACGGCGTCCCTCGAGCACCCGCAGCCGGATCTCCATGTCGGTGCGGCCGAAGAACGCGAAACGGATGTCGAAGTTGTCGTCCTCCCACGCGGTCGGTCCGACCTCGGACATCAGCCGCTCGAACTCGGCCGTGCCCTTCTCGGTGACCTGGTAGACGATCTTGGGCCGCCGGGAGACGGGCGTCGGGGTCGGCGCCATCTCCTCGATCAGGTTGCCGCGCAGCATCTTCTTCAGCGCCGGGTAGAGCGAGCCGTAGGACAGCAGTCGCGTCCACCCGAGCATCAGGTTCAGCCGCTTCCGCAGCTCATAGCCGTGCATCGGACCCTCGTGCAGCAGCCCGAGGACTGCCAGCTCGATGGTCTCTCCGCGACGCGCCATGCGATCTATCGTAGCGATATATCCGCAGGATGCGAACTCTCGAAGGCCGGAGGATGAACGGCGGGCCGCCCGACCCTGGTGAGCGATCCGACACGGCCGCGAAAACGAGACGCATGCGGACGGTTGCGTACCCTGGTGAGTCGCGCCCGGCGTACGCCGTCTCGGACAGTCCCGGTCGCACTCTTCCCCGCACCCGGATCATGGAGCTGAAGGTTGGTAGGCAAGCGCAGGGCTGACGGCGCCGCCGTGAAGCGGTCGACCCCACGAAAGCCCGGCACATCCGGCACGAAGGGCGCGTCCAAGAAGCCGCTGACCACGAAGGGCTTTGCGCTCAAGGCGCTCAAATGGGGCTCGATCGGCGGCCTGGCGATGGTGCTGGTGGCCGCGGGGACGTTCGTCTTCCTCTACCAGACCATCGACATCCCGAAGGCCAACGAGGAGTTCCTCAACGAGAAGTCGACCGTGCTCTACCACGACGAGTCGGAGCTGGGCGGCTTCTCCGTCCAGGACCGTGACGCGGTCGCGCTCGACGAGATGTCCAAGCACATCAAGAACGCCGTCGTCGCCGCTGAGAACCGGACCTTCTGGACCGACAGCGGCATCGACCCGAAGGGCATCATCCGGGCGGCGTTCAGCAACGCGTCGGGCAACTCGACACAGGGTGCTTCGACGATCACCCAGCAGTACGTGAAGATCCTCTACCTCACCCAGGAGCGCTCCTACACCCGCAAGGTGAAGGAGGCGATCCTGTCGCTGAAGATCCAGCGGGAGAAGTCGAAGGAGGAGATCCTCCAGGGCTACCTCAACGCCATCTACTTCGGCCGGGGCGCCTACGGCATCGAGAGCGCGGCCGATGCGTTCTTCGGCAAGTCCGCCAAGAAGCTCAACCTCCGCGAGTCCGCCGTGCTGGCGAGCGTGCTCAACAACCCGACGGGCTACGACCCGGCAAACGGCAAGGAGGCCCGTGAGGGCCTCAAGGAGCGCTACGACTACGTGCTCAACAGCATGGCGGAGATGGGCGAGATCTCCGCCGAGGCTGCCGAGAAGGCGAGCCGCAAACTGCCCAAGATCGACAAGGTCAAGGTCAGGAGCACCTACGACGGCCAGAAGGGGCACCTGCTGACCATGGTCCGCAAGGAGCTGCTGCGCACCAAGGACAAGGACGGCAACTTCTTCACCGAAGAGGAGATCAACGGCGGTGGGCTCCAGATCACCACGACGTTCGACCCGAAGGTGATCAAGGCGGCCGAGGACGGCGTCGCGGCCGGCAGGCCCGAGGGCTTCGGTGACAAGGAGCTGCACATCGGCGTGGCCAGCGTCGAGCCGGGCACCGGCGCGGTCCGCGGCATCTACGGCGGGCAGGACTACCTGCAGTCGCAGCTCAACTGGGCGGTCGAGGGAGGTCAGGCGGGATCGACGTTCAAGGCCTTCGCGGTGGCGGCCGGCATCAAGGACGGCTTCTCGCTCAAGGACACCTTCGACGGCAACTCGCCCTACGAGCTGCCGGACGGTTCCGACGTCGAGAACCAGGGCGACGAGGACTACGGGACCGTGAGCCTGCTCGAGGCCACCGAGAACTCCGTCAACACCGCGTTCATCGACATGACGCTGGCGATGGACGACGGTCCCGAGAAGATCGTCGAGATGGCGAACGCCATGGGCATCCCCCCGGCGAAGGCACCGAAGAGAGGGCCTGGGTTCCCGAACACCACTCCGGGCCTGGAGGCCCAGACCGGCGTCGCCCTCGGCTCGCAGACCGTGAGCCCGATCAACATGGCCAACGGCTACGCCACGATCGCCAACGGCGGCGTCGCGATGCGCCCCTACATCATCGAGAGGGTCGTCGACGCCGACGGCGACATCCGCTACGAGCACCAGGCGGCGGAGCCCACCCGGGCCGTGACCGAGGACATCGCGGCCGACACGTCGTACGCACTCCAGCAGGTCGTCGAGGAGGGCTCGGGCTACCGCGCACAAGAGCTCGGCCGCCCAGCGGCGGGCAAGACCGGCACCGCCACCAACACCGCGGGTGACGTCACCTCGGCGTGGTTCAGCGGGTACACCCCCCAGCTCGCGACAGCCGTGATGTACGTGCGCGGGGAGGGCACCGGCCAGCTCAAGGACTGGCTCCCCGAGTACTTCGGCGGCACCTACCCCGCGCAGACCTGGACCGAGGTGATGACCCGGGCCATGGAGGGCGAGCCGATCGAGGAGTTCCCCCCGCCCGCGTACGTCGACGGCGAGGCGCCGGCGGAGGGCCACGCACCGTACACCCCGCCACCGCCGCCGCCGCCCAAGACGTCGAAGCCGCCGAAGTCGATGACGACCGAGGAGCCGACGGAGCCGACGGAGCCGACGGAGCCGACGGAGCCCACCGAGCCCACGAAGCCGACCGAGCCGCCCGGCCCGCCCGAGCCGACCGACTCCTGCTCGCTGATCGGTGGCTGCGAGTCTGAGGAGCCGTCGCCCAGCGACAAGCCGAACGGCAACCAGATGCAGCGGACCGCGGCCACCTCGAACGAGTCGTGGTGGATGCGCTGGCTGCTCGTGTGAGCACGCGCCGGTGACCGACGGGGGGCATGTCCACCCGACCCGGGACGACGCCGTCGTCACCGCGCTCAGCGAGGGCGTGGGCGGGCCGATGGGCGCACGCTCCCGGGGTAACTGGCTGACCCCCGCCAGCGCCGTCCTGCTGCTGACCGGCCTCTGTTTCGCACTGGGGATGGTGCAGAAGTCCAGCTGCTACGACGCCACCTGGGGCAACGGCCAGTCCCGCTACTCGCACATGTGCTATTCCGACCTGCCCTACCTCTACACGGGTCGCGGCATGGTCGAGCACACCTGGCCCTACACCGACGACGAGCAGGTCCGCGACCGCTACGAGGTGATGGAGTATCCGGTCGGGATCTCGTACTGGGCGTGGGGCGCGGGCTGGGCCACGCATGTTCTCACCGGCCTGCCGGACCTGAGCGAGCGCTACGACCAGGACCCCGGCGCGCTGTGGGGCGATGACGACGTACAGCGCGAGATCCGGGTCTTCGTCGTGGTCAACGCGATCGGGTTCGCCGCGCTCGCCCTGGCGGCCGCCTGGCTGCTGACCAAGGTCAACCCGCGGAGACCGTGGGACGCCGCCGTCTTCGCGCTCTCACCAGCGCTGGCGCTGACCGGCATCATCAACTGGGACCTGCTCGCGGTCGCACTGGTGGCCGCTGCCCTCTGGGCGTGGGCGACCGGCCGGCCGGTGCTGACCGGCGTGATGATCGGTCTCGGCGCCGCCACCAAGCTCTACCCGCTCTTCCTGCTTGGCGGGCTGCTCGTGATCTGCCTGCGCGACAAGCGGCTCCGCGACTTCCGGGTGGCGACCGGCGCGGCCGTGGCGGCGTGGGTGCTGGCCAACGCGCCGGCGTACCTCACCGGCAGGGATGAGTGGACGGTCTTCTGGGAGTTCAACTCCGATCGCGGCGCCGACCTCGGCTCGATCTGGCTGGTGATCTCGCAGGCCGCCAACACGACCATCGAGGCGGCGACGATCAACGGCTGGTCGTGGGCGCTGTTCGGCCTGTGGTGCCTCGGCGTACTGGTGCTCGGCCTGCGCGCGCCGGAGACACCGCGGCTGGCCCAGCTGGGGTTCCTCGTGGTGGTCGGGTTCCTGCTCGTCAACAAGGTCTACTCGCCGCAGTACGTGCTCTGGCTGCTCCCGCTCGCCGCGCTGGCTCGTCCGCGCTGGCGCGACCAGCTGATCTGGCAGTCGGGTGAGGTGCTCTACTTCGCGGCGGTGTGGTGGTACCTCGGCGGCTACCTCGCGCCCGCCGGCGGTGACGACGCCGGCTTCTACTGGGTCGCGATCGTGGCGCGCATGCTGGCCGAGCTCTACCTGGTCGCGATGGTGGTCCGCGACATCTGGTGGCCCGAGCTCGACCCGGTGCGGGAGGCGGGGTGGGCGGATTCCCCGGTTCACCGGGGAAACGTGCGCTTCTCAGGCGAAGTTTCCCCCCAGACGTGACAACTTCCCCGGTGCACCGGGGAAACCGACAGCCCGCTCAGCCGATCTCGATCCGGTCGAAAGTCGTGGCGGTGTAGCGGACCCGCACGTCGACCTGGTCGCCGACCTGGGGCACCCGCGACCCGGCGGGCAGGAACAGCATCGAGGCCTGCATGTGGGGTGGCTCCGCGAAGAGCCGCTGCCTGCCGTCGATGGAGTACGGCGAGCGCACGAACCCGACCGCATCCAGCCCGCCCCTGGCGAGGGTCGCGGCGCGCGAGCGGAGCGATGGGTTGCCGGTCGGCGCCTCGAGTCCGATCCCGTGCGCAGTGCCGCCGCTGACCACCAGCAGGTGGCCGGACCGCGGGGCGGTCCGCGACCGGTAGCCGTAGGTGTCCCCCCGCTCCAAGGCGTGCACGTCGAGCACGGTCGCGGTGACCCGCAACGCGTCGCGGACGCCGAGCCACAGGTCGGTGCCGATGCGTGGGCGGATCGTGAAGTCGGCGTACGCCGTGCGGAGCGAGGCCAGCTCGGCGGCGGTCAGGTGGCTGACCCAGACCGTCGTCGGCCCGCGCCCCATCCCGACGACGTCGTTCATCAGCCGAATCGCCTCGGGCAGCCGGCCGCCATCGGCGAGCGGGAGGTGCAGGGCCACGCCTTCGAGCCGGCCACCCGCCGTGCTCGCGGCGAGGTCCCACAGCTCGCGCGCGCCGAGGCCGTGGCGCTGCATGCTGGTCATCCGCTCCAGCACGAAACGGGCGCCGGGCTGGCGCTCGAGCAGGGCACCGAGATCCTCGGCCCGGCTGACCGTGTGCATCACGCGGCCGGCCACCGCCCGGTCGAGGTCGGCCACGAACGGTCGCCACGGCGTCATCACCAGCAGGCTCCCGGAGAACCTGGTCGCCACCTCGGCCAGCTCCTCGTAGGTGCCGACCGCGAGCGTGTCGACACCCAACCAGTCCGCCTTCCGCGCCAGCCGGCCCAGCGTCAGGCCGTAGCCGTTGCCCTTGGCCACCGGCACCACGCCGGGGGTGGCGTCGGCGAAGTCGCGCAGGTGCGAGCGCCAGCGCCCGCCGTCGACGGTGAGGGTCAGGCTCACGTCAGCGCCTCCTCAGGTAGGTCTCGAAGGCCTTGTAGAGCACGCGGTTGAGCGGAAGGTCCCACTCGCCGGCGTACTCGACGGCCTCGCCGCCGGTGCCGACCTTGAACTGGATCAGCCCCACGTGCGAGTCCTCGGGGTCGAGGGTGTCGGTGATGCCGCGCAGGTCGTAGAGGTCGGCGCCGGCGGCGATCGCGGCCCGGATCATCGCCCACTGGATGGCGTTGGAGCCGCGGACATCGCGCTTCTCGCTGGAGGAGGCGCCGTAGGAGTACCACGCATGGGCGCCGACCCGGATCGCGATCGTGCTGGCCACCAGGTCGCCCTCGTGGCGGGCGAACCAGAGCGTGATCCGCTCGGGGTGCTCGGCCGACAGGGCGTCGACCATGGTGCGGAAGTAGGACAGCGGCCGCGGCGTGAAGTGGTCGCGCTCGGCGGTATGGGTGTAGAGGTCGTGGAAGGCCTTCAGCTCGTCGGCCGACGCCGACGAGGTGACCTCGACCCCGGACTTGTCGGCCTTCTTGATGTTGCGTCGCCAGAGCTGGTTCATGCCCTTGAGCACGTCGTCCTCCGACCGCCCGGCCAGCGGGATCTGGAAGACGTACTGCGGCTGCCCGGCCGCGAAGCCACCCTCGGCGACCTGCTGGCGCCAGCCGAGCTGCCGCAACTGCGCGGTGACGCGCGCCCCGACCGGGTCGCGCTCGGTGGGCGCGAGGTCACCGAGGCGGCGTACGCCGTCGTCGGCGATGCCCTGCTTGACCTGGGCCGCGGTCCAGCGCCGGGTCACCACAGGTGGACCCATCCGTACGCCGAACGCACCCTTCGTCCTCAGGTGTGCCGCCATCGGGTCGAGCCACGCGGACAGGTCGCCGGCCGCCCAGTCGATCACCGGCCCCTCGGGCAGGTAGGCGAGGTAGCGCTTGACCTTCGGCAGCTGGCGGTAGAGCACCAGGGCCGCGCCGACGAGCCGGTCGTCGTCGTACCAGCCGAGCGACTCGCGTCCCCACTCGCTCTTCACCCGACCCCAGGCGGGCGTCTGCAGGAAGCTCGCCGACCGCTGCTCCTGGATGAACGCGAGGTGGTCGGACTCGGAGAGGGGTCGGACGCTCAGCACCCTGCGAGGCTATCGGTCGGTGGGGAACCGATCGGAGCCGCTGGGGTGGAGTCGGGTCGGCACCGGCGTAGCCCACTGGCCACGAAGGCGTCGCCGACCGCGGCTGAGCCGCGTGGACCAGATCACGCGCACCCGGCCGACTCCCGAGGACTGACCTCAGAGCCGCTCACGAAGCCAGGCGAAGTCGGCCACGTGCTCGGCCGCGCCGCCCGGGGTCTCGCACACGACCGGGGCGCCGGCGTCGCGGACCACGGACGCCAGCAGATCGGGATCGATCCGGCCGGCGCCGAAGTTGGCGTGGCGGTCGGCGCCGGAGTCGAACTCGTCACGGCTGTCGTTGCAGTGCACCAGGTCGATCCGGCCGGTGATCTTGAGGACGTCGTCGACCACGGTCTCCAGCGTGTTGCCGCCGGCGTGGGCGTGGCAGGTGTCGAGGCAGAAGCCGACCATGTGGGATCCCTCGGCGCTGGAGATCGCCTCCCACACCCCGGCGATCCGGTCGAGGTAGCGGGTCATGGCGTTGGTGCCGCCCGCGGTGTTCTCGATCAGCAGCGGGATCTTGAGATCGGTCGCCTCGACCGCCTTGCGCCAGTTGTCGAAGCCCTTGGCCGGGTCGTCGTCGTCGGTGACGTGGCCGCCGTGCACGACCAGGCCCTTGGCGCCGATCTCCGTGGCCGCGTCCATGTGCTGCTGGAGCAGCTTGCGGCTCGGGATGCGCTGACGGTTGTTGGTGGTCGCGACGTTGATCAGGTACGGCGCGTGCACGTAGAGGTCGACCCCGGCCGCCTCGGCGTCCGCGCGGAGCCCCTCGGCGCCACCCTCGTAGGCCAGCACCGGTCCCTTGTAGCTCTGCGGATTGCCCAGGAAGAACTGCACGTGGGGGGCGTTGCGCGCCTTCGCCTCCGCGATCGGGTCGGTCTGCTCGACGTGGGCACCGATGGCGATCTCGCTCATGCCGTCATCGTAGGGACGCCCGCCCACAGCCGGCCGGTCAGCCCGCGGTCACCAGGGCACGGGTCCCGATCGGTCGAAGAAGGTGGCCGGGACGGCCTCGGCCGTGCACGCCTCCACGATCGCATCGGTGCCCTCGGTGACGGTCTGGGTGCCGGAGAACCCGTTGAGCTCGGTGGCGGTATATCCCGGGTCGACCGCGGTGACGCGGACGTCGGTGAGCGACTTCGCGTACATGGACGTGACCATGTTCAGCGCCGACTTCGACGAGGGGTAGGCAAGACCGTGCAGCGTCGACTCGAACCGGTCCGGGTCGGTGGTCACCCCGAAGGAGCCCATGCCGCTCGACACCATCACCAGCCGCGGGAACGACGACGTCCGCAGCAGCGGCAGGAAGGCGTGGGTGACGCGCACGGGCCCGAGCAGGTTGACGCCGAAGACCGGCAGGAAGTCGGCGGGCACGGTGTCCGCCGGGTCCACGAAGCGTCCGGTGACCCCGGCGTTGTTGACGAGCACGTCAAGACCGCTGCCCGATCCGGCAACGACGTCGTACGCCGCGCTCACGGACTCGTCGCTGGTGACGTCGAGCTCGACGACTCGCAGGTCCGCGTCCGGGAAGTCGGCGCGGATCTTGTCGGCGACCTCGGCGCCGGTCGTGGTGTCACGAACACCCATCCAGACGGTCCAGCCGCGAGAGGCCAGGCGTCGGGTGGTCTCCACGCCGAGTCCTCTGGCGGCGCCGGTGATCAGGACGGTTGCGTTGTCGGTAGTCATGACTCCACCGTGGTGTGGCCGCGGGATCCGCACCAGGACCGGATGATCGTGGGACCAGCGGTCCTACCCGCCCCCTTCCGGCGCACGGCATGCTGGGGGTGATGAGCATCAACCGCCAGGAGCTGGCCACCGTGCTGCGCCGGGCCCGCGAGCGCATTCGACCCGAGCACGTGGGTCTGCCGCCCGGTGCCCACCGACGGACACCGGGCCTGCGACGCGAGGAGGTGGCGATGCTGGCCGGGATCAGCGTCGACTACGTCGTCCGCCTCGAGCAGGGCCGCGGGCCGGTGCCGTCCTCGCAGGTCATCGGGGCGTTGGCCCGGGCGCTGCGGCTCGACACCGCTGGTCGCGACGAGCTGTTCCACCTGGCGGGCACGACGCCGCCCGGGCCCGGAGCGATCCAGCTGCATGTGCGGCCCAGCGTGCTCCGGCTGATCGATCGGTTCGCCGACCTCCCGGCGCTGGTGCTCAGCGCCAAGGGTGATGTGCTCGCATGGAACGCGATGGCCTCGGCGCTGCACGGCGACTGGTCGGCGCTGCGGCCGGAGCGCCGCAACATCAACCGGCTGCGGTTCCTGCCCGACCCCTCCGATCCGCCACGGAGCCCAGTGGGAGCCACGGCGGAGGAGAGCGCAGCCACGGCGGCGCACCTCGTCTCGGGGCTCCGGGCCGCGGCCGCCCGCTACCCCGACGATGCGGGCCTGGCGTCCTTGCTCCGGGACCTGCGTGGGGGATCCGAGGAGTTCGCCGCCGCGTGGGAGGCGTCATCGGCAGGTGCGTCACGAAGTCTCACCAAGACCGTGCAGCACCCGGCGCTCGGGCCGCTGGTGCTCGACTGCGACACCCTGCACGTGCCCGACGACGACCAGGCCGTGATCGTCTACTCGGCCGCCGCCGGGACCGCCGAGGCCGAGGCACTGGCCCTCCTCCGAGTGGTCGGCACCCAGTCGTTGGCGGCGGCGGAAGCCTGAGTGACCCTGAATTAACCGGGCGTCGTACGCCGCTGTTAACCTGTCCTGTCTTTCGCGGGCACCCACCGACGGGCCGCCACGACCGACATGCAAGGCCCTCCTGCCACGGAGAGACCGTGGCCGCTGAGTCCAGAGGAGGTGGATACCGCTTTGCGCGCATACGAAGTCATGGTCATCCTCGACCCGAGCCTCGAAGAGCGAACCATCGAGCCGTCGCTCGACAAGTACCTCAACGTCATCCGCAAGGATGGCGGCACCGTCGACAACGTCGACATCTGGGGACGTCGTCGACTGGCCTACGAGATCCAGAAGAACGCCGAAGGCATCTACGCCGTCGTGACGCTGCAGGCCGAGCCGGCCACGGTCAAGGAGTTCGACCGCCAGCTCAGCCTCAACGAGTCCATCCTGCGTACCAAGGTGATCCGTCCCGACGCTCACTGATCGCTCGCCGATCGGCGAGCATCACCTGTGGACGAGCACTACCCACTGTCGGCGGCTCGGGCTTTGATGGGCCCCGACACCTTTGCACCAGGCACGGACCAAGCTAGGGAGACCTGACATGGCAGGCGAGACCGTCATCACTGTGGTCGGCAACCTCACCGACGACCCGGAGCTCCGCTTCACCCCCTCCGGGGCGGCGGTGGCCAACTTCACGGTGGCCTCGACCCCCCGCACGCTCAACAAGCAGACCAACGAGTGGGAGGACGGTGAAGCCATGTTCCTCCGCTGCTCGATCTGGCGGCAGGCGGCAGAAAACGTCGCCGAGTCGCTCCAGAAGGGTGCGCGCGTGATCGTGCAGGGGCGCATGCGGGCCCGCACGTGGGAGACCCGCGAGGGCGAGAAGCGCACGTCGTTCGAGATCGACGTCGACGAGATCGGTCCGTCGCTGCGGTGGGCAACCGCCAAGGTCGCTCGGGCCGGCCGGTCCAGTGCCGGCGGCGGTGGTGGCGGCTACGGCGGCGGACAGCAGTCCGGCGGCCAGGCCGACGACCCGTGGGCCACGCCCGCTCCCCAGCAG
>JALZCZ010000261.1 GCA_030862825.1 Actinomycetota bacterium | reverse complement strand
AGGGATAAGGGTTCAGGTCGCACCCGACGATGGAGACGTAGACCAGGTGAGCCGGCCTCTCGTGTCGGATGACCGCAGCCGCCAGCCGGCGGGTGCCCTCGATGTCGACCGCCTTGGCCTTCAAGGGATTAGAGGCACAGTGCACCACAGTGTCGATGCCCGCGACCGCCTGGTCCAGGCCGGCTCCCGTGGTGAGGTCCACTCCGGTCCGGCGGCTCCCGGCCACGGCGTAGTGCCCCTGGGCCGTCAGGTCGCGGACGACCCGGCGGCCGAGGTCCCCGGAGCCGCCGATCACCAGGACTCGCATCGGGGCCCTCCTGCCTCTCCCACGGGCCCAGTATGCCGCGTGTGCCCACGCCCGCCGGGAACGCGGCACCTCCGTGCGAGGGCGCGACTGGCGGAGGCATGCCGGACCGGCTAAGGGCAGGACCGATGGGCGAGCACGGATCGCACCGCCGTGGGGGTGACCACATGCCGAGCGGGCTCATCCACATAGTGAGCACCGCACCGTATGCTGGCTTGCGGGCACCGCGGGTGCCGCGACCCGGCAGCGGGTCACCTTCTCCGTTGCGCCAGACTGGTCTGGCCGATTCGTGACACACCAAAGGACTGACACGTGAGCAAGCCGATCGTGCTGATCGCCGAGGAACTCTCGCCGGCCACCATCGATGCCCTCGGGCCCGACTTCGAGATCCGCAAGACCGACGGAGCCAACCGCGAGGAGCTGCTGCCCGCGCTCGCCGATGTCGACGCCGTGCTCATCCGGTCCGCCACGAAGATGGACGCCGAGGCCATTGCGGCCGCGAAGAACCTCAAGGTCATCGCACGCGCCGGGGTCGGCCTCGACAACGTCGACGTCCCCGCCGCGACCCAGGCGGGCGTCATGGTCGTCAACGCCCCGACGTCCAACATCACCTCGGCAGCCGAGCTCGCGGTCGGCCTCCTGCTCGCGACGGCCCGCAACATCGCCCCAGCCAACCAGGCACTCAAGGCCGGTGCCTGGAAGCGCAGCAAGTACGGCGGCATCGAGCTGCTCGACAAGAAGGTCGGCGTCGTCGGCTTCGGCCGCATCGGCCAGCTCGTCGCCGAGCGGCTCAAGGGCTTCGGCATGCAGATCCTGGCCTATGACCCCTACGTCTCGGCCCAGCGAGCCGGTCAGCTCGGCGCCCATCTCGTCAGCCTCGACGAGCTGCTCGAGCAGAGCGACTTCATCACCGTCCACCTCCCCAAGTCGCCCGAGACCATCGGCCTCATCGGCAAGGAGGCTCTGACCAAGGTCAAGCCGACCGTTCGGATCATCAACGCGGCCCGCGGCGGCATCGTCGACGAGGACGCGCTCGCCGAGGCGCTGCGGGAGGGCCGCGTCGCCGGCGCCGGGATCGACGTGTTTGCCACTGAGCCGACCACCGACAGCCCGCTCTTCGACTTCGAGTCGGTCGTCGTCACCCCGCACCTCGGCGCCTCGACCGAGGAAGCTCAGGAGAAGGCTGGTGTCGCGGTCGCGAAGTCGGTGCGCCTCGCGTTGAGTGGCGACCTCGTCCCCGACGCGGTCAACGTCTCCGGTGGCGCCGTTCCGGAAGAGGTGCGGCCCGGGATCGCCCTGGTCGAGAAGCTCGGCCGCATCTTCACCGCGCTCGCCGGCTCGGTGCCCGTGCAGCTCGACGTCGACGTCAAGGGTGAGATCACCGAGCACGACGTCTCCGTCTGGAAGCTGTCCGCGCTCAAGGGCCTCTTCACCGACGTCACCGAGGACCCGGTGACCTACGTCAACGCCCCCCTCATCGCCGAGCAGCGCGGCTGCGAGGTGCGCCTGCTCACCGACCCGACGACGCAGGACTTCCGAAACGTCACGACGCTGCGCGGCACGCTCGCCGACGGCACGATGGTCAGCGTCGCAGGCACGCTCACTGGTCCGCGGATGATCGAGAAGATCGTGGGTGTCAACGGGTTCGACCTCGAGGTGCCGCTGTCCGAGCACCTGGCCTTCTTCACCTACATCGACCGGCCGGGGGTCATCGGCACGGTCGGCCGCCTGCTCGGCGACGCCCAGGTCAACATCGACAGCATGCAGGTCGCCCGGAACGAGCGCGGGGGACAGGCCCTGGTGACGCTCACCGTCGACAGCGCCATCCCCTCTGACGTCCTCTCGGCCATTGTCGACGAGGTGGGCGCCGAGGTCCGAACGGTCGACCTCGTCGGCTGACCACAACCAACCACGTC
>JALZCZ010000456.1 GCA_030862825.1 Actinomycetota bacterium | reverse complement strand
ACCGCTCGACGCCCAGTTCGGCAGCACGCTCGGCGAGCTCGACGAGCTTCTGCAGGTCCATGTCGAAGTAGACCGCCTCCCAGGTGTTGAGGAGCACGGGTCGCTCGCGCCGTGGGTGGACCTCGCGCGCCCTGAGGTGCTCGTGGAAGCGGCCGGAGAAGGCATCGAGCCCTTCGCCCCAGGAGGCGTAGAGCCAGGGCGAGGCATAGGTCTCGTCGTGGCCCAGCACCATCTCGCCGGGCATGAGCAGCTCGCCTCCGCGCAGCAGCTTCCAGCCGGTGAAGGAGTTCTCGGCGCAGAGCACCTGGTTGCCGCTCCAGCCGAGGTGGACACCCCACACCCGACCGGCACGGAAGCCGAACCCGGTCCGGCCGGCACACAGCACGGTGGCCGAGTCGTGGCCGGGACGACCGCCCCAGGCCTCGCGGACGTGCTGTCCTTGGGTGAACGCGTGGCGCTGCGGGGTGCGCTCGTGGGCGTGCCGGCCTGCCATGTCCAGAAGCTCGTCGACCTCGGCCGGCACCGGCAGCGCGGGCTCGAGCAGCGTCACCTCATACGGCGTCTCCGCCAGGTTCCGCACGCAGGCACGCAGGCGCAGCAGCCCGTTGTCGAACAGCTCGATCTCGGTGGTCACCTCCACACCGGCCGGCCTGTCCAGTGCGACGCTGGTGAGCCGGGTGCACTCGGCTGACTCGGTGACCGTGTGGTCCACCACGTCGAAGGTGAGCGCCCAGGCCTGGCCGCCGCGGCTGCCCAGCAGACCCGGACGGCCCACCCAGCCACTGGTCTGCTGCGGCAGCACGGACGCCCACGAGTGCTGGTAGATCGCCCCGTCGTCGGTCGGCATCTCCAGCGAGCGGAGGAGGTCGGGCAGGTGCTCGACCGCGAGGTCCCCCAGATCCGGCCCCCAGTGGAGGATGCACGGGAGCTCGGTGGAGTCCAGGCGCACCGCCAGGCTGGTGTCGCCGCGGCGGAGGTGTAGGCCGCGGGCGGGGCGCGGCATGTGGGACATGGGATACGACTCCTCGTCGTTCGGTGGCACGTCGGGTCAGGCGTCCTGGCTCGCTTCGAGGACCGTCCAGGACTCCGCCGGCAGGACCAGCGAGAGGGCGTCGCCGGGGCCCGGGGAGACTTCCGTTGCAGTGAACAAAGGGTCGGAACCCGGTGGGGCATCGGCCGTGAGGGTGCGCGCGGACACGCGGGCCGGGGGGAGCCCGCGCTGCTCGAGGTGGGCCCCGGTCGGGGCCGCCGAACGGTTGGTGAGGAAGACACTCCACGCGCCCGTCTCCGGGTCATGGGTGGCGGCGGCGGTGACGGTCGGCACCTCGCCGTACCGCTCGGTGGCGACGGTGGCGCAGTCCACTTCGGTGGTCAGTACGACGCCTCGCGCGGCGGCGGTGACGGCGGTGAACGGGTGGAACGTCGGCTGGCGCCAGGCCGCGCCACCCGCCTCGGTCCGGATCGGGGCGATGACGTTGACCAGCTGGGCCTGGCACGCGATCCGCACCCGATCGGCGTGGTTGAGCAGGGAGATCAACAGGTCGCCCACCACCACGGCGTCGAGGGCGCTGTAGGTGTCCTCGAGCAGCCGGCCGGCCTCGGTGATCCGCGGCAGCCCCTCCTCGTTGAACCGGCTCTGGTACCAGACGTTCCACTCGTCGAACGCGATGCCGATCCTCTTGCTGCTGTGCTTGCGGGACGCGACCGCGTCGATGGTGGCGGCGACCCCGTCGATGAACGAGTCCATGTCGGCGCCGGAGGCCAGGAAGCTGCGCCGGTCGCCGTCGGTCTCCTCGTAGTAGGCGTGCATCGAGATGTGGTCCACCACCTCCCACGCGTGCTCGAGCACTTCGGACTCCCAGTACCCGAACGTCGGCATGGCGTGGTTGGAGCTGCCGCAGGCCACCAGCTCGAGGGTCGGGTCGACGAGCTTCATCGCCTTGCCGGCCTCGGCGGCGAGACGTCCGTAGTCCGTCGCGGTCTTGGCTCCGACCTGCCAGCGACCGTCCATCTCGTTGCCCAGGCACCACAGCCGGACGTCGTAGGGCGCCTCCCGGCCGTGTTGGCGGCGCAGGTCCGACCAGTGGGTGCCCGCGGGCAGGTTGCAGTACTCGACGAGCTCGGCCGCGGCCCGGACCCCGCGGGTGCCCAGGTTGACCGCCATCATCGGCGCCAGCCGGTTCCGCTCCGCCCAGCCCAGGAAGTCGTCGGTCCCGACCTGGTTGGTCT
>JALZCZ010000409.1 GCA_030862825.1 Actinomycetota bacterium | reverse complement strand
GAACGGGGCTGAAGTCGATGGTCGCGAGATCGCCCGCGTCACCCCGAGCCGGCGCCACCGCCGCCGCGGCGAGGCCGCCGGTCGCGCCGGTGACGCCCGCGCCGATGACCAGTGCCCCGGAGCCGAGCGCGGCGCCCTTGAGCACGGACCGGCGCTGCACGGCCTTGGCGACCTCGTCGTGGATGTGCGGGTGAGCCGTCGGGTTGGGCTCCGGGCGGTCGCACGCGTTGCCGCACCGGAAGAAGCAGGTCAGGTGGCTGCGAGAGCCGTGCCGGGTGGTGGGGCCGACCGGGGTGATCGGCAGGACGCGCTTCGGGTCGGGATCGATCAAGGTCATGGCCGGAAACTAGGGAGGCGACATTGACCCGCGGTGAACGACGGGCGTACGGCGGCGTACCTCCGCACGGGCGTACGCCGACGGGGTGGTCCCGGTCCAGCGACGGAAGGCGTGGATGAGGCTGGTGGCGCCGGCGTACCCCAGCCGGGCCATGAGGTCCTCCACCGACTGGGGGCGCGTCGCTGGAGCGGCCCGCGCCCACGAGACCCACGCACCTCGTCGACAGGTGCCTGGTAGCACACCGAGCCTCCGTCGCTGTGGCGTACGACGAGGAGATGCAGTCACGTCTCCGCACGTCGGCGCGCCGGCTGCGACAGCTGGTACGTCGACGGCCCTCGGACCACGACCAGCCGGCCCGGCCTGGTCGCCGAGTACAAGCAGCGCCTCGCCGGGGTCGACTGGGGCGAGCTCGAGGTACGGGCCTGACTGTGGGCCGGTGTCCGCAGGATCTCGGTCCCGGGCCGTCAACAGCCTGTCGTTTGGTCACCAACGACAGGGTTCGGGCCTGAAATGTTGCGGTTGGGGACCAAACGACAGTCCGACTACCGAACGACCTGGTCCTTGGCCCAGCGGTAGTCCGCCTTGCCGGACGGCGAGCGCTCGACAGCGGGCACCCGCACGATCGCCTTCGGCACCTTGTAGCGGGCCACGTGCGTGGCCGCCTCGGCCAGCAGCTCCTCGTCGGTCACCGTCGCGCCGTCCTTGACCTCGACCACAGCGACCGCCTCGCTCCCCCAGCGCTCCGAGGGGCGGCCGACCACGACCACGTCCTGCACGGCGGGGTGCGTGGCGATGGCGCGCTCGACCTCCTCGACGAAGATCTTCTCGCCGCCGGAGTTGATGGTGATGCTGTCGCGGCCCAGCAGGGCGATCCGGCCGTCGTCGAGGATGTCGGCGCGGTCTCCGGGGATCGAGTAGCGCACGCCGTCGATGACAGGGAACGTGCGGGCGGTCTTGTCCGGATCGCCGAGGTAGCCCAGCGGGACGCGTCCGCGCTGCGCCAGCCAACCGCCGCCCTCGCCCCGCTCGAGGGTCCGGGTGAACAGGTCGTCGACGACGGTCGTGGCGTCCACCGGGGTGAACGTCGCCGCGTCCGCCTCCATCCCCTTGAGCGACATCGAGCTCATCTGCAGGCCGGTCTCGGACGCACCGGCCGCGTCCATGACCAGGATGTGCGGCAGCACCTCGAGCAGCTGGCCCCGCACCGCTGGCGTCAGCGGGGCGCTGCCGTTGTTGATCGCGGCCAGGCCGGACAGGTCGTAGCTGCCGCGGACGATCTCCTCCAGGAGCGGCCGGGCCACGGCGTCACCGACCACGGGGATGCTCACGACCCGCTCGCGCACCGCGATCGTGAGGGCGTCGGCTGGGTCGAAGTGCTGCACGTTGTCGGGGATCACGATCTTCCCGCCCCCGGTGATCATGTGGAACGTCGACCACTGTGCGGCCGCATGCATGAACGGCGGGATCATCAGCAGCGTCATGCCGCCGCCTGCCGCCACGGCCGCCTCGGCGATCGCGTCGTACGACGGGAACGGCTCGGTGGTGCCGAACGGAGTGCCACCCATCGAGGTGACGTAGATGTCGTCCTGCCGCCAGAGCACGCCCTTGGGCATCCCGGTCGTGCCCCCGGTGTAGAGGATGAACAGGTCGTCGCCCGTGGGCGTTGGCATCCCGGTCGCGGGAGGCGGCGTGGCCACCACGCCGTCGTAGTCGACGGCGTCGGGCAGCAGGGCGTTGCCGGACTCGTCGGCCACCTGCACCAGCACCTGCAGGTCGGGCAACCGGTCGCGGATCGCGGCCACTCGAGGCGCGAACTCCGCGTGGTAGACCAGCGCGCTGGTCCGCGCGTCGGCGAGCAGGTAGAGCAGCTCCTCCTCCACGTAGCGGTAGTTCACGTTGTACGGCGCCACCCGGGCCCGGTAGCCGGCGACCATCGTCTCGAGGTACTCGTTGCCGTTGCGCAGGTAGATGCCGAGGTGGTCCTGGCCCGACTCGTGGCCGGCCAGGTGGTCGCGCTCTGTGTGAGTGCCCAGACCCTGCTCGACGAGGAAGTGGGCGACACCGTCGATGCGGGCGTTCATCTCGGCGTACGTCGTTCGGCGGTCGCGCCAGACCAGGACTTCCTGGTCCGGCACCACGCTTGCCACGGTGTCGAAGACCCTGGACAGATTGAAACCGGGCATCGCCGCCTCCATGGCTAGAACAGGTTCTAGCACTCTATCGCCGACGCCCGGCGCGCCGACCATGACCGCTCGGTCGTTGCGGACGGCCGTGATCGTCGGGATGACGTCGGCCGGGCATCCCGGCTTCGTGCTGACCTTCGCGAAGAACCCGTCCCTGGCCTTCGCAGCAGCGTCCGCAGAGGCGGTGGCGAGCCCAGTGAGTGCCCCCAGACCAGCCCGCGCCGCCGAGGATTCCGGCGATTGAAGCCTCCATGACGTTCCCGAGGCGACTCTCGCACCGTCAATTGGTCGGAACGCTAGGCAGCAGCCCGGAGCCGCGTCTGTAGTCACAACCCACTACGGATCTGGACCGGGAGGGCGACATGACATCGCCCCCGTCAGCCGGTTCTGACGGGTCAACGTGAATGGTGGCGCCGAGGGGACTCGAACCCCCGATCCTCTGCAGTGGCCGGAGGAGAGTCCTCACTTCGAGAAATCTTCCGACTCCTCGGCCGAACACCGTCGGATCTAGGGCAACGCCCTGGATCGCGGACGTTGACGTCTCGACCCTGCCGAACGGCCGGGCCGATTCTCGGCGCGATTCGGCCCCAGTTCTGAAGGAAATGTGTCCCAGTTCTGCCGCCGCTCCGCGGCGCCAAGACGTATCCGAGGAGCCTCGTCAGGACTCCTGGTCACGACGGACGCTGCTGTCCTCGGCCACGAGGTCGAGGAGGTTCTGATTGCCGGAGGCAACCCGGCGCGCAACGGCCGCCACACAGCCTGCCGGCAGCACCACCCCGTAGCCCGGGAACTTCCGTCCACGCGGAAGTCCTCGCGCCCTTCGCCTGGGTGCAGGCGTCCCCGATTC
>JALZCZ010000311.1 GCA_030862825.1 Actinomycetota bacterium | reverse complement strand
GTGCACGGCGGCCCGCTCCAGCAGCAGCACCCGCGCCCCGGCCCGCGCCGCCTCGAGCGCCGCACACCCGCCGGCGATGCCGAAGCCCACCACGACCACGTCGTACGACGGTGCGTCGGCGGGCAGGGCGGAGGCGGGCAGCACCTCGGGAAGCGCGGCGCCCTTGGGCTCAGTCATGACCCCAAATCTAGAACAAGTTTCAGTTCCGTGCGATTCTGGCCCGTGTGACAGACAGCGTGCTGACCCTGATCGACGTCGACGGCCGGGAGCACCTGCTTCCCTCCGACGGCCGGTACGTCGACGGGTCGGCCCTGGCCGACGCCACCGGGTGGGTGCTCAGACCGGAGGGACTGTGTCGGGGCGAGGTCTGCGTGCCGCTGCTCGGCCGGACCCTCACCGCCGAGGACGACGACCGCCTGGTCGACCTCCAGGAGTGGGCCGATGCGCTGGGCCTGCTGATCGCCCATGACGAGGTGGGCGTCGTCGCCGTCACTCCGAGCGCCGAGGCGCGCGCCAGGGACGTCGCGGACGGCAAGGCGCCTTCGCTGACCCTCGGCGACGTCGACGGCAACCAGGTCTCCTTCGACGACTTCTCCGGCAGCAAGCGGGTGCTCGTGACGTGGGCGAGCTGGTGCGGCTGCCGCCACGAGCTCGGCGGGTGGCAGAAGCTCCAGGACGAGCTGGCCGACACCGGCCTCAAGCTCTTCTCGGTCGCGCTCGACAACGACCCCGAGGACTCCCGGCCCTGGATCGAGGCCGCGCAGCCGTCGTACCCGGTCGCCGTCGACACCGCCCACGTCACCGCGGAGCGCTACGGCATCACCAACGTGCCGAGCGTGGTGTGGGTCGACGAGGACGACAACGTCGTGAAGCCGCCGACCATCGCGCCCGGCGACGACCAGTTCCGTGACTTCACCAAGATCGACAGCGAGCAGCACCACGAGCTGCTGCGCGCCTGGGCCAGGGACGGCACGCTGCCCGCGAGCGCCGCGGCCGAGCTGCCGGCCCGCACCGACGCCGAGCAGCAGGCGCTCGCGGAACGCCGGGTGGCGGCGTACCTCCAGCGCGACGGCCGCACCGACGCCGCCAAGTCCCATCTGACCGCGGCGCTGGGTCTGGCCCCCTGGGACTGGACGGTGCGTCGCGGCGGCATGGCGATGACCGGCGGCGACCCGTTCCTGGGTGAGGAGTTCATCTCGTTCTGGGAGGAGTGGGACGCAAGCGGGCGTCCGGGCTACACGCCGACGACCTGACCGCAGGCGCGACCGAAGCCCCAGGACCGGCACCGGGTACCGACGCGATCGTCGCGGTCTCCCGGCTCGCCACGGATAGCCACAGATAGACTGCGTACCCGCCGCCCCGACCGCTCGCCGAGGTGACATGACGTTCGACGTCCACCAGCTCGACACGTTCCTGCTGGTGGGCTCCGCTGTCACCTTCCTGGCCATCCTCGCCGTCCGCGTCTCCTCGGGCGTCGGCCTCCCCAGCCTGCTGATCTACCTCCTGATGGGCGTCGCCCTCGGCGAGTCGGTCGTCGGGATCCCGTTCGAGGACGCCGAGCTCGCCCATGCACTCGGGTTCGCTGCGCTGGTGCTGATCCTGGCCGAGGGTGGCCTGACCACGAACTGGCACGAGATCCGGCCGGCGATGCGGCTGGGAGTGGCGCTGGCGACCATCGGCGTGACCGTCTCCGTGCTGATCGTGGCCCTGGCCGCGCACTACATCCTGGGGCTCTCCTGGCAGATGTCCATCCTGCTCGGCGCGGTCACCTCGGCCACCGACGCGGCCGCTGTGTTCTCCGTGCTCCGGGTGGTGCCACTGCCCAAACGGCTCACCGGCTCGCTCGAGGCCGAGTCGGGTCTCAACGACGCCCCGACGGTCGTTCTCGTGGTCCTGGTCTCCTCCGGAACGGCGGCCGACGAGGGCGTGCTCGTGGTGGCTGCGATCATCGCCGCCGAGCTGGCCGCCGGCGTGCTCATCGGGCTCGCGGTCGGCTTCGGCGGCGCCTGGCTGCTGCGCCGGGCCGCACTGCCATCGTCGGGTCTCTACCCGATCGCCGTGATCAGCCTGACGATCCTCGCGTACGCCGGCGGGGCCAGCGTGCACGCGTCCGGGTTCGCGGCGGTCTACGTCGCGGCGTTGGTGCTCGGCAACTCGGAGCTGCCGCACCGACTGGCCATCCGGTCGTTCTCGGAAGGGATCGCCTGGATCGCCCAGATCGGCCTGTTCGTGATGCTCGGGCTGCTGCTCTCGCCGGGCCGGATCACCTGGGAGGTGATCGGGCTCGCCGTGGCGGCGGGGTTGGTGCTCACCTTCGTGGCCCGGCCGATCTCGGTGCTGGTCAGTGCGATCGTCCAACCCATGCCCTGGCGCGAGCTGTCGTTCCTGTCCTGGGCCGGCCTGCGCGGCGCGGTGCCGATCGTGTTCACGACGATCCCGCTGGCGGAGGGCATACCGGACGGCGAGAAGCTCTTCGACATCGTGTTCGTGATGGTGGTCATCTACACGCTGATGACGGCGCCGTCGCTCCCGTGGGTGGCGCGGGTGCTGAAGGTGGCCCGGCGCTCGGAGCCACGCGAGCTCGACGTCGAGGCGGCGCCGCTCGAGCGCGTCGCGGCCGACCTGCTCCAGGTCACCGTCAGCCCGGCCTCGCTCATGCACGGGGTGGAGGTCGGTGAGCTCCGACTGCCTCCCGGCGCCTCGGTGTCGATGGTGATCCGGGAGGGCGAGACCCTGGTGCCTGAGCGGCGTACCGTCCTCCGCCACGGCGACGAGCTGCTCGTCGTGACGCCACGCAAGCTTCGCGACCGCACCGAAGAACGGCTGCGGCAGGTCAGCCTCCGCGGGCGACTGGCGCAGTGGCTCGACGGTGAGTAGCTACTCGGCGGGCGGCGTGCAGACCGTGGTGTCCTCTTTCGCCGTGACTGCCTTGCGCCCCTTGACGACGTCGCCGAACTTGTCGCCGACCACGATGTTGATGCCGATCTCGGTCGGCTCCTGCTCCCTGACCACGACGCCCTTGCCGTTCCTCGCGAGGTAGCTCGCGACCAGCAGCACTGCCGCGCTCTGGGGTTCGTCGGTCCAGATCTCCGCACCCGCGACGTCGGCCCGCGCCGGCGCGTTGGCGTTGTCGCCCTTGGCGAAACCCTTGTTCACCAGGGCCTGCATGGTGCTGCCCGCCAGACCCTGGCGGGTGCCGGCGTTGAGCACGCTCACGGTCACCTGCTCGGGGTAGACCTTCTCGCCGGCCGCGACCGTGACTTCCTCGCAGATCGGCGGGTCGTCGGACTCCGGCAGCGGCTCGGTCATCGACGACCATCCCCAGCTGACCCCGATCAGCAGCAGCACCGCGAGCACTGCGAGCGTGGCCAGTGACCGGAACCTCCGGAGCAGGTCGAAGCTCACGCTGCATCCATGCGGTGGATCCGCGCGTGGACCACGTTGCGCTGCTGGAGCGCGGCCCGCAGCGCCCGGTGCAACCCGTCCTCGAGGTAGAGGTCCCCCTGCCACTCGACGACGTGTGCGAACAGGTCGCCGTAGAACGTGGAGTCCTCGTCGAGGAGGGCGGCCAGCTGCAGCGTGTCCTTGGTGGTGACCAGCTCGTCGAGCCGCACCTGCCGTGGAGGCAGGGTCGCCCAGGCGCGGGCGTCCAGGCCGTGCTCGGGGTAGGGCCTCCCCTCACCGACGCGCTTGAAGATCACCCGGTGACTATAAGGGGAGAGCCACAGCGCCGATCAACGCCCATGAGGCTCACGCCATGAGCGAGAACGCCGCAGCCACGACCGGCACCGACCACCCGTAGTCCAAGCCGTTGCGCCTGGCTACGCCTTCGCGGCGCGGGCCCTGGAGCTCGGCGGTCTGATGCTCGACGCGACGACGCTGGCGGATACGCACATCCGGGTCCGCTCGCCATGCTCAACCGGCACGGCCCGGTCGCCGGGCGACCGGCACCCGGCAAGACCAAGACCCTGCAGCTGCTCGCCGCGAGTCGCTGATGCCCCCGGCGACCCGGCCCGCCATGCAGGCGACGATCACCGCGAGCCCGCGCTACGCGACGTACGCCGAGGCCGTCGATCGCGAGTCGGCGCGCGAGAAGCTCGCGGTGGAGCTGGAGGCGGGCGCGGCCAAGAGGGCCGAGGAGGAAGGCCCCCACATCCGCTCCGAAGCAGAAGGCCCTGAAGCGGCCGACGAGGCAGGAGGAGGGCGGGCTGGTGCGCGACGTCGTCGAGTCCGGCGCGTTCAAGGACTTCCTGCGTGCCGCCGCCCGGAGATCGCCCGAGGCATGTTCGGGGACCGGGCGGCGGTAGCGGGTTGCGACGCGCTGACGCAGCTTCCTTCCTCGGTCGCGCCGCTTGCCCTACCTTCGCTCGCCGACGCCGACCGCTCGTTCCTCGCGGCCGAGCGCGGCTCGGCTCAGGCGGTCCAGCGCACGGCGTCGTCGACGAAGTCGGCGAGCGCGTGCACGCCACGTAGGTCGTCGCGCTGGTTCATCAGGGTGGTCAGCCCTTGGGCGTGCCGGACCCTCAGGGCGGCGCGCTTCTCACGGCTGGTCTCGAACTCGTCCTCGGATCGCGAGGCGCTGGGGGGCGTCTGGTTCATGCTCTTAATTCTGCCGCGCGAACTTCGCCGCCAGGTTGACGGGCGGTTACATCTTCGTCTCGCGGGGGTGTGATCCGCACTACCTTCGGTCTCACGACCGATATCGACGAGATCTGTCGGCTCCCGAGCCGCTACCGCCCAACCCACACGTAGCAGGGTCACAGCCCCATCGCCGCCCGGGCGGCCGCGAGCACGGGCTCGGTGACCTCGCGGCAGCGGGCGGCGCCACGGTCGAAGACCTCGGTCACGTACGCCGGATCGGCGTCGAGCTCGGCGTACGCCTTCTGGAGCGGCGCGAGCTCGGCTACCACGGCGTCGGTGACCGCTCGCTTGAGCGCGCCGTAGGTGGCGATGCCGTCGGGCGACCCACCGCAGGCGTCGAGGATCTCGAGCAGGTTGGTCACGCCGGGCTTCGCGTCGTGGTCCCTGCGGACGGCGTCCGGGCCGGTCTCGCTGTCGGTGACGGCCCGGGCGATCTTGCGGCGTACGACGTCGGGCGGGTCGAGCAGCCGGATCACGCCTGCCTCCGCTCCGCTCTTGCTCATCTTGCGGGTCGGGTCGGTCAGTTCCATCACCCGGGCGCCGACGGACGGGGTGGTGACCTCGGGGATCGTGAAGACCTGGCCGTAGGTGTGGTTGAACCGGGCGGCCAGGTCGCGGGTGAGCTCGACGTGCTGTCGCTGGTCGGCGCCGACCGGCACCAGATGTGGCCGGTAGAGCAGGATGTCGGCGGCCATCAGCACCGGGTACGTGAGCAGGGACGCCCGGGTGGAGTTGGTCCCCTTCTCCTTGAACTGGATCATCCGGCCGAGCTCGCCCGTGGTCGCGACGCACTCGAGCAGGTAGCCGAGCTGGGTGTGGGTCGGCACCCTGCTCTGCACGAAGAGCGTGCTCCGGTCGAGGCCGGCGGCCAGCAGCAGCGTGGCCTGCTGCCGGGTCCGCTCACGCAGCAGCGCCGGGTCGTGGGTGACGGTGAGGGCATGCAGGTCGGAGATGCCGTAGAAGCAGTCGGCCTCGTGCTGCTCCTGCGCCATCGGCCGCAGTGCGCCCAGCAGGTTGCCCAGGGTGAGGTCGCCGGACGGCGTCAGCAGAGAGAGTCGTCGGGATGTGGTGGTCATGGTGCTCCTTGGATGAGTCCACGGGCCGCCGACGAGGTCGGAGATGCACAACGGCCGCCCGTGGGCGGCCGTGTCGAGTGCGTGCTGTCGAGGTGGTCCGCCGGGTCAGGCGGCCCACCACTGGGTCGAGCGGTTGGTCAGCACGAACCCATGATGCCAGGCGTCAGAGAACCGGGTCGGTCCAGGCCGTCTGCAGGGCCTCGACCCCGCGGTCGCGGGTGATCAGGCGGCCGCGTCCGGCCGGCTGCGGGGTCGGCCGGAGGTTGCCGAGCAGGGGACCCTCGTCCGGGCTGCCCGAGAGGAGCAGGCCGGGCTGGGCCAGGTCGCGCAGGCTCTGGATCACCGGCTCGTAGAGTGCGCGCGAGGCGCCACCCGACCGCCGGGCGACCACCACGTGCAGGCCGACGTCGCGGGCCTGGGCGATCAGCCCCTGCATCAGCGCCACCGGCGAACCCTGCTGGGTGGCGACCAGGTCGTAGTCGTCGACCAGCACGAACACCTCGGCGCCGGTCCACCATGACCGGGTGCGGAGCTGCTCGGGCGTGACGTCCGGTCCGGGGATCCGGTTCTCGAGGTAGGCCGTCAGGTCCTTCAGCGCGGGCGCCGCCTGGGTGGCGGAGGTGAGGTAGTCGAGGAGGTACTCATCGGGCACCTCACCGAGCAGTGACCGGCGGTAGTCGACGACCACGATCTGCGCCTGCTTCGGGGTGCGCGTGCGCATGATCTCCTTGGCGAAGGCGCGCAGCACCGAGCTCTTGCCGGACTGGCCGTCACCGAAGATCAGCATGTGCGGCTCGCTGTCGAGGTTGATCGCGACCGGCGCCAGCTCCTTCTCGTTGATGCCGAGCAGCACCCGCTTGTCCTCGGTCTGCTCGGCCGACCCGTTGATGCCGGCGAGGTCGTGCACCTCGTCGAGGCTGATCCGCTCCGGAAGCAGGCGCAGCTTGGGACCCTCGGGCCCGGTCCACGCCGCGGCGACCCGCTTCAGCAGGTCTTCGACACCTTCGCCGAGCGTCTCGACCGAGCCGTCGCCGTCGATGCGCGGCAGCGCCCCGAGGAAGTGCAGCTTGCCCGGCACCAGTCCGCGGCCGGGGCGACCCGCGGGCACCAGTGCCGCGACCTTGCGGTCGATCTCGGAGTCCATCGCGTCGCCGAGCCGCAGCTCGAGCCGGGTGCCGAAGACGTCGCGCATCGCGGCCCGGAAGTCCGCCCACCGCGGCGACGCCGTGACCACGTGCAGGCCGAACGTGAGGCCCCGGCCGGCCAGCTGCTGCACCGACATCTCGAGGTCGTCGAAGTCCGAGCGCAGGGTGCTCCACCCGTCGATCACCAGGAAGACGTCGCCGTAGCCGTCGTCGGCCCGGCCCTGGGCGCGGCGCGACCGGTAGGTCTCGATGGAGTCGATGCCGTTGTCCCGGAAGTAGCTCTCGCGGCGGTCCACGATGCCCTGCACCTCCGCCAGCACGCGGCGTACGACGTCGGGCTCGGAGCGGGTGCCGACGCCGGCGACGTGCGGGAGCTGCGTCATCGGTGCGAACGTGCCGCCGCCGAAGTCGAGCACGAAGAACTGCGACTCGGCTGGTGTCGTGGTCAGCGACATGCTGGTGACGATGGTGCGCAGCAGCGTGCTCTTGCCGCTGCGGGGGCCGCCGACGACCGCGACGTGCCCGGCGGCGCCCGCCAGGTTGATGGTGAGGGTGTCGCGGCGCTGCTCGCGCGGGCGGTCGACGGTGCCGAGCGGCACCACGAGCCCGCTCATCGACCGCCAGTGGGGGGAGACCAGGCCGAGGTGAGGGTCGGCCACCAGGTCGGGCATCAGGTCGTCGAGCGTGTCCGGTACGTCGAGGGGCGGGAGCCACACCTGGTGCGCGGCCGCGCCCTTGCCGACCATCTGGCCCACGGCCACGTCGAGCAGCGACTCCTGGCTCTCCGGCTGGCGCGGCCGCGGGTCCGGTTCGGGCTCCGGCTCGTTGACCTCGAGCGCCTGGACCTCGGAGATCGTGAACGGCAGGATCCCCTGCACGTGGCCACCCTCGTCGCGGCGTACCCGCGGGCGGGAGGTGGCCGGCGGACCCGAGACGTACGCCGCCTTGAACCGCGTGAGCGCGGTCGGGTCGGGCTTGAGGTAGCCGAGGCCGGGCACGGCCGGCAGCTCGTAGGCGTCGGGTACGCCGAGCACCGCGCGCGACTCCTGCGCGCTGAACGTGCGCAGGCCGACGCGGTAGGAGAGGTGGGACTCCAGCCCGCGGAGCCGGCCCTCCTCGAGACGCTGCGAGGCCAGCAGCAGGTGCAGCCCGAGCGAGCGACCGAGCCGGCCGATGGCGACGAAGAGGTCGATGAACTCCGGCTTTGCCGACAGCATCTCCGAGAACTCGTCGACCACGATGAAGAGCGACGGCAGCGGAGCAAGGTCCTCGCCGGCGGCCCGGGCCTTCTCGTAGTCGCGGACCGAGGCGTAGTTGCCGGCCTGGCGCAACAGCTCCTGGCGGCGCACCATCTCGCCCGAGAG
>JALZCZ010000302.1 GCA_030862825.1 Actinomycetota bacterium | reverse complement strand
GTGTTCTGCAGCGACCGCGACGAGAGCTCGACCGCGATGTCGGCCGCGCTGTTGCCGAGGCCGACCACCAGGATCCGCTTGCCCTTCAGGTCGAGCGGCTCGGTGGGGTCGATGTAGTGGTGGGAGTGCATGGTCTCGCCGGTGAACTCGCCCGGGAAGTCCGCCGTGCGCGGGTCCCAGTGGTGGCCGTTGGCGACCACCAGGAGATCGACATGACGGGTCTGGCCGGCCTGCGTGAGCAGCTCCCACCCGGCGCCGTCGAGAGGGCGGGCGCGCTTGATGCCGTTCTCGAACTCGATGTGCTCGCGCAGGCCGAACGCGTCGGCGTACGCGTCGAGGTAGGCCTTGATCTGCGTGTGGTGCGGGAAGTCGGGGTAGTCGTCCGGCATCGGGAAGTCCTTGAACGACAACCGGTGCTTCGAGGTGTCGATGTGCAGGGAGCGGTAGGCGCTGCTGTGCCCGTTGGGGTTGCGGAAGGCCCAGTTGCCGCCGACCCGGTCGGAGGACTCGAAGCAGGTGTAGGGCACGCCGTAGTCGTTGAGCATCTTGCCGGCGGTCAGGCCGCTGATGCCGGCGCCGATGACAGCGGTGGTGGGGAGGGTCACGGGCTCGACGCTAGGCGGCGGGTTGACACCTGTCAATGAAACCTGACGAGGGTCAGGTCAGCCGAAGGCCCGGCTGACGTGGCCGAGCAGGTCGGGATAGCGCTGCAGGTGGGCGCCGCCGTTGAGGTCGATGGTGGTGCCGGTGAGCCAGGTGGCCCGGGTCGTGTAGACAACCGCCTCGGCCACCTCCTCGGGTGTGCCGGCGCGACCCAGCGGGGTGTTGTCGACGTAGTCGTCCTCGATGCCGGGTATGTCCATCGCCGGCGCGGTCAGCGGCGTGACCACGAGGCCGGGGGCCACGGCGTTGACCCGGATGCCGCGGGCCCCGAGCTCGAGTGCGGCCACCTCGGTCAGGCTCGAGAGACCCGCCTTCGAGGCGCAGTACGCCGCCAGGCCGGCGCCCGGCTGCCGCGCGTTGAGGGAGGTGAGCGAGGTGATGCAGCCGCCCTCAGCGAGGTGCGTGGCGGCGTGCTTGATGACCAGGAAGGCGCCGGTGAGGTTGACGTCGAGCACCCGGCGCCACTCCGCGGCGTCGTGGTCGGTGACCGCGCCGAGGGTGCTGACGCCGGCGGTGTTGACCACGACGTCGAGCCGTCCCTCGCGCTCGGCGACGCCCGCGAGGAGCGTGGCCACCGAGGCCTCGTCGGTCACGTCGACGACCTGGTCGGCGCCGGTGAGGTCAGCGGTCACCACGCGGCAGCCGTCCTTCGCCAGTGCGAGAGCGGTGGCTGCGCCGAGCCCGGACCCGCCACCGACGACGATGGCCACGCGCTGCTCACTCATCGGGCTGCCTCCTGCAGACGGCGCTGCTTCTCGACGAACCTGGTGCCGGACTTCGACACGAAGTTCGGGGCGAGCCGGCCGACCCGCCAGGCGATTCGGGCGGCCCGCGGCGTCACCAGCAGCGGCCGGTTGGCGGCGACCGCCTCGAGCGCCTGTCTCGCCAGCGTGTCGGGGTCGAGTGGGTGCCGGATGCCCTGCCCCTTCAGGTAGTAGTCGCGGCCGCGGAACCGGCCGAGCTCGCCCTTGTCGAGCAGCGGTGTCTCGACCGCGGCCGGGCAGAGCGCGGTGACGCCGATCCCGTGCGCGGCGGCCTCGGTGCGCAGCGCCAGCGACAGCCCGACCACCGCGTGCTTGCTCATCACGTAGCTGGTGATCAGGCCGGCCGCCATCAGCCCGCCCATCGAGGCGGTGTTGACGATGTGGCCGTGGCCCTGGCGCACCATCACGGGGTACGCCGCCGCGACGCCGTGCACGACGCCGCGGATGTTGACGTCGATGATCGCGTTCCAGTGGTCGAGCGTGAGCTCGTGGGTCTCGCCCCCGAACGTGATGCCGGCGTTGTTGAACATCAGATCGAGGATGCCGTGCCGCGTGACCACGTCATCGGCGACCTCGGCGACGGCCGCTGCGTCGCGGACGTCGAGGCGGACGGCGATGGCGGAGCCCGGTCCGTCGAGGGAGTCTGCGACCTCCAGAGCGGCGTCGACATCGAGGTCGGCCACCGTGACGTGCGCACCGGCGCCGACGAGCCGGCGTACGAGTGCGGCACCGATGCCGGAGCCACCACCGGTCACGATCGCAGTACGGCCGGTGAGGTCGGCCATGGCGCCCCCTTGATTGAAATGGACCCCCTGATGAACTAGAACACGTTATAACTCCGGTGACCGGCGACACAATGGTCGCGGCACGGCGACGAGGGAGACACGCATGTCGGAGACGGTCCAGCAGCTGTTGCGGGAGCGGGCAGGCGACGACACCGTGGCGGTCCGCTACGGCGATCGCACCTGGACCTGGCGCGAGCACCTTGCGGAGGCGTCGCGCGAGGCCGCGGCCCTGATCGCCCTCGCCGACCCCGGCCGTCCCCTCCACGTCGGCACGTTGCTGGGCAACACACCGGAAATGCTGCGGTCGATGGCGGCCTCGGGTCTCGGCGGCTACGTGCTGTGCGGCATCAACACGACGCGACGCGGGGGCGGGCTGGTCGCCGACCTTCGACGCGCCGAGTGCCAGGTCCTGGTGACCGACGCCGAGCACCGAGACCTTCTCGACGGACTCGAACTCGACGGCATCCGGGTGCTCGACACCTCCAGCGCGGAGTGGGCAGAGCTCCTCGCCGGGGCGGGACCGCTGACGCCGCACCGCGAGGTGGAGGCCATGGACACGCTGATGATGATCTTCACCTCCGGCACCAGTGGCGAGCCGAAGGCCGTCCAGGTGGCGCACCTGATGGTCTTGTTCTCCGGCCTCAACCTCGTCGAACGCTTCGCGATGACTCCTGATGACGTCTGCTACCTCGCGATGCCGCTGTTCCACTCCAACGCCGTCGTCGCCGGCTGGGCGGTCGCGATCGGCAGCGGGGCGGCGATGATGCCGGCCAAGTTCTCGGCAAGTCGCTTCCTCGACGACGTCCGTCGCCACGGCGCGACGTACATGAACTACGTCGGCAAGCCGCTCGCCTACGTGCTGGCGACGCCCGAGAAGCCGGACGACGCCGACAACCCGTTGCGGGTGGCCTTCGGCAACGAGGCCAGCGACCGCGACATCGACGAGTTCGCGCGGCGCTTCGGGTGCACAGTGATGGACGGCTTCGGGTCGACCGAGCTGGCGGTGATCATCACTCGTGAGGACGGCACTCCGAAGGGCTCGATAGGCAAGGGCTTCGACGGCGTGGCGATCTACAACTCGGAGACCGTGACCGAGTGCGCGGTCGCGGTCTTCGAC
The DNA here is from genome assembly GCA_030862825.1 of Actinomycetota bacterium. Lineage (GTDB taxonomy): Bacteria > Actinomycetota > Actinomycetes > Propionibacteriales > Nocardioidaceae > Nocardioides. The sequence goes on along the minus strand of JALZCZ010000302.1, from coordinate 12,889 downwards.
GAGACCGGTGCCCTGGCCAACGCCGACGCGGCCGTCGGCGAGCTCGTCAACACCCAGGGCGCCGGCTACTTCCAGGGCTACTACAACGACCCTGAAGCCAACGACGAGCGGATGCGGCACGGCATGTACTGGTCGGGCGACCTCGCCTACCGCGACGCCGACGGCTGGATCTACCTCGCCGGCCGCACCGCCGACTGGATGCGCGTGGACGGCGAGAACCTCGCCGCCGGCCCGATCGAGCGGATCCTGATGCGGCTCGACGTGGTCAGCCGGGTGGCGGTGTACGCCGTGCCCGACGAGCACGTCGGCGACCAGGTGATGGCGGCGATGGTGCTGCGTGACGAGACGTCGCTGACGCCGGCCGCGCTCGAGGAGTTCCTGGCCGGGCAACCGGACCTCTCGCCCAAGGCCTGGCCGAGGTTCGTGCGGATCGCCCCCGACCTGCCGAGCACCGCCACCAACAAGGTGGTCAAGCGCGAGCTGGCCGCCGAGGGCGCGACGCCCGGCGATGGCGTGCTCTGGGTGCGCGAGGCCCGTGGCACGGCGTACTCGGACCAGAACCTCGGGAGTTCGTTGGTCGAGTAGCGAGCGCCAGCGAGCGTATCGAGACCTGACCCGACCCGACCGTGGTTGAGGTGCGAGGAGCGTCAACGACAGCCTCGAAACCCCTGTGGTTGAGCGGGAAACCCGGCTGTGGACAACCCGCCGAGACTGTTTCCCGACCGTGACCCACGATCCCGGTTATGCACAGGATTTCGGGCCCTGACTGTCGGTGGTCTCTGCTGGGATTGGACACATGAGCAGCAGCACATCGACCGTCGACCGGGGCCACCCGATCACGGTCACTGCTGCCGAAATCCATGCCTTGCTCGACCAGGTCGCGGACCAGTCGACATGGTCGATGAGTGACGAGGAGACCCGGGCCACCCTGGTGGAGCTGACCCGGCTCGCCGCCCAGGTCGCCGAGCTCGAGCTGCGGGTCGCGGCCCACGCCGAGACCAACCGGGTCGGCGACGCCTCCGGCGCTACCTCGACGGCCGCGTGGTGGGCGCACGAGACGAAGCAGACCAGGGGTGCCGCCCATCGCAAGGTGCGGCTCGCGACAGCGCTGGACACCGATGAGCATCAGCCGGTCCGCGAAGCACTGGCCGCGGGGCGGGTGTCGGCCGACCAGGCCGGGGTGACCGTGGCCGCGGTCGACGCGCTCCCCGACGACGCCGAGCCGTGGGTGAAACCGAAGGCCGAGCAGTGGCTGCTCGACCAAGCCGGTGATCACGACGCGAAGGCGCTGCGGGTGCTCGGGAAGCGGATCTACGCCGTGGTCGACCCCGAAGCCGCGGACGCGCATGAGGCCGAGCAGCTGGAGCGTGAGGAACACGAGGCCGAGGCCGCCGCGTCGTTCCGGATGCACGACGACGGCCACGGCAAGACCAGTGGGAGGTTCACCATCCCCACCGCCCACGCCGCGAAGCTGTGGAAGGCGATCCAGGCGTTCATGTCACCCCGGCACCTCGACGCGATGGGCAAGGACCCCGATCTTCGTGCACCGACGCCGCACCGGGCCGGGGTGGCCTTCATGGACCTCATCGACCGGCTCCCGATCGACAAGCTGCCCAAGACCGCCGGCATGTCCGCCTCGGTGGTCGTCACCGTGGACCAAGAGGTCCTGTTCGGCAAACTCCAGCAGGCCGGGCTGTTGGACACCGGCGACCGGATCAGCCCCGCAGCGGCCCGCCGCCTCGCCTGCCTCCACGGAGTGCTCCCCGCTGTGATGGGCGGCAAGTCCAAAGTCCTTGACCTCGGTGCCAAGCAACGTTTCTACAACGGCGACCAACGCCTCGTGTTCACCATCGAACAAGGCGGCTGCACCACCGAGGGCTGCCAGATGCCGGCTTGGCTCTGCGAGGCCCACCATCCACTGCCGTGGAGCGAGGGCGGAGAGACCGACCGGGACGGGATCTGGCTCTGCCCCCACCACCACCGACGAGCCCACGACACCCGCTACGACCTGACCTACCTACCCAACAGCAAGATCCGGTTCCACCTACGCAGGTAGGAGGTCGCGTTCGTGCGCGCGGCCGTCGGGTGCGGGGCCGGTGCCGAGCAGGTAGGCGAGGTCGCGCGCGGGTAGGGCCAGCGACAGGGTCTGCCAGTCGACGGCCACCACCCCGTCCGCGCCGTCGGGTGGGAAGAGCAGGTTGACCACGGCGTCGGGGGCCTGGGCCACCGTGCAGCCGGCGAGCTGGTCGCCGTGCTGCCGCGGACGAGGTCCTCGAGCAGCAGCGTGAACCCGCCGCCCTCGGCGGCCATGTCGGCGTCCGCGCAGGCGGGCACCCGCACCGTGACGGTCGGCGCTATCTCGGTGTAGAACCGCACCTCGCCGCGGTGGGCGCCGGCCATCAGGTCGCGAGCGCCAGGGTCGGTGGCCGGCAGCTTGGCCAGCAGGGTCGCCTACGTCGTCGCCGTCGAGATGTAGCCGGAAGCGGCGCCGATGTGGCCGGTGCCGACCGGCTCGGCGTGGACGCCGAGCATCGTTCGACCCAGCGCCGCGGTCAGCCACTCGGCGGTGAGCGGATCCGGCTCGACCACGTGACCCGCAGTCATCGACCACTCCGGCCCGGGTTGGCCGGCAGGTGGTCGAACCGCCCGGCGGGCCGGACCTCGCGCCAGGCCTCCAGCACGGGTGCGAGCTCGGCCGGTGTCGCGCCGTGCAGGATCACGCTGTCCGCGCCGGCATCGAGCTGGTCGAGCACCCGCCGCGCGCAGTCGTCGGGGGAGCCTGTGGCCGAGGCGGCGAGCCATTCCTCGGGGAAGATCTCCTCCCGCAGGTAGGCGAGCTGCTCGGTGGTGCCGACCGCGTCGAACGCACCGGGGTAGCCCTGCACGAGCGGATCCTCGCGGAAACGCCGCAGCACGTCGGGGTCCCAACGGTTGGCGCGCACCAGCACCTCGCCGTACCCCTGGAGGTAGGTGGCGAGGCGTCCGACCAGCTTGCGCAACCTGGCCTCCTCGGGGATGTCGTCGGTGACGGTGGCCAGCACCGCCCATACGCGTACGGAGTCGGGATCGCGGCCCGCGGCGGCCGCTGCCGACCGGATGGTCTCGACCGAGCGGGCGAGCGTCTCGTCGCTGAGGAAGGTGTGCAGCACCACCGCGTCGGCGACGCGACCCGCGAGCTCGAGGGTGTTGCCGCCGATGGCCATCATCAGCACCGGGATGTCCTCGTCGAACCCACTGTCGAGGCTGAGGAAGGGGAACCTCCCCGCCGGGCCGACGTGGTCGAACGCCTCGCCCAGCCACAGCCGCCGGTAGATGCCGATCGCGTCCTCGAGCTGCGCACCGGTCACGCGGGGCACGCCCATCAGGTCGAACAGCACTCCGAACCCCCTGCCCAGGCCCAGGGCGTAGCGGCCCCCGGTCATGCGGTGCGCGGTCACCGCCATGGTCGCGGTGACCATCGGATGGCGGGTGTTGTGGTTGGTGGCCGCCGTGCCGATCCCGATCGACGACGTCACGGCGCCGGCCGCGCCCGCGAGCACCGCAGCGTCCTTGGTGTTGAAGCGCTCGGACAGGAAGACCGCGCCGAGGCCGAGCTGCTCGGCCAGCCGACCTCGTCGAGCCGGTCGATCGGCGCTGCGGTGTGGCCCGCCAGGCCGTAGCAGCCGAGCTCGGGAAACTCCGGGTTCGAGGACAAGTCATAAAGCCTTCCATGAGACTGGTCCCGAACTGTACGGTGACTCGGTGACCAGCCGCTACGCCGACCTGACGCGCGAGGAGCTCGCCGCGCTCGTGCCGGAGCTGCTGCTGATCGGCCAGCTCATCGACCGGTCCGGCATGGCCTGGTGCATCTCGGCCTTCGGCCGCGAGGAGATGGCGCAGATCGCGATCGAGGAGTGGGCGTCGTCGAGCCCGCTCTACACCCGGCGGATGCAGCAGGCGCTCGGCTACCAGGCCCCGCCCAACGAGGGCGACGTCTACACGATCTTCAAGGGCCTGCAGCTCGACATCGGCGCGCCGCCCCAGTTCATGGACTTCCGATACACCGTCCACGACCGCTGGCACGGCGAGTTCCACCTCGACCACTGCGGTGCGCTGATGGACGTCGAGCCGATGGGTACCGACTACGTCCGCTCCATGTGCCACGACATCGAGGACCCGACGTTCGACGCGACCGCGGTGGCGACCAACCCGAAGGCGCAGGTGCGACCGATCCACCGGCCGCCGCGGCTCCCCGCCGACCGGAGCCCTCACTGCGCCTGGACGGTCACGATCGACGAGTCGCACCCGGAGGTCTCGGCGATCCGGGCCCTGGACCAGGTGGCCCGGACCCGGGCCGCGACCCTCGAGCTGGACCCCATCGACCCGGCGGACGACGGGCTCGCCGACTACTCCGGCCCGCTGCTCGGTGACCTCGACTTCGCGGCGTTCTCGCGGTCGGCGCTGGTGCGGATCGCCGACGAGGTCTGCCTCCAGATGCACCTGCTCAACCTCGGCTTCCTGGTCGCACTTCGGGCCCGCACCCGCGATGACGAGACGCAGCAGCGCACGATCGCGACCAAGCAGCTGGTCGGCATCGCCGGCATCGCGGCCCGCCGGATCCATCGCGCGCTCGGCTCCCCCGACGGCGCCGACGGCGCACTCCGGGTGCTCTCGCTGCACCCCCTGCTCAACCCCGCGGCGTACGTCGACGTCTCGGTGCACGAGGGCGGCCTGCGCGTACGCCGCTCGGCGGCCACCGACGACGGCGCCTGGATCGCGCTCTGCGGTCCAGGGGAGCCGAGGCCGCTGCAGGCGGCGGTCCGGGCGGTCGACCCGCACCTCGACGTCGAGATCACCGGCGACGACGCCGACTGGAGCGCGACCGTGATCCGCCGCGACGACCCGGCACCGGACTTCGAGGAGGTCGCGGTGACCGCGTTCAGCACCGGCGCCACGTTCGAGTTCGAACCGCGCCGGTCGCTTCCGATCACGCCCGTCTGAGGCTGCTCGTATGATCCGCTCCGTGACGTTGAGCGCGAAGGGCACGCGGCTCAACCGGCGCGGCCTGGAGACCCGCCAGCACGTGTTGAGCGTGGCCGTGCGCTGCCTGGCCACCGGCGGGCCGGACGCGGTGAGCGCGAACCTCGTGGCCAAGGAGGCCGGTGCCACCTGGGGCGTCGTGCAGCACCAGTTCGGGGACGCCGACGGGCTGTGGGCCGCGGTCCTCGAGCACGTCGCGGCGCAGTTCGAGCCGCTGGCGCCGCCGTCGGATCCTGGTCACCCCGACGTGGCGGGGCAGGTGCGCGCGACCATCGACCTGCTGTGGGACGCGATCGACCTCCCCGAGTCGCACGCGATCCACAACCTCCGCCTCGCTCTGCCGCGGCAGAGGCGCGACCTCGAGAGATCGCATCCGAAGACGGCGGCCGCGATCGCCAGCTGGGACGCCCAGTGGACCGCAGGCTGCAAGCAGGCCTTCGACGGCCTCCCTGTCGACCAGGACAAGCTGCGCCGGATGGTGGCGCTGCTGCCCGGCGCGATGATGGGGCTGCGCACCGAGCAGCACCTGGTGACCTACGTCGACATCGACGAGGCACGGCGCGGCCTCACCGAGGCCGTCACGGCGTACCTGACCTGAGCCTGGTCAGATGGCCATGAACAAGATCTCCTCCCGGCTGTAGTCGCGGCCGGGGTGCTCGGCAGCGAGGTGCTCCTGGGTCCTGGCGACCAGGTCGTCCTCGTCGGTGCCCACGATGGTGGTGCCGCAGGGGCAGCTCAGTCGTGTCTTCACGGTGTCCTCCTCTCGTTCAGGATCTCGGTTCGGTCCTCGGCCAGCACGAAGCCCGCCGCGATCGCCGCGTCGGTGGCGCGCTCGTACGCCGCACGGTGCTCAGCATCGCCTCCCGGGTAGAGCCGGGCCAGGTCGTCGCCGGCGAGCGGGCGGGTGGTCCCGAACAGCCGGCAGATCGCGGAGGCACCTGGGTCGGCGAGGCCCGACAGCACCTCGACCGGCGCGTCGACCACCGGAGTGCGGACGCCGCCGGTGGCGTTGCCGACGTCGTCGAGCACGAAGGTGCCGCCGTCGACCCCGAGCCGCGCCGCGGCCGGCGCCGGGTCGCCACCGCGGGCCCAGCTGTCGAGGTGCCGCAGCGCGGCGCGGACGACGTAGGCCTGCTGCCCGCGGTTGACCAGGTCGGGGCAGCCGAGGAAGTCCTCGAACTCCCCGATCTGGAACTTGTCCGCGTGCGCCGCGCCGGCGACCTCCCAGAGCCGCAGCCGTTCGCCGTCGGGCTGGCGGGCCGGCAGGTAGTCGAGGTGTCCGAGCAGGTCGGTCTCGGTCTGCACGAGGATCACCGGCACGTCGAGGTCGTCACGGATCCGGGTCGGCGGCCCGGCGCGGAACGACGCGATGTCGACGGCCCTACCCGGGTCGCCGACCGGCATCGCGGCGCCGCCGCGGGAGTGGATCAGGAAGCCGTCGAAGATCGCGGTTATCGGGTGCACGCCGTTGGCGTACGACGTCAGCGCGTAGGCCGACTGCGACTCCCCGATCGCGAGCCGGCACTCGACATCCAGGTCACTCGCCGGTCCGGTGGTGTCGAGGGCAGCGACGACCTCGGCGAAGATGCCGTAGGCGAACGCGTCGCCGGGATGACAGAGCGCGGCGTAGCGTTCGATGGCCTTGAGGGCGCCGAGGCCGAGATCACCGACGGCCGACGAGCCGCCCTCCACGCCGACGTGCTGCGCCGAGATCCCGACCCAGGCATGGCCGCGTCGGACGATCTCGTCGGCCAGGTAGGTCCAGTCGGGAGCGGCGTCGGCACCGCTGCTGACGTTGAGCCACTCGGCGACCAGGGTGCCGCTGAACGCGGCGGAGTCGGCCGGCCGGCGCAGCATCGCCCGGGTCACGAAGTCCGCCTCGCCCGACCGCGACAGGGTCCAGCGCCCGTCGGTCGGCAGGTCGTCCGCGGCGTACGACGACGCGGTGCCGGCCACGGCCCACTCACTCTCCGCGTAGCCGGCCGCCGTCAGGTCCGGCCCGGGCCGCGCCGACATCAGCCCGGGCCCGCCGGGTGGGAGCTTTTCGAACGTCGTCAGGACCCCTCCCTCGCCCGTCGCGCCGTGGCGATGGTCTCCTCGACGATCGAGTTCAGCCGGGCGCCCTGGGGCCATCCGGCGTAGTGACACACGAAGATCACGATCTCGCGCAGCGCCTCGTCGTCGAGCTCGCCGTTGGCGTGCGCCGCGGGCACCTGGATGCCGAGCACGTCGGCCGCGCCCTGGCCGGCGAGCATGCCGATCAGCAGCAGCCGCCGGTCGCGGTCGGACAGGCCCGGCCGGTTCCAGATGTCGGCGAAGAGATGGTCGGCGGTGTAGCCGAAGAAGTCGCCGTCGCCGTCGGTCATGTCGAAGCCGTAGACCTGCTCCATCTTCTCCAGACCGCGCCGGCGCTGCTCCGGCAGATCGTCGAACTTGCCCATCACAGCCCCAGTCCCTTGCGCAGTCGGTCGTTCGCCTCACGGGCGAGGGGTACGTCGACGCCGAGCTCGTCGGCGAGGTCGATCGCGAACCGCAGGTCCTTCTCGCCCAAGGCGGCCACGTGCGAGAAGACACCGTGCCAGAAGTCGTCGGGTGCCAGGGGTGCGGTCGTCTCGCGGTGCATGATCGCGCCCGGTCCGCCGGTGATGGCGTCGGTGTGGCGGACCACCTCGCCGAGGTCCTTGAGGTCCAGGCCCGCCGCCTCGGCGAGCCGCTGGGCCTCGGTCGCGGCGGTGAAGGCGACGAAGTGCATCAGGTTGCGGGCCAGCTTCATCCTGGTGCCGGCCCCGATCGGCCCGGCGTGCACGACCTTGGCGCCCATCCGGGCCAGCACGGCGGAGCAGGCCGCGAAGGCCTCGTCGCTGCCGCCGACCAGGATCGCGAGGCTCCCCTCGGCGGCGCCCATCGCTCCGCCACTGACCGGTGCGTCGACCAGCAGCACGCCGTGCTTGGCGGCGCTGATCTCCAACTGCCGTGGAGTCGCCGGCGCGACCGTCGAGTGCACGACGACCACCAGGCCGTCGTGGGCGACGCCCAGCAGCTCGCCGAGGACGTCGCGCACCTGGTCGTCGTCGCGCACCATCACGCAGACCACGTCGACGTGCGTGGCCAGGTCGGCCACGCCGCTGGCGACGGTCGCGCCCGCGACCTCGAGCTCGGCGAGCGGCCCGGGCGCGACGTCGTACACGCACAGGTCGAGCTCGAGCTCGGCCGGTGCCGAGGCCAGCCGCAGCGCCATCGGCTTCCCGATGTTGCCAAGGCCGACGAAGCCCACGCGCGTCACAGGCGGAAGACCTGCCCGCCGTCGACGGCCATGATCTGACCGGTCACCCACGCGGCCTCGTCGGAGAGCAGGAACAGGCAGGCGCCGACCATGTCCTCCGGCTGCCCCATCCGCTTCAGCGCCAGACCCTTGACCAGGTCCTTGGCGGCGTCGCCGGCCTGGATGCGGGTCGCCGCGGTGTCCGTGGGGCCGGGCATGATCGCGTTGACCCTGATGTTCATCCCGCCGACCTCGTGCGCCAGCTGCTGCGTCAGGCCGTTGACCCCGACCTTGGCAAGCCCGTAGAAACCGGAGTACAGGTACGCCGCCGTCGAGCTCTGGTTGACGATCGCCCCGCCACCGCGGCGCTGCATGTGCGGGTAGCAGGCGCGGGTCATCACCAGCGCGCCGTCCATGTTCACCGACATGAACGTGCGGTAGTAGTCCCAGTCGACCGTGATCAACAGGTCGAACTGCATGTCGCCGTAGATCGCGGCGTTGTTGACCAGCAGGTCGAGGCCGCCGAGCTCCTCGACGGTGCGGGTCGCCATCGCGTCGGCCGACAGCTGCGACGACACGTCGGTCTCCACGAAGATCGCACGGCCACCGGTCTCGTTGATCGAGGCCGCCACCTTCTCGCCGGCGGACGTGTTGAGGTCGGCCACCACGACGGCTGCCCCCTCCGCGGCGAGCGCCCGCGCGTACGCCTCGCCGATGCCCTGCGCTGCCCCCGTGACGACCGCGATCTTGTCGGCAAAGCGGTTTCGGTGATCGAGCCTGTCGAGATTCATGTGTCCCCTTACGCCGGTTCGGCGATCGTCTTGGTCTCGAGGTACTCCTCGAAGCCGGCCACGCCCATCTCCCGGCCGATGCCGGACTGCTTGTAGCCGCCGAACGGCGCGTCCGGGCTGAACCACACGCCGCCGTTGACGGCGAGGGTGCCGGTGCGGATCCGCGCGGCCACCGCCTTCGCCCGCTCCAGCGAGCCGGAGTCGACCGAGCCGGAGAGGCCGTACGCCGAGTCGTTGGCGATCCGCACCGCGTCGTCGTCGCCGTCGTGCGGGATCACCACCAGCACCGGGCCGAAGATCTCCTCCTGCGCCAGCCGCGAGGAGTTGTCGAGGCCGGCGACGACGGTGGGCTCGACCCAGTAGCCGGGTTGGTCGATGACCGTGCCGCCGGTGGCGAAGGTGCCGCCCTCGTCGGCCGCGAGCCGCAGGTAGGACTCCACCCGGTCGCGCTGCGCCTGCGAGATCACCGGGCCGCAGATGGCGTCCGGGTCGGCCGGGTCCTTCGCGCCGATCGACTCCATGGTCGCGGCGGCGACCTGCACCGCCTCGTCGTACCTCCCCCGCGGCACCACGAGCCGGGTGGTGATGGCGCACCCCTGGCCGGCATGGATGCAGGCCGCGAACGCCGTCGCCCCGGCCGCGGCCGCGATGTCGGCGTCGTCGAGCACGATCGCGGCGGACTTGCCGCCCAGCTCGAGGAAGACCTTCTTCAGGGTGGCCGAGGCTGCGGCCATGATCGTCTTGCCGGTGGCGGTGGACCCGGTGAACGACACCATGTCGACCCGCGGGTCACCGGCCAGCACCGCCGCGACCTCGTTGGAGCGCGGGGTGACCACGTTGAACACCCCCGGCGGGATGTCGGTGTGCTCGGCCACCAGCCGCCCGAGCTCGCAGGCCACCCACGGGGTGTCCGGCGCGGGCTTGAGCACCACCGTGCAGCCGGCCGCCAAGGCCGGGCCGACCTTCGCCAGGTTGATCTGGGTCGGCACGTTCCAGGGCGTGATCGCGGCGACCACGCCGACCGGCTCGCGGCGTACCGTCCGGCGGCTCGGTATCCCCATCGGGGAGGCCACGCCGAGGTCGGACTCGAACTCGTAGGCCTCGGCCAGGTCGGTGACCCACTCGAGTCCCTCGACCGGCACGTCGAAGCCGGCGGCGCCCATCATGAAGCCGGGCATCCCGACCTCGGCCGTCGTGAGCGCCTCGAACGACTCCTTCTCGTCGACCAGGGCCTGGTGCAGCTGACGCAGGCAGCGCACCCGCAGGTCCACATCGGTGGACCAGCCGCTCTCGTCGAAGGCCCGGCGGGCGGCCGCGATGGCGGCCTCCATGTCGTCGCCCGTGGCGTCGGGCGCCTGCCCGATCTCCGCGCCGGTGGCCGGGTTGATGATCGGGTACGTCGCGCCGCTGCTCGCGGCGGTCAGCTTGCCGTCGACCAGCTGCTGAGGCGGTGGCGGAAGTGCAGTCACTGCGCGACCTCCTGGGTGATGTAGTCGCCGCGCTCGACCGGCGGCGGCCAGACGGGAGACGGGAGGTCCTCCAGCGTGTAGTGACCCGGCTGCGACGGACCGTGCACGCCCATCCGGTCGAGCAGGCCCTGGGGCGCCTTCCCGGAGGAGGCGATGGCCAGGAACGTGTGCGCGGTCGAGCCGAGATCGAACCAGTCGCGCTGCCAGCCGAACTCGAGCTTGCCCTCGGCGTTGCGGACCACACCGAACCAGGAGCCACCGATCCCGAGGATCTCGTACTCCTCGCCGGTGGCGTCGTCGACGATGCCCGACCGCTGCTTCCAGAAGCCGACGATCATCCCGCTCCTCTCGTCGACTACCGTGGCCTGGTAGTCGTAGTGCCAGCCGTCGAGGCCCTCCATCTCCTGACCGATCGCCAGCTCGCGGATCTCCTCGCGGCCGACCGCCATGAAGTGCTCGTCGGGTGTGTACATCCACCCGTAGGTGGCGTCCTCGGCGTAGTGGTCGGCCATGATCTTCCAGTCCCGGAGCCGCTCGGCCTCCCGGTTGACGTCCAGCCAGCTCTGCCAGAACTCGTCGATCTCGTCGCGGGTGAAGCTCATCTCAGTCCTCCTCGATCGCCAGCGCCATGGCTGGGCAGTACGTGACGGCCGACGCGACCTGCGGTCGTAGGGACTCGTCGGGATGCTCCTGGAGGACGACGACCCGGTCGGCGTCCTCGTCGAAACCGAAGACCGGTGGCGCCTCGCCCTGGCACATCTGGTGCCCCTGGCAGAGGTCCAGGTCCGCGACGACCTTCATGTCAGGTGCTCCGCCTGCGGTAGCGCACCCTGCACGGCTGCTCGAGCTGGATCACCATCTTGGAGACGTCGTCGCGGTAGGAGTCCGACGGCTGCACCATCTCGAACTCGTAGTCGCGCAGGATCACCGAGAAGATCGCCTTCAGCTGCATCATCGCGAACGCCGACCCGACGCAACGGTGCTTGCCGGCGCCGAACGGGATCCAGGTCCAGCGGTTGACCAGGTCCTCCTGGCGCGGGTCGAGGTAGCGGCCGGGGTCGAACAGCTCGGGCTCGGGGAAGTCCTCGGGGATCCGGTTCGACACCTTCGGTGACGCGGCGACCATCGTGCCGGGCGGGATCGTGTGCCCGGCCAGCTCGAGCTGCTCCTGCACCACGCGCAGCAGGATGATCAGCGGCGGGTGCAGCCGCAGCGTCTCCTTGAGCGCGGCCTCGAGCCGTGGGATGGAGCGCAGCGCCTGGAAGGAGATCTCGGAGCCGTCGGCGTAGAGGTCGTCGAGCTCGGCCACGACGTCCTTCAGGTGCTCCGGGTGACGGAGCATCTCGATCAGTGCCCAGGCCGCGGTGCCCGAGCTGGTGTGGTGGCCCGCGAACATCATCGAGATGAAGATGCCGGTGATCAGGTCGGCGCTGTAGTCGACCGAGATCAGCACGTCGAGCAGGTCGCGCTCCTCGCGCGGCACCGTTCCACGGGCGACCCGCTTGTCGATGATCTGCTGCACCAGCGCGACCAGCTGCACTCGCGCGGCGTCGCGGGTGCGGAAGCTCTCGATGTCGGCGTAAGGGTCGACGTACGCGATCGCGTCGGTGCCCTTCTCGAGGTCGTGGTAGTGGTGCGCGAAGCTGCTGTCGAGCTCCTCGCGGAACGGCTTGCCGATCAGGCACGACGAGGTCGTGTAGATGGTCAGCTCGGCGAACCAGTCGAGCAGGTCGATCTCACCCTCGTCGCCCCACTCGGCGACCATCCGGTTGATCTCTGCCTCGATGGTGGCCGCGTGGCCGCGCATCATGTCGCCGCGCAGCGCCTGGTTCTTCAGCATCTCCTGGCGCTGCTCCGGGGTCGCGTCGAAGACCACGCCCTTGCCGAAGATCGGCGTCATGAACGGGTACGCCGACGCCTGGTCGAGCACCTGGTCGGGCGCCCGGAAGAACTGCTCGTTGGCCTCGGCGCCGCTGACCAGCACGACGTCGCGGTCGGCCAGCCGGAAGCGACCGATGTCACCGCACTCGTCGCGGAGCCGTTGGAACAGGCCGATCGGGTCGACCCGCATCTCCGCGAGGTGGCCGTGGCCGTCGTCGGAGACGGAGTAGGAGACCTCGGGAATGGCGAGCTCGGTCATCTGTCCTCCAGAGGGGCTTCGGGGGAGACCTCGACGAGGTTGAGATGCACGCCCCGAGGTGCGCTGACCACGGTGGTGATCGCGTCGGCGATCGCGGCGGGCTTGAGGAAGTGCGGGTGGCGGGCGAGGCCGAACCTGATCCACTGGTTGAGCACGAACCCGGCCGCCTCGTCGTCCCAGTCGGTGCCCATCTCGCTCCAGGTAGGCC
>JALZCZ010000268.1 GCA_030862825.1 Actinomycetota bacterium | reverse complement strand
ACCGGGCGCAACAGTCCTGGCCGGCGTTGTCGAACACCGCGGCCGGCGCGGACGCGGCGGCAGCAGCGATGTCGGTGTCCGCGAACACGATGTTGGCGCTCTTGCCGCCGAGCTCCAGGGTCACCCGTTTCACCTGCTCCGCGCAGCCGGCCATGATCCGCTTGCCGACCGCGGTCGAGCCGGTGAAGCAGACCTTGCGCACCAGCGGGTGGGTCACGAAGCGCTCGCCCACGACGGAGCCCTTGCCGGGGATCACGGTGAGCACGTGCTCGGGCAGGCCGGCCTCGAGGGCGAGCTCGCCCAGCCGTACGGCGGTCAGCGGGGTCAGCTCGGCGGGCTTGAGCACCACCGTGTTGCCGGCGGCGAGCGCCGGGGCGAAACCCCAGCCGGCGATGGGCATCGGGAAGTTCCAGGGCACGATGATCCCGACCACGCCGAGCGGCTCGTGGAAGGTGAGGTCGGTGCCGCCGGCCACCGGGATCTGCCGGCCGAAGAGCCGCTCCGGCGCGCCGGCGTAGTAGTTGAGGCAGTCGCGGACGTTGCCGGCCTCCCAGCGGGCGTTGCCCCACGTGTGGCCGGCGTTGCGCACCTCGAGCTCGGCCAGCTCCTCGACGTGGGTGTCCACCACGGCCGCGAACCTGCGCAGCAGCGTCGCCCGATCTCCGGGCGCCAGGTCCCGCCAGGTCGGGAAGGCCTCGTGTGCGCGCTCGATCGCCGCGTCGGCCTGGTTGACGTCGGCGAGCGGTACGTCGACCACCGGCCGGGCGGTCGCCGGGTTGATGACGGTGTAGGTGTCGGACATCGGTGCGGATCAGAGCCTTTCGAAGCCGCGGCGCAGCTCCCAGTCGGTGACGGTGGCGTTGTAGGCGGCGAGCTCGACGTCGGCCATGTTGACGTAGTGGTCGACGACCTCGTCGCCCAGCGCCTTCCGGGCCAGCTCGGACGTGGCGAAGAGGTCGCGCGCCTCGGGCATCGTGCCCGGCACCCGCGGACGGTCGGAGGCATAGGCGTTGCCGACCAGCTCCTCGCCGAGCGGCAGCTGCTCCTCGATGCCGTGCAGCCCGCCGGCCAGCATCGCGGCCAGGGCGAGGTAGGGGTTCACGTCGGCACCGGGCACCCGGTTCTCCATCCGGGCGCCCGCGCCCCGGCCGACCAGCCGGACGGCACAGGTGCGGTTGTCGAGCCCCCAGGCGATGGCGGTGGGTGCGAACGACCCCTCCGCGAACCGCTTGTAGGAGTTGATGTTGGGCGCGTAGAGCAGGGTGAGCTCGGCCGCGCTGGCGAGCACGCCGGCGACGAACTGGTCGTAGAGCGGCGTACGTCGGTCGTTGGCCTCGTCCCAGAAGACCAGGGAGCCGTCGGTGCCGCGCAGCGAGAGGTGGATGTGGCAGGAACTGCCCTCACGCTGGTTGTACTTGGCCATGAACGTGATCGCCTTGCCCTGCTGGGCGGCGATCTCCTTGGCGGCGGTCTTGTAGACGGCGTGGTTGTCGGCGGTGGTGAGCGCGTCGGCGTAGAGGAAGCCGATCTCGTGCTGCCCCGGGTTGCACTCGCCCTTGGCGCCCTCGACGTCGAGCCCGGCGTCGTACATGTGGTTGCGGATCGACCGGAGCAGCGGCTCGACCCGGGTGGTGCCGAGGATCGAGTAGTCGACGTTGTACTGGTTGACCGGCGTCAGGTCGCGGTAGTCGTCCAGCGACGCCTGCTCGTAGGAGGTGTCGAACGCGATGAACTCGAGCTCGGTGCCGGCCAGTGCCGTCCAGCCCTGCTCCTCGCAGCGGTCCAGCTGTTGCTGCAGGATGGCTCGAGGGGACTGGGCAACCGGCGAGTGCGGTGCTCCATCTCTGGGAGGCCACACGAGGTCGCACTGGATCATCGCTGTGGCCGGCAGGTGGGTGAGCATCCGGATCGTGCGCTCGTCGAGCACGAACTCCATGTCGCCGTAGCCGCGCTCCCACGAGGAGATGGCGTAGCCACCGACCGTGTTCATCTCGACGTCCACAGCGAGCAGGTAGTTGCAGCCCTCGGTGCCGTGGCCGACAACGTGGTCCACGAAGTAGCGGCCGTGCAGACGCTTTCCCTGCAGCCGCCCCTGCATGTCGGTGAAGGCCACGACCACGGTGTCGACGCTGCCGTCGTCGATCCGGGCCACCAGCCCCTCCATGGTCAGGTGCCGGTCGTTGCGGAGTGTCACGTGGTGTTCCCCTATCCGACCAGGCCGCGCAGGAGCGCCGCCGTGTCGTCGCAGTGCTCTTCCATCACGCGCCGTGCGCGATCGGGCTTACCGGCCAGGATCGCGCTCACGAGACGCGCGTGCTGGCGGTCGGAGTGGGCGATATTGGCCTCGAGCACCGGGATCGCCAACAGCATCTCGTGCAGGGTCGCCTGCACCGACGTGACGGCCTCCACCAGTCGCGGCGACTCGCTGAGCGCGGCCACGGTGAGGTGGAACCTGGAGTCGGCCTGCCGGTGCTCGGCAGGTTTCCTGGCCGAGGCGACGTCGGCGTGGGCACGCTCGAGCTGCTCCCGGCGTACGTCGGTGAGCTGGAGGTGTGCGGCGAGCTGGGCCGCGCCGGGCTCGACCACCCTGCGGAACTCCAGCGCGTCCAGCCAGTCCCGCCGCTTCGCCGCCGTGATCCGGGCCGCGGCGCGCGCCGACGGTGTACGTGGCTTGAGCGTGACCACCGTGCCCCCACCGCGGCCACGGGTGGTCTCGACCAGTCCGGCCTCGCGCAACGCAGCCATCGCCTCGCGCAGCGTGGCGCGCGAGACGCCCAACCGCTCGGCGAGGTGGCGCTCCGACGGCAGCGTGGTGCCGCGCGGGTAGACCCCCAGCCGGATCGCGGTCGCCAACTGCTCGACGCACGCCTCGAACGCGTGGTGACCCCGCACCCGTCGCAGCACCGCTTCGGGCAGCTGCGAAGCGGGATAGCCGGTCATGTCGTCATCCTCGGGATCGGGGGATCGCGGTGTCAATAAGTCAGCGATGTCAAAGGTCTGAGTTCATACCAATTTACGGCCATCTGTTTACACCCTGTGCAGCACGGGTCTAGTTTCCTGCTGACCCGTCGTTCTCACCCCGGAAGGTCCCATGGTTGACGAACTGATCCACAACGAGGACGAAGCGCTCCTCGCGAAGCTCGGGTACAAGCAGGAGCTGAGCCGCACCTGGTCCGGCTTCTCCAACTTCGCCATCTCCTTCTCGATCATCTCGATCCTCGCCGGTTGCTTCACGACCTTCGGTCAGGGCTTCAACAACGGTGGCCCGGTCGCGATCTCGTGGGGATGGCCGATCGTCTCCGCGTTCATCCTGCTCATCGGGTTCACGATGTCGGAGCTGGTGTCGGCGTACCCGACCTCGGGTGGCATCTACTGGTGGGCATCCAAGATGGGTGGCGCCCGCGCCGGCTTCTTCACGGGCTGGCTGAACCTGATCGGTCTGGTGGCCGTGACCGCGTCGGTCGCCTACGGCTGCGCGACGTTCATCGACCTCACGCTGAGCACGTTCTCGGAGTCGTTCGCCGAGAACTACTCGCTGACCCGGGTCTTCATCATCTTCGTGGTCGTGCTGGCCATCGCGGCGACGCTGAACATCTTCAGCGGCCACCTGATGGCGATCATGAACAACGTCTCGGTGTGGTGGCACGTGATCGGTGCCCTGTTCATCGTCCTGGTCCTGATCATCGTGCCGGACAACCACCAGAGCTTCAGCTACGTGTTCACCGAGCGGTTCAACAACTCGGGCTACTCCGACGGCTCCAGCAGCTCCGCGATGTACTGGCTGCTGGTGATCCCGTTCGGGCTCCTGCTCACGCAGTACACGATCACCGGATTCGACGCTTCGGCCCACCTGTCCGAGGAGACCCAGGCCGCCTCGGAAGGCGCGGCCAAGGGGATCTGGCGCTCGATCTTCTACAGCGCGATCGGTGGCTGGATCCTGCTGCTCACGTTCCTGTTCGCGGTCCCCGATGACGTCACCGGCAACCCCGACAACGCGGGGGTGGGAGCAGGCGGCGTCGCCTACATCTTCACCTCGGCCCTGGAGAGCGATCTGGCCGCCACGGTCCTCCTCATCTCCGCGGTCGGCCAGTTCTTCTGCACCACGGCCTGTCTGACGAGTGCGTCGCGGATGACGTTCGCGTTCAGCCGCGACCGGGCGATCCCGGGATCCGCGCTCTGGTCCTACGTCAACCCCAGGACGAAGGTGCCGGCCAACGCCGTGATGCTGGTGGGCGTGGTGGCCGCCCTGATCACCCTTCCGGCGTTGGTCGAGGTCAACATCGGCACGGAGGCGGATCCGCTCATCGTGCCGACCGCGTTCTACGCCGTGGTCTCGGTGGCGGTGATCGGGCTCTACCTGGCGTTCCTGATCCCGATCTGGCTGCGCTGGCGGATGGGTGACGACTTCGTGCCGGGCTCCTGGACCAACGGCAAGAAGTACAAGTGGATGAACCTGATCGCGGTCGCCGAGATCGCCATCATATGCGTCTACTTCGTGCTGCCGTTCGTGCCGGGCGGCAACCCGTTCGGAGAGGCGGACTTCTCCTGGAAGTTCGTCAACTATGCCCCGATCCTCACCCTGGGCTCGCTCGCCATCCTGGGGGTCTGGTGGCAGGTGTCGGCGAAGCACTGGTTCAAGGGTCCCGTGCACACGATCGACCCGGCTGTGGTCGAGGCCTTCGACGACTGAGTGCCTGAATCGGTCGCCGACCTGGGCTGCCTCGCCGTGCTGGCGGGGCGGTCCTGGCGCGTCGCCGACCTGCCCGGGGGACTGACCAACCGCAACGTCCGGGTCACCACGACCGACGACGGGGCGCCGCTGGACATCGTGGTCCGCTGCTCGCAGAGCGATGCCGGCCTGCTCGGCATCGACCGCGACCACGAGCACCTCAACACCGCGAAGGCCGCGGAGGCCGGGGTCGGGGCGCCGGTGGTCGAGTACCGGCCCGACCTGCAGATGCTCGCGATCGGCTTCCTGGAGGGCCGGGCCCTGGACAACACCGATTTCGCGGACCCGGGCGTGCTGACGCGGGCGGCGGACGCCTGCCGTCGGCTGCACGCGGGGCCGCGGTTCGTCGGCGACTTCGACATGTTCGCCCGCCAGGCGGCGTACCGCGCCACGGTCGCGGAGCGCGGCTTCCCGCTGCCGGCCGGCTACGACGACCACGCCCACGCGTGGGAGCAGGTACGCCGCGCGTTCGCGGTGCGCGCCGGACCCACCGTCCCGTGCAACAACGACCTCCTGGCGGCCAACTTCATCGACGACCCCGAATGGAAGGGGCAGGGTCGGGTGTGGTTGATCGACTACGAGTACTCCGGCAACAACGACGCCTGCTTCGAGCTCGGCAACACGGCGACCGAGTGCGCCTTCACGCCCGAGCAGACCGAGGCGTGGGCCGAGGCCTACTTCCGGTCGCCGACCCGGGCCGACGTCGCGCGGGTGCGGCTGGGCGCCCTCTGCAGCGAGTACGGCTGGTCGCTCTGGGGGTTCATCCAGGCCGCGTCGAGCCCGCTCGACTTCGACTTCCACGGCTGGGGCATGGAGCGCTACGAGAAGGCCGTGGCCACCTTCCGCGGTCCGGCCTTGACCACGCTGCTCGAGGAGGCCGTCGGATGAGCGATCTCCCCAGCCGCGCCCAGGTCGTGATCGTCGGCGGCGGGATCATCGGCTGCTCCGTGGCCTACCACCTGACCAAGCTGGGCTGGACCGACGTGCTGCTGCTCGAGCAGGGACACCTGTCCGGCGGCACGACCTGGCACGCCGCCGGCCTGGTCGGGCCGCTGCGGGCCTCGGAGAGCGGCACCCGGCTGGTGCAGTACTCCGCCGAGCTCTACGACTCGCTCGAGCAGGAGACCGGGCTCGCGACCGGCTACCAGAACGTCGGTGGCGTCATCGTCGCCCGCACCGAGGAGCGCATGGTCCAGCTCCGGCGCACCGCGGCCAACGCGACGGCGTACGACATGGACTGCGAGCTGGTCACGCCCGCCCGCGCCCAGGAGCTGTGGCCGCCGATGCAGGTCGACGACGTGCTGGGCGCGCTCTGGCTGCCCGGAGACGGGAAGGTCAACCCCACCGACGTCACCCAGTCGCTGGCCAAGGGCGCCCGGATGGGCGGTGCCACGATCGCCGAGAAGGTGCGGGTGCTCGGCTTCGACGTCGCTGCCACCGCGAACCGGCGCCGAGTGACCGGTGTTCGGACCGACAAGGGCGACGTCGAGACCGACGTCGTGGTCAACTGCGCCGGTCAGTGGGCCAAGGCACTGGGCGACCAGGTCGGCGTCACCGTGCCGCTGCACTCCGCCGAGCATTTCTACGTCGTGACCGAGGCGATCGAGGGCACCCACTCCGGGCTGCCGATCATGCGCGACCCGGACGGCTGGACCTACTTCAAGGAGGAGGTCGGCGGCCTCGTGGTCGGCGGGTTCGAGCCGGAGGCCAAGCCGTGGCGCTCGCCCGACGACCTGCCGCACCCGTTCGAGTTCCAGCTGCTCGCGGAGGACTGGGAGCACTTCTCGGTGCTGATGGACGAGGCGCTGGTCCGGATCCCTGCCCTGGCCGAGGCGGGGGTCCGCAAGTTCTACAACGGCCCCGAGTCGTTCACACCCGACAACCAGTTCCTGCTCGGTGCCGCTCCCGAGCTGGACGGCTTCTTCGTCGGAGCCGGGTTCAACTCGGTCGGCATCGCCTCGGCCGGCGGCGCCGGGCGGGCGCTGGCGGAGTGGATCGTGGAAGGCGAGCCGACCTCCGACCTCGTGGGCGTCGACGTACGCCGCTTCGCGCCGTTCCACGGCGACAACACCTGGCTGCGGTCCCGCGTGGCCGAGGTCCTGGGCCTCCACTACGCCGTGCCGTGGCCCAACCGAGAGCTCGAGTCCGGACGGCCCCAGCGGTGCTCACCCCTGCACGAGACCTTGGCCGCGGCGGGGGCGGTCTTCGGCACCCGGATGGGCTGGGAGCGCCCCAACGTCTTCGGGCCCGCGTCGCTCGACTACTCCTGGGGCAAGCCGACCTGGCTGCAGGCGTCGGCCGCTGAGCAGCGCGCGACCCGCACGGGAGTGGCGGTGTTCGACCAGACGTCCTTCAGCAAGTTCACCGTCGGCGGCCCGGACGCGCTGGCGGCGCTGCAGTGGATCTGTGCCGCAGACGTCGACGTCGCGACCGGCAGCTGCGTGTACACGCCGTTCCTCAACGCCCGCGCGACCTACGAAGCCGACCTGACCGTGACCCGGGTCGGCGACCGCGAGTTCCTCCTCGTCTCGAGCTCGGCCACCACCATCAGGGACCTGGACTGGCTGCGCCGCCAGACGCCGACCGGTCTCGACGTACGGCTGCGCGACGTGACCGAGGACTTCGCCGTGCTCGGCGTGATGGGGCCGGCCGCCCGGAACCTGCTCTCCGGCCTCACCGACGCCGACCTGAGCGACAAGGCCTTCCCGTTCGCCACCAGCCGCCGCATCGACGTCGCCGGACGGAGCGTCCGGGCGACCCGGATGACCTACGTCGGCGAGCTGGGCTGGGAGCTGATGGTGCCGGTCGCGGACGCAGCGACGGTGCACGCCGCGCTGGTCGCGGGCGGGGCCGCGAACGCCGGCTACTACGCCATCGAGTCGCTGCGGCTGGAGAAGGGCTACCGCGCGTTCGGCCGCGAGCTCACCCCCGACCTGACGCCGGTCGAGGCTGGCCTGGTCTTCGCCACCGCGCTCAGGGCGGAGAAGGATTTCCTCGGCCGCGCCGCACTCGAGGCCCATCGGGCCCGCCTGGCCGAGGGCGGACCGCGCCGGCGGGTGGCGTCGTTCGTGGTCGACGATGCCGGACCGATGCTCTGGGGCGGCGAACTGGTCCTGCGCGACGGCACGCCCGCCGGCCAGGTCACCAGCGCGGCCTGGGGTGAGACGGTCGGCGCCTCGGTCGGCCTGGCCCTGCTCCGCAGCGAGGATGCGGTGACCGGCGATGACCTCCGCCGTGGTGGATTCGAGGTCGACGTGGCCGGCGAGCGGCACGATCTGCGTGTGTCCCTGACGCCGCCTCTCTAGTGCCCGGAGTCCGGGTCCTTGCTCGCTTCGCGCACCCATGGCACGCGCCTCGCTCCGCCGGCGTCGCTCGACGGGCGCCCACCATGCAGCGCTCCGCCGTCCGACGATGCGCACACCCTGAACACGCCCACCGCATAACGACTTCGGACCCAGGGCACTGCGGCTACGGTCAGCGGATGAGCTTCGACGTCAACCCCGACTTCTATGCCCGGTTCATGGGTCTGTACGCCGACCCGTTGGCCGTGAAGTTCGCGGACTTTGCGGGGGTCGAGGGTGGCCAGCGAGCGGTCGACGTCGGGTGCGGTCCCGGTGCCCTGACAGCGGAGCTGGTCGACCGCCTGAGCCCGGCGGGCGTCGCGGCGATCGACCCGTCAGCGCCCTTCGTGGCCGCGGCGGCGGAGCGGTTTCCTGACGTCGACGTGCGGCAGGGGAGCGCCGAGCAGCTGCCGTACGCCGACGACGGCTTCGACCTCGCGCTCGCCCAGCTCGTCGTCCACTTCATGAAGGATCCGGTGGCCGGGCTGGCCGAGATGGGCCGCGTCGTCCGCCCCGGCGGCACGGTGGCGGCCTGCGTCTGGGACCACGCGGGGGGCGGCGGACCGCTGGAGGAGTTCTGGCAGGCGGTGCGTGAGACCGACCCCACCGCGCTCGACGAGTCGGGCCTGGCCGGCGTCCGGGAGGGCCACCTCGGCGAACTCTGCGCGGCCGCGGGCCTGCGCGAGATCGAGTCGGACCGGCTCACCGTCTCCGTGGCGTTTCCGACCGTCGCCGACTGGTGGGAGCCGTTCACGCTCGGGGTGGGCCCGGCCGGCGCGTATGTCGCCGGTCTCGACGATGCGGGCCGCGAGCGGCTCCTGGAGCGCTGCACCGAGCGTCTTCCCTCCGCCCCGTTCACGATCGATGCCTCGGCCTGGACCGTGCGCGCCCGTACGTGATGTCGCGTCAAGACCCCCGACGGGTCAACAGGTGCGGACTAGCCTTGAGTGAAGGGGAAGGGCTGTGAGGGGAGCATGACGCGCTCCGGCGACTACGTCACCGAGCGGGTCCGCCGATGGCGGACCGGCTCGCGGGAGAGCCAGGCCTATGTCCTGGGCGTGCTCCTGATCGGGGTGGCGCTGTCGTTCGTGGTCTCGTGGAACGCCTACGAGTGGATGCCGCTCACGGCCTACTTCGTCTGGCTGCTGGCCGGCATGCTCCTGCTGCGGTTCGTGCCGCTCACGCTGTTGGCGGTGGTTGTGTCGACCGCGGCGCTGGGGGCCATGTGGCACGACGGGCCCATCGAGGGCGCCAGGTTCGCCGTCATCGCGACCTTGCTGCTGTCGGTGGCGTTGATCCTCTTCCAGTCCAGCCGCCAGCGCAGCGGGCTGCCGGTGACGCTGAGTGAGCTGATGCTCTCCGAGCTGCGCGACCGGCTGCAGGCGCAGGGCGTGATGCCTCCGCTCCCGGAGGGCTGGGAGGCCCAGTCGGCGATGCTCACGTCGCACGGCGTCGGCTACGCCGGCGACTTCTTCGTGGCCGACCTCGTCGACGAGCGCCGGCTCGAGATGGTGCTGGTCGACGTGTGCGGCAAGGGGGTGGCGGTGGGTCCGCAGGCCCTGCAGTTCGCGGGCGCCCTCGGTGGTCTCCTCGGGGCATTGCCCCCGCACGAGCTGTTCGACGCCGCCAACCGGTTCTTGTTGCGCCAGCGCTCGGACGAGTCGTTCGCGACCGCCGTCCACGTCGTCATCGACCTGGAGGAGGGCCGCTACACCATCACCAGTGCGGGTCACCCACCCGCGTTGCGCTGGGACACCGGGTCGGAGGCGTGGGTGGTGGACAACGCACGAGGGACGGCGCTGGGGATCCTGCCCGACCCCGAGCTGCACCACAGCGAGGGCCTGCTGCCCCCGGGAGGCGCGCTGCTCTTCTACACCGACGGCGTGATCGAGTCTCATTCGCGCGACCTGGACATCGGCATCGCCTGGCTGCAGGAGGCGGCCCGCGAGGCCGTGGTCCGCGGGTTCGCCGGCGCCGCGCGGCGGATCATCAGCCAGGTCGGGCGCGGCAGGGACGACCGGGCGGTGCTGATCCTCAGCCGCACCGGAGGTCAGCGTCCGGGGGTCGGATCGCCGGACTCGAACGCCGCCACCGGCTGAGCGCTAGAAGCTGTTGCCCGCGCAGCTTCCTCGAGGTCGTCCCACGCATCGGCGAACGCACGCTCGAGCCGGGCGGCCTCGGTCTCCTCGCGCGCATGCAGCCTGTCGAGCGTGAAGGTGCTGACGCACGTCTCGGTGGCGGCGAGCTCGAGCAGTCGGTCGCGGGTGAGCACGGTGTCGTGATGGTCGCCGAGCACCGTCTGGACCTGCTTGGCCGCGCCCTCCAGGTCGGCCGCGTTCGTGGCCGACCCCGCCGCCTCGCAGGCGTAGCGCAGCCGCTTGGCAGCCTTGCGCACGTCGTGCAGCCGCCGGGTCCGTTCGCCGGGGGAGTCGGCCTCGTCCACCTGGCGTACTCGCCGTCGCAACCGCCGCAGGTCCTTGGCGAGCAGCTTCGGAAGAGCCTTGTGGGCCTGCTTGCCAGCCGCGTCCGTCCAGGGAGGGTCGGACACCAGGTGGTGAAGCTGGTCGATGACCGCGAGGTAGCGCTGCGACCGCAGGGTCTCGTCGGCCACCCGGCGCGCCTCGCGGGCGTCGGCTCGAGTGGCGCCGATGAGCACGCTGCGAGCCGGCCCGAGCACCACGTCGTGCGGCTCCTGGGCCAGCAGCTCCTGAAGCCGCCCCTGGACCACCTCGGCGTCGCGCGCGGTTCCGAGGGTGTGCGAGACCCAGCGCATCTCGTCGCGCAGCGGGTCGGTCACGGCCCGGTCGACCAGGCAGCGGTACGTCGCCAGGGTGGTCCGCAGCCGGCGGAGCGCGACCCGCAGGTCGTGGATGCCGTCGGGCTCGTGGCGGCGCACGGCACCGTCCGCAGCCAGGAGCTGGTCGAGCTGGGCGACGAGGTAGGCGTGCAGCACGCGCGCGACCGGCTTCCCGGGATGTGGTCGCGAGACATCGACGGGTGGGTCGTAGGTGCCCTCGAGCTCGCTCGTCACCCGGTCGTGTCTACCGGAGCGAGGTGAACGGCCAGTTCCAGGTCGGCGCGACGACGCGAGCCCACCCGCGCGACGAGCAGGCCGGCCAGGAACGCCCCGAGGGTGCCGAGCGCCTCATCGCCCAGTGTGTCCTCGTAGGCGGTGTCGAGCTCGGTGCCGTGCCTGATGAACGTGTACCACTCGCCCAGCTCCCATCCGATGGCGAGGATCGCGCCCAACCCGGTCACCACGAGCACGGCCGCCCAGGGCCGCGGCAGCTCCGCGCAGAGGATCAGCCCGAGGCCCGCACACAGCAGGAACCAGTTGGCGAAGTGGTTGAGGTCGTCCCACCACACCAGCGCGTCGTAGAGGTCGAGGCTGTTGCCGGTCACGTCGACCAGGAACGGCAACATGACCAGAGTGAAGGCGCCGTGGGGCGGGCTCGCCGGTGCCGCGCGGCGCCGGACCAGAAGCCACCAGGCGGCCGGCGTCAGCAGCATCAGCAGGGGATAGGCGACCAGCCGGGCCCCGAACGCCTTGTCCGCGAAGCGGTCGATGCCGGGCGCCCACTCGGCGACCGCCAGCTGGGTCACGGTGAGGACGAGCACGGCTGCCGGCACCCAGACGGGCACCCCTGAGGTGATGCGGCGGGGGGTCACGCGAGCATTGTGGAGGGAATAGGCGGGGGTGACCGATCGTTCCCTTGGTGATTCGACATTCAACTAGAACCTCAGACCAACAGGGAGCGTCATGCAGCTCGGCATCTTCACCGTGGGCGACGTGACGGCCGACCCGACAACGGGCCGTACGCCGACCGAGCACCAGCGGATCAAGAACACCGTCGCCATCGCGAAGAAGGCCGAGGAGGTGGGCCTGGACGTGGTGGCCGTCGGCCAGCACCACAACCCTCCGTTCGTGGCCTCGTCGCCGACGACCACGATGGCCTACATCGCGGCGCAGACCGAACGGATCATCCTCTCGACCTCGACGACGCTGATCACCACGACCGACCCGGTGCGGATCGCCGAGGACTACGGGACGCTGCAGCACCTCACCGACGGTCGGACCGACCTGATGCTCGGCCGCGGCAACACCGGCCCGGTGTACCCGTGGTTCGGCAAGGACATCCGCGAGGGCATCAACCTCGCCATCGAGAACTACGCGCTGCTGCACCGGCTGTGGCGCGAGGACGTCGTCGACTGGGAAGGTCGCTTCCGGACCCCGCTGCAGGGCTTCACCGCCACGCCGCGCCCGCTGGACGGCGTACCCCCGTTCGTCTGGCACGGCTCCATCCGCAGCCCGGAGATCGCCGAGCAGGCCGCCTACTACGGCGACGGCTTCTTCTCCAACCACATCTTCTGGCCGGCCTCGCACACCAAGCAGATGGTCGACCTCTACCGCCGCCGCTTCGAGCACTACGGCCACGGCACCGGCGACCAGGCGATCGTCGGCCTGGGTGGTCAGGTCTTCATGCGCAAGAACAGCCAGGATGCAGTGCGCGAGTTCCGGCCCTACTTCGACAACGCGCCGGTCTACGGTCACGGTCCGTCCCTGGAGGAGTTCACGGCGCAGACGCCGCTGACCGTCGGCTCGCCGCAGGAGGTCGTCGAGAGGACCCTCGGCTTCCGGGAGTACGCCGGCGACTACCAGCGGCAGCTGTTTCTGATGGACCACGCCGGGCTGCCGCTGAAGACGGTGCTCGAGCAGCTCGACCTCCTCGGCGAGATCCTGCCCGACCTCCGCGCGGGCTTCGCAGAGGGCCGGCCGGAGCACGTGCCGGACGCCCCGACACACGCCTCGCTGGTCGAGCGCGTGGCCGACAAGGTCACGGTGTCGGCATGACCCGCCTCGTCGTGGTCAGCGCAGGGCTCAGCGTCCCCTCGTCGACCCGGCTCCTCGCCGACCGGCTGGCCGCGGCCGCGGCCGAGGCGCTGGGCGAGGTGGAGATCGACGTGATCGAGCTGCGGCCGCTGGCGCACGCGCTGGCCGACCACCTGGTGACCGGCTTCCCCTCGGGCGAGCTGGCCGAGGCGATCGAACAGGTCCGCGCCGCCGATGGGCTGATCGCGGTGACCCCGGTGTTCGCCGCGTCGTACTCGGGGCTGTTCAAGACGTTCTTCGACGTGCTCGACCCGGAGCTGCTGGACGGCAAGCCGGTGCTGGTGGCCGCCACCGCCGGCACGGCGCGCCACTCGCTGGTGCTGGAGCACGCCCTGCGGCCGCTGTTCACCTACCTGCACGCGGTGGTGGTGCCGACCGGCGTCTTCGCCGCCACCGACGACTTCGGCGACTCCGGCCTCAACCACCGCATCGAGCGCGCCGCGGGCGAGCTGGCGGCGCTCGTCGGCAAGGTCGACGGGACCGCGCGTCGCCGTCGCACCGTCGCGGACGAGCTGGCGGAGCCGACGCCGTTCGAGGAGCTGCTGCGTCGCGCTCAGGGCTGAGGTCCGTTCGTCGGAGATACCCGGCCGACCGGGTATCCCTTCGCATGTCCGGTGTTCGCGACACCGGACGAGTGCAGGAACTGCCGGTCCGGGCGGACGGAGCGGCCGAAGCGTCGGCTCCGGGGGGCGACCGCGCTCAGTGCTGGTAGGTCCCGTGCAGGATCGCCCGGCCGATGGTCTTGAACGCCAGGTTGAACGACACCACGGCCGGCGACGCGTCGGAGTCGACCCCGAGGGTCTCCTCCTTCACCGCGTGCACGACGAAGAAGTAGCGGTGCACCTGGTCGCCCGGCGGGGGAGCCGCGCCCATGAACGCCTTCGTCCCGCCGTCGTTGCGGCACATGAACGCGCTGCCCGGAAGCCCGGCGCCCTCGGCTCCCGCGCCCGCGTCGAGCGACGTGACGTCGGCCGGCAGGTCGACCAGGACCCAGTGCCAGAAGCCGCTCGGCGTGGGGGCGTCCGGGTCGAAGCAGGTGACGGTGTAGGACCTGGTGCCCTCCGGCGCCCCCTCCCACGACAGCTGGGGTGAGGTGTTGCCGGCGTCGGCGACCTGATCGTCCTTCAGGGGCTGGCCGTCGGTCACGTCGGAGCTGGTGACCGTGAAGGACGGCACCGACGGCAGGAGGTCGTAGGGGTCCGGGCTGACGGGACGGTCGAGACTCATACCGCCAAGTTAGTCCGCTCCGTGACCCTCCGCCACGGGCTGCCGCCGGCGAGCCGGGATGATGGAGGTGTGGAAGAACTTCCGACGTACCCATCCGGCCTGCGCCTGAGCGGACGACGCGTGGTGGTGGTCGGCGGGGGACACGTGGCCCAGCGTCGGATCCCCCTGCTGATCGCCGCCGGGGCCGACGTACACGTCGTGTCGCCGCAGGTGACACCGTCGATCGAGGGGCTCTCCGGCGCGGGAGAGCTGACCTGGCACCGGCGCGGCTTCGAGGAGACCGACCTCGACGAGACCTGGTACGCCGTCGCGGCGACCGACGACCTGGCGGTCAACGAGGGCGTGTCCGTCGCGGCCGAGGCGCGCCGGATCTTCTGTGTCCGCGCCGACGACGCCACCCGGGCGACCGCCTGGACCCCGGCGGTCGGTCGGGCAGCGGGTGTGACGGTCGCGGTACTGGGCAACCGCGAGCCGCGCCGCTCCGCGGCCGTGCGCGACGAGATCCTCGCCGGACTGCGTGAGGGCACGATCGTCGCCCGGGGCCAGCGCGACCACACCCCCGGCGTGACGCTGGTCGGGGGCGGACCCGGCAACCCCGAGCTGATCTCGATCGCGGGTCGCCGGGCGGTGATGGAGGCCGACGTGGTGGTCGCGGACCGGCTGGCGCCGCGCGAGCTCCTCGGCGAGCTGCCACCCGACGTCGAGCTGATCGACGTGGCCAAGCTGCCTCGCGGACGCTCGGCGCAGCAGGACGAGATCAACCGGGTGATCGTGGAGCGGGCGCTAGCCGGCAAGAGGGTGGTGCGCTTCAAGGGCGGCGACAACTTCGTGTTCGGCCGGGGCTACGAGGAGGTCATCGCGTGCCGCGAGGCCGGTGTGCCGGTCACCGTGATCCCCGGCCTGACCAGCCCGGACGCCGTACCCGCCGTCGCCGGGATCCCGGTCACCCACCGCGGTGTGGCGCACGAGTTCACGGTGATCTCCGGCCACCTGCCGCCGGGCGACCCCGCGTCGCTGACCGAGTGGCCGGCCGTCGCGCGGCTGCGCGGCACGCTGGTCCTGATGATGGCGGTCCAGAACGCGCCCCTGATCGCCGAGGCGCTGGTCGCGGGCGGCCGCGGCGCGAAGACGCCCGTCGCCGTGGTGTGCGACGGCACCATGCCCGGCGAACGCACGGTGCTCTCGACCCTCGGCTCGCTGGCCGCCGACCTCGAGTCGGCCGCCGTGGCCCCTCCCGCGATCATCGTGGTGGGCGAGGTGGTCGCGGTCGCGCATCCCGAGCGTTTCGGCTGATGGCGACCATCGTCGACGTCGATGACCCGGCAGATCCCCGGCTCGCGGACTACCGCGACCTGCGCGACGTCGAGCTGCGCAAGCACCTCGAGGCCGAGCACGGCTTGTTCCTCGCCGAGGGCGAGAAGGTGGTGCGGCGCGCGGTCGAGGCCGGCTTCCCGCCGCGCTCGTTCCTGATGGCCCCGCGCTGGCTCGACGGGCTCGCGGACGTGCTCGCGGTCACCGACGCCCCCTGCTTCGTGATGTCGGAGGCACTGGCCGAGGAGGTCACCGGCTTCCACGTCCATCGGGGAGCCCTCGCGTCGCTGGAGCGACGTCCGTTGGGCTCGGTCGAGTCGGTGCTGGCCGGTGCGCGGTCGGTGCTGGTGATGGAGGACGTGGTCGACCACACCAACGTCGGGGCGATCTTCCGGTCCGGCGCGGCGCTCGGCTTCGACGCCGTGCTCCTCGCGCCGCGCTGCGCGGACCCGCTCTACCGGCGGGCGATCAAGGTCGCCATGGGCGCGGTCTTCACCATGCCCTGGACCCGGCTCGACGACTGGTACGACGCCCTGCCCACTCTCTCCGGCCTCGGCTTCACCACCGTGGCGCTGACGCTCGCCCCGGACGCGCGGCCGATCGAGACGGCGGTAGCGGGGGTCGACCGGCTCGCGCTGGTGCTGGGCGGTGAGGGGCACGGCCTGTCGACGCGCTGGGAGCAGTCCGCCGACCGCCGGGCGATCGTCCCCATGACCCCCGGCATCGACTCCCTCAACGTCGCCGCAGCCACCGCTGTCGCTTGTTACGTGGCCGCTCGGCGGTGAGTTGGGGGCTGACGTTTGGTCCCCAACGGCAGACATTCGGCCCGAAAACCTGTCGTTGGTGACCAAACGACAGGCCTGTGCGTCAGACGGGGAGCTCGTAGATGATCTCGAGCCCGTCCTCCTCGTCCCACTGCTCGCCGACCTCGACGAACGGGAACTGGCTGATCAGTCCGAGGGACGCCGCGTTGTCCGGCGAGATCGTCGCCCGCAGGGTGCGCACGGCCGGCTCGCGTCGCGCGCGTTCCAGTAGGACGAGCAGAGCGGCGCGGGCGTAGCCCCGGCGTCGGTACGCCGGGTCCACGCTGTAGCCCATCTCGATCATGCCGTCCGCGTCCGGGGCGGCGTGGAAGCCCGCCTTGCCCACGATCGCACCGCTGTCCACGTCCTGAAGGGCGCCGGTGATCCACTCGAGGTCGGCCGGGGTCTCGACCGCCTGGCGTGCCCGGAAACGCCAGACGCCCCGTGACTCCGCCGACACCAGATAGGGAGTCAGCTCGACGGGCGCGGCTCGGTTGGCCGCCGCGAGGTCGCCGGCGTCGAGCGCGATGATCGCCTCGGGTGGGAGCTGGACGATGCGCACCTCGGGTGCGCTCACGTGGGCCACGTGTCCGGGAAGTCCGCGGCCACCTTGTCGTGAGCCTTCTCCAGCTTCTTGCGCAGCTTGGTCGGCAGGCGGTCCCCGAAGACGGTGCCCTTGATGTGGTCGGTCTCGTGCTGCAGGCAGCGGGCGAGAAGGCCGTCACCGCTGACCGTCACCGGCTCGCCATCCAGGCCGGTGCCGGTGACCGTGGCGAAGTCGGGTCGGGCGCACTCGATGAACGCACCCGGGTAGGAGAGGCAGCCCTCATCCTCCTCGTCGAGGTTACGGTCGCCGGGTTCCGGGAGCGTGACCTCGGGGTTGCACACCACGCCGACGGTCCGCTCGCCGGACTCGTCCGGGCAGTCGAAGACGAACATGGCCACGTCCTCGCCGATCTGGCACGCGGCGAGGCCGACGCCGTCGGCGGCGTACATCGTGGCCACCATGTCGGCGGCCAACTGCCGCAGGTCGTCGTCGTACGACGTCACGGGCTGCTGCGGTCGGTGCATCACGGGGGTGCCCCAGCGGGTGATCGGTCGCACGGTGCCGCCCGTCGGCAAGAGGCCGTACGGCGCGTGAGTGGGCTGGTCGGGCATGCCCGAGACCCTATTCGGCCGTGATTTCGGCGCGACTTGCGCCATTCACCTATAGTGTTAGGCACCTAGATGAATGGAGTAGCCATGATCGAGTTCCACCTGGACGGGAGGTCCGGGGTCTCGCCCTATCTGCAGCTGGTGCACCAGGTGCGCCGCGCCCTTCGCCTCGGGCGGCTCAACAAGGGCGACCAGCTCCCGACGGTCAAGGAGGTCGCCGGGCAGCTGGCCATCAACCCGAACACCGTGCTGAAGGCCTATCGCGAGCTCGAGCACGATGGCTTGGTGGCGGCTCGGCCGGGCGTCGGCACCTTCGTGACCCAGACCCTGACCGACAAGACGCTCGCCGCGCACGGCCGGCTGCAGTCCGAGCTGCAGGACTGGCTGGCGGCCGCCCGTCGCGCAGGGCTCGACGACGAGTCGATCGAGGCGCTCTTCGTGAGCACGTTTCGGGCCGACGTAGCGCAGGAGACCGCGTGACCGCCGTGATCGGGCCCAGGGACTGGGCAAGCGCTACCGGTCGCGTTGGGCGCTGTCGGACTGCACCCTCGACGTACCCGCCGGTCGCGTGGTTGGCCTGGTCGGGCCCAACGGAGCCGGCAAGAGCACCCTGCTCAACCTCGCCGCCGGGATGCTGCGGCCGTCCAGGGCACGATCGAGGTGCTGGGGGAACGGCCGGGGGCTGACCCGAAGCAGATGGCCAGGGTGGGATACGTGGCCCAGGACACGCCGACGTATGCCGCCCTCAGCATCGAGGACCACCTGCAGATCGGTGCCCGGCTCAACGCGCGCTGGGGCGACGCGCTGGCTCGCGACCGGATCGGGCGACTGGGCTTCGACCCACGGCAACCGGCGGGCAGGCTCGGGCGGCCAGCGTGCCCAGCTGGCGCTCACCCTGGGCATCGCCAAGCGGCCCGAGCTGCTGATCCTCGATGAGCCGGTGGCAAGTCTGGCCCCCTCGCCCGGCGGGAGTTCCTGCAGGATCTGATGGAGACGGTGGCCGACCAGGAGCTCAGCGCGGCCGCGCAGGGCTCGGATCAATCCGCGACGGAGGTTTGCTTCACCAGGCTCGCCGAAGCCGGCTACCTGCAAGAGGTGGAGTACCTGCCCGCGTCCCGGTTCTGGCCGATGCAGTGGATCGAGACCGGGCTCCTGCTCGGCGTCGCCGGTGGCCTGGCGGGATTCTGCTTCTGGCGGATCCGGCGCGATCTGGCCTGACTCAGGTCAACTCCGTGACGGATGCGGGGACGGCGTTTGGTCACCAACGACAGGTTTTTGG
>JALZCZ010000237.1 GCA_030862825.1 Actinomycetota bacterium | reverse complement strand
CACGTGGCTACGAAGGCATCCCGGCGCCGATGACCTTCTCGGTCGTCTCGGCCCACTTCGCCGACGCGTCGCGCACGGGTGGGTCGTACCTGGCAGACGAGCTCGGCATGGACATGGGCCGAGTCGTGCAGGGCGCGCACGAGTGGGAGTACCACGCTCCCGTCGTCGCCGGCACCACGCTGCACGGCACGATGAGCCTGCTCTCCGACGAGCGCAAGACCGGCCGTCGCGGCGGCGGCATGCGCATCATCGTCCGCGAGGTCGTGTACCGCGACGACGCCGGCGAGAAGGTCCTGAGCGAGCGGCTGACCGCCATCGAGACCGAGCAGACGGTGGGCGCATGAGGGTCGGACCCATCACCCGCACCGACATCGTGCGCTACGCCGGTGCCGGCGGCGACTTCAACCCCGTCCACCATGACGACGTCTACGCGCGGTCTCTCGGTCTGCCGGGCGTCTTCGCGATGGGGCTGCTGGGCGCCGGCTACCTGTCCCGTGTCCTCGCGGCGGAGTTCGGCGCGTCGACCGTCCAGAAGTACACCGTGCGCTTCCGTGCCCAGATCTGGCCCGGCGAGACGCTCGACCTCGCGATCGACGACTCCGAACCCACGGAGCAAGACGACGTACGCCGGGTCCGGCTGTCGGCGCGCAACGACTCCGGAGAACTCAAGATCACAGCCGAGGCCCTGGTGCGCGTCACCACCTCGCCCGCCACTCCCGACACGATGACGACCGAGGAGAACAGCTAGATGTTCCAGGAGACCATCCGCGGGAAGACCGCCATCGCCGGAGTCGGCGAGACCACGTACTACAAGTGGGGCAGCTCGCCCGACTCGGAGTTCAAGCTGACCCTCGACGCGATCCTGGCAGCGTGCGAAGACGCCGGGCTCGCGCCGCAGGACCTCGACGGCTTCGCCTCGTTCTCCAACGACCGCAACATCCCGGCGCGGCTCGCCTCCGCGCTGAACATCAAGGAGCTGAAGCACGCCTCGATGGTGTGGGGCGGCGGCGGTGGCGGCGGATCAGGCGCCGTGATGAACGCGGCGGCCGCCGTGGCATCCGGGCTGGCGAGCGCGGTGGTCGTCTACCGCGGGCTGGCCCAGGGCCAGTTCCAGCGGTTCGGTCGAGGCGGCGGATCGACCACGGTGAGCGGTGAGCTCGCGTTCACCCACCCGTACGGCGTCATGGTGCCCGCGCAGATGTACGCGATGAAGTTCCAGCGCTGGATGTACGAGAACGGTGGTCGTGGCGCGGAGGCCCAGAAGGCCGTCTCGCTGACGTCCTACGCACACGCTCAGAGCAATCCCCGGGCCGTCATGGCCGGTCGGCCGCTGTCGTCGTTGAAGTACGACGAGTCGCGCTGGATCGTCGAGCCGTGGCGGCTGTTCGACTGCTGCCAGGAGAACGACGGCGCCGCCGCCGTCATCGTGACCAGCGCGGAGCGGGCCAGGAGCCTGCGCCAGGGGCCGGCCCACATCCTCGCCACGTCCCAGGGGAGCGACAACCGCTACGAGGCATGGAGCCACAACGCGCCGCACTACGGATCGTCCAACTTCCGGGCGGCGGGACCGCGTCTCTTCGAGTCCGCCGGTCTGAAGCCGCACGACGTCGACGTGGCGCAGAGCTATGAGAACTTCACCGGCGGCGTCGTCATGAGCCTCGTGGAGCACGGCTTCTGCGAGCCGGAGGAGGTCGACGAGTTCGTCTCGGTCGAGAACCTCTCGATCGACGGGGGGCGACTGCCGCTGAACACCAGTGGGGGCAACCTCGCCGAGTGCTACATGCACGGCATGGAGCTCATCATCGAAGGTGTCCGCCAGCTACGGGGGACCGCCGTCAACCAGGTCAAGGACGTCAACGTCTCGTTCGTCAGCAGTGGACCCATGGTCACTCCGGTGTCGAACTTGCTGATCGGCTCGGAGGACACGTTGTGAGCGAACAGACCTATCTCCCGGCCGGCGCGCTGCCTGCTCCGGAACCGATGAACGACGGACTCGACGCACCGTTCTGGGAGGGCCTCAACCAGAAGGTGCTACGGCTGCAGCGGTGCCTCCCGTGCGACGCGTTCCAGTGGGGGCCGGAGTGGATCTGTCACCGCTGCCTCGGCGAGGAACTCGAATGGGCCGAGGTGGAGCCGGTCGGCACGATCTACTCCTGGGAGCGGGTTTGGCACGCCGTGACGCCGGCGCTCGCCGAGTCGGTGCCGTACATCGCGATCCTCGTCGAGGTCAACGGCACCGGCGTGCGCATGGTGGGCAACCTGCTGGGCCCGAAGGACCAAGACGTGCAGATCGGTTCCCAGGTCGTGGGGGTCTTCGAGCAGCACGACGGATACTCGCTGCTTCAATGGCGCGCAGCCGTGTGAGCGGACCGCTGGCAGGCCTGCGGGTGCTCGAGCTCGGTGGCATCGGCCCGGGGCCCCACGCCGCGATGATCCTCGGTGACCTGGGAGCCGACGTGATCCGGGTCGACCGTCCTGGCGGTACGCCGCTCGGCGCGGCAGACCCCGCGACCGACCAGCTGCTGCGCAACCGGACCTCCGTCACCGCCGACCTGAAGGACCCGGCCGGCCTCGAGCGGGTGTTGGGCTGGGCGGACCGGGCGGACGTCCTGATCGAGGGGTTCCGCCCTGGCGTCGCCGAGCGGATCGGGATCGGGCCGGATGCCTGCCTCGCCCGCAACGAGCGCCTCGTCTACGCACGCATGACCGGCTGGGGGCAGGCCGGGCCCCTCTCCAAGCACGCCGGTCACGACCTCAACTACATCTCGCTGGTCGGCGCGCTCGCCGCCATCGGGCGTGGCGACGGACAGCCGCCCACGGTCCCGCTCAACCTCGTGGGCGACTACGGAGCGGGCTCGATGCTGGTGCTGGTCGGCATCCTGTCGGCGCTGTTCGAGCGCACCTCGTCGGGGCGCGGGCAGGTCGTCGATGCCGCGATGATCGATGGCGCCGCACTGCTGACCCAGGCGTTCTGGAGCCTGCGCGGCCGCGGGGAATGGGTCGAGACGCCGGCCAGCAACCTGGTGGATGGCGGTGCGCCGTTCTACGACGTCTACCCGTGCGCGGACGGGGGACACGTGGCGGTCGCGTGCCTCGAACCGGCGTTCTACGCGATCCTGCTCGATCGACTGGGTCTCGATCCGGCGACGCTGCCCGGTCAGTACGAGCGGACCGGCTGGCAGACGCTGCGCGAAGAGATCGCGGCCGCGCTGGTCACCCGGTCCCGCGACGAGTGGGCGGCGGTGTTCGACGGCACCGACGCGTGCGTCACTCCCGTCCTGACCTTCGACGAGGGCACGCGTCACCCGCATGTCATCGATCGCGAGGTCCTGATCGAGGTCGGCGGCGTGGTCCAGGCGGCACCCGCGCCTCGCTTCTCGCGCACCCCCGCAGCCCATCCGACTCCGCCGGGTCCACTCGGGCAGCACGACGGAACGGCGTTGTGGGGGTGCCCCGCATGACTGCCGAGGCGAGGTCGACCCGGCTCGTCCCCCTCCTGCGCTGAGGATCCTGCGCGACATACCAGCCCAGCCCGCACCACCGAAGTCGTCAGAGTCGAGGAGTCCACATGCGGTTCGCATACACACCGGAGCAGGAGAAGTTTCGCGACGAGGTCCGCGACTACTACCGCCAGCTGCTCACCCCCGAGATGCGCTCCGCGTTCGCCGGGGTCGAGGCCGGCGACGGGCAGGACTACCGCCAGGCGATCCGACAGCTCGGCAAGGACGGCTGGCTGACCGTGTCCTGGCCTCCGGAGTACGGCGGGCGCGGCCTGACGCCCATGGAGAACTACATCTTCTTCGAGGAGACGCAGCTCGCCGGCGTGACGATCCCCCACCTCACCACCAACTCGGTCGGCCCGACGCTGATGAAGTACGGCACGCAGGCGCAGCGCGAGCGCTACCTGCCTGGCATCGCAGCCGGCGAGATCCACTTCTCGATCGGCTACAGCGAACCCGGGGCGGGCACCGATCTGGCGTCGCTCAAGATGCCCGCCGTCCGGGACGGCGACCAATGGGTGATCAACGGGCAGAAGATGTTCACGAGCCTGATCCACCACGCCGACTTCCTATGGCTGGCCGTGCGCACCGATCCCGACGCGCCCAAGCACAAGGGCATCTCGATCATCATCGTGCCGACCGACACCCCTGGCTTCAGCTGGACGAGCATCCACACCCTGCGCGACGGGTTCACTAGCGCGACCTACTACGAGGACGTCCGGGTGCCGGTCGAGAACCTCGTAGGCAAGGAGGGCGAGGGCTGGCAGCTGATGACCAGCCAGCTCAACTCCGAGCGGGTGTCGATCGCGCCCGCCGGCGTACTGCACCGCCGCCTTCAGGAGGTCGCGCGCTGGGCCGGCGACGTGACCGCCTCGAACGGACGACCGCTGATCGAGCAGGAGTGGGTCCAGACCAACCTGGCGGAGGTGGAGGCACGGGTCGAGGTCCTTCAGCTGCTCAACTGGCACGTCGCCTGGGCGGCCGAGACGGGCGAGATCCAGGCGGCGGATGCGTCCGCGGTGAAGGTGTACGGCACGGAGATGTACGTCGACGCGTTCCGTCTCCTGATGGAAGTCGTCGGTCCCGACGCGCTGCTGGCGGACGGGACGACCGGCGCCCTGCACGACAGCCTCGAGGTCGCGATGAGGTGGGCCGTGCTCATGACCTTCGGGGGCGGGACCAACGAGGTCCAGCGGGAGATCATCGCCCGCGCCGGCCTGGGTCTGCCCCGCCCCGCACCGACCGCTGACCGGTCGTCCACCACACCGAGGAGCTGATCATGGACTTCGACCTCACCCCCGAAGCCGTCGCGCTGCGAGACCTGGCCGCCGAGATCCTGGGCGACCACTCCGGTGCGGACCGGTGGTCGTCGCTGTCGAGTCAGGGCGTCTGGTTCGACGCCGAGGCCTACCGGAAGCTGGCGCGAGCGGGCATCCTCGGGGCCGCGCTGCCCGAGTCTGTGGGGGGAGCCGGCCTCGACTTCCTGGAGCTGCATCAGGTGCTCGAGCAGGTGGGCGTGACCAACCCTCACGTCCCGCTGTGGGAGTCCCTCGTGCTGGGCGCGGACCCCATCGCGCGACATGGTTCGCCCGACCAGCAGCAGCGGCACCTTCCGCGGGTCGTCGACGGCGATGCTGTGCTGACGGGAGCGTTGATCGAGCCTGGTGCGCACGATCGGCTCGGTCCGCGGACCCGTGCCACGCTGGCCGACTCGTGGATCCTCACCGGCGTCAAGACCCAGGTGCCGATGGGCCTGCAGGCCGAGGCTGTGCTGGTCTCTGCGACCGATGCGGAAGACCGCACCGGCCTGTTCCTGGTCGACCCGCAGGCGCCCGGCGTGACCTGGCGGGAGCAGTCCTCCGTCTCGGAGCGACCCGTTGCGCAGCTGACCCTCGTGGACGCACCCGCCGAGCCCGTAGGGCAGCTGGGCGCCGGCGTACTGGAAGACGCGCTGTTGCGTGCCGAGGCAGGACTCGCGGCGCTCCAGGCCGGTGTGTGTGCCAAGGCACTGCGGATGACGGCCGAGTACACGTCGGGGCGCGAGCAGTTCGGGCAGCCGCTGGCGACCTTTCAAGCCGTCCGGCAGCGTCTCGCGGACGGATACATCGACGTCGAGGCGGTCCGCCTCACGTCGTTGCAGGCCGCATGGATGCTGGCCAACCGCGACCCGGCCGCGGCGCGGGCGGTCGCGATCGCGAAGTACTGGGCGTGCGAGGCCGGCCACCGCGTCCTGCACTCGGCGCACCACCTGCACGGCGGTGTGGGTATCGACCTCGACTACGACCTGCACCGCTACTACCGGTTCGGCAAGTACATCGAAATGACGCTCGGCACCGCCCGCGACCAGCTCCGGGGGCTCGGGCGCTCGCTGGCCGCGGGCGTCGCCGCCGACCGCGAGGCGGCACGCACATGAGCACGCTCGAGGGCCGGACGGCGATCGTGACCGGCGCCGGACGGGGCCTGGGCCGCTCGTACGCACTGCTACTGGCGCGGGAGGGCGCCCGGGTCGTCGTCAACGACGTGGGGAGTTCTGCGGACGGCAGCGGCGTCGACGCGTCTCCCGCGCAGTCCGTCGTCGACGAGATCGTGAGCGCGGGCGGTGTGGCGGTCGCCAACTACGACGACATCTCGACGCACGACGGCGCCCAACGGCTCGTGCAGCAGGCGCTGGATCACTTCGGAGACCTGCACGTGCTGGTCAACAACGCCGGCATCCTGCGCGACAACTTCTTCCACCGGATGACCGAGGGCGACTGGGACTCGGTCGTTGCCGTCCATCTCAAGGGCCACTTCGGTGTCCTGCGCCACGCGGTCGCGCACTGGCACGCCGAGTCCAAGGCCGGCAGACAGGTCGCCGCCTCGGTCATCAACACGACCTCGGCGTCCGGCACGTACGTCGTCCTGCCCGGGCAGACCAACTACGGCGCGGCGAAGTCGGCGATCGCGTCGATGTCGATCATCGCGGCAAGCGAGCTCGGCCGCATCGGCGTGCGCGTCAACGCGATAGCGCCGGGTGCCCGCACGAGGATGACCGAGGCCACCCCGGGCGCGATCGGTGAGCGGATGCGCGCGGTCGTCGAGGAAGGCGCGCTCGACGAGTACAGCCCCGACAACGTCTCACCGCTGGTCGCCCACCTCGCCGCCGAGGACTGCACGGTCACCGGCCGCGTCCTGGCCGTCCGAGGCGGCGAGATCAGGGAAGTGCTGCCCTGGTCGTTGGCGGAGGACCGGGGTCTGACCAGTGACTCCAACTGGGACGTCGCGACCGTGGCCGCTCGCCTCGACGAGGCACTGACGGTCGAGGCACCGGCCGTCGATGCACTGGCGAACGGGTCGACGCTCTCGTCGGCGACCAGGGAGAAGACACCGTGACCGACCCCGAGCTCATCATCGACAACATGCCGGCGACGGTGTGGGAGGCCTTCACCGACACCGTGCGGCGTCGGCCAGACGAGGTGGCCGTACGCCGGCACGACGGCGCGATCACATGGACCTGGGCCGAGCTGGACACCCGCGTGGCGGCGTACGCCACGGCGTTCGACCGCCTCGGACTACGGCGGGGCCAGACCGCCGCGCTGCTGATGGGCAACCGGCCCGAGTTCTACGCGGTCGACCTGGCGCTGGTCCGGCTCGGCATCGTTTCCGTGGCCCTCTACTTCACGTCCTCGCCGGAGCAGCAGCAGCACGTCCTCGATGACTCCGGGGCCGCGATGCTGATCGCCGAGCCGGGCCTCATGGGCACGCTCGAGGGAGTCCGGCTGCCGTCCCATGTGCTGCAGCTGGAGGGCGAGTCGGTTCCCGGCTGGTCGCAGCTGGCCGACCTGATCGGGCCACCCGAGGACGCGAACCTGCTCGCCGGGGTGCCGCCCCCGGCACCGGACGACGTCCTTGCGCTGATCTACACCAGCGGGACGACGGGCCCGTCCAAGGGCGTCATGCTGACCCACGTCAACGTGCTGACCACGGCCGAGGCGACGATCGACGCGCAGCGCGTGCCCGAGGGAAGCATCGTGGTCTCGTGGCTGACCTATGCGCACGTCGGCGGCCGGCTCAGCGGCTACGTCACGGCCGTCGTCCAGGGCTGGGAGATCGTGACCGTCGACAACCCGCGGACGATCGCTGAGGCGGTCGCCGAGATCCGGCCTGCCTTCTTCAGCGGACCTCCGCGGGTGTTCGAGAAGCTCCGCAGCTCGTTCGAGAGCTGGCTGCTCGAGTTCGACGAAGCGCACCGCGAGCGGGTGCTCGCGGAGCTGAGCTTCAGCGAGCAGCGCGTCGACCTCGAGCAGGCCGGCAAGACGGTGCCGCCGGACCTGGTCGCCCGCACGAACGCCGCCCGGCGCGACCTGTTCGGGCCGTGGAAGGTGCGCGAAGGCCTCGACCGGTTGAGCGTGGCAGTCGTCGCGACCGCCCCCAACCCGGGTCCGCTCATGCGGTTCTTCCACGCGATCGGCATCCCGATGGGGGAGGCCTACGGCCTGAGCGAGAGCGCGGCCGCCGGCACGGCGTGCCGCCCGGACCGCATCCGGTTCGGGACCGTCGGCACTGCCTCCCGCAAGATGGAGATCAAGCTCGCCGACGACGGCGAGATCCTCCTGCGCGGACCATCGATCATGAAGGGCTACCTCAACCTCCCGGAAGCCACGGCTGCGGCGATCGATGCTGACGGGTGGCTGGCCACCGGCGACCTCGGTGCGCTCGACGTGGACGGCTACCTGAGCGTGGTCGGACGCAAGAAGGAGATCATCGTCAACGCGTCCGGCAAGAACATCTCGCCGGTGACGGTCGAGTCCGCCATCGTGTCGGCGAGTCCCTTCATCAGCCAGGCGTGCTCGGTCGGCGACGCTCGCGCGTATCTGGTCGCGGTGATCGTCCTCGACCGGGAGTACGTCTCGCAGTGGGCGCATGGCGAGGGTCTCGCGAAGCTCTCGCTCGCCGAGCTGGCCGAGGAGCCCCGCCTTCTCGAGCGCATCACCAATGCGGTCGACGCGGCCAACGCGCGCCTCAACCGACCGGAGCAGATCAAGAAGTTCCACGTGGTCGCTGATGAGTGGCTACCCGGGCGCGAGCTGACCCCGACGTCGAAGATGAGGCGGCGCGAGATCCACAAGCGCTACGAGGCGGCAATCGCCGGGATGTACTCGTGAGTGCCGACGCGGTGACGCTGGAGATTTCCGACGCTGTGGGCGTCGTGACGCTGAACCGTCCGGAGCGGCTGAACGCCGTCGACGATACCATCCGGGAGGCGTTCCCGGCGCGGATGGCCGAGGCGGCCGACCGCGACGACGTCCGGGCGATCGTTCTGACGGGGGCGGGACGAGGTTTCTGCGCGGGGGCCGACATCACGGTCCTCGGCAACATCGGGGCCGGCCAGAAGCGCACCATGCCCGGACGCACGTATCTGGCCGCCCGCAGCATCCCGAAGCCGGTCATTGCAGCGGTCAACGGCGTCTGCGCGGGTCTCGGCCTGGTGTTCGCGCTGTCGGCCGACGTGCGATTCTCGGCGCCTTCGACGCGTTTCGAGACCGGCTTCGCGCGACGTGGACTCGTCGCGGAGCAGGCCATCGGCTGGCTGCTGACCCGCGCCGTTGGTCCGTCCAAGGCGCTCGACCTGCTGTACACGGGGCGAACGTTCACCGGGGCCGAGGCTCACGAGCTGGGTCTGGTGGACCACCTCCATCCCGAGCATGCCGTCCTCGAGCAGGCCGTGGCCTACGCCCGGCACATCGCCTCGTCCAGCTCGCCCGTCTCCATGGCCGCGATGAAGTGGCAGGTGCACCGTGCCGCGGAGACCTCCTTGTGGGAGGGACTCGACGACGCCGAGACGCTGACCGAGGCCTCGTTGGCCGGCCGGGACTTCGTCGAGTACGGCGCGACGCTCGCTCGCGACGCCCACGCCGACTTCCCGCCCCTGCCAGTCGGTCGCCTGGGCGACGACCCCCCGCTCCACCTCATCCCGCCGGCCAGTCCGGCCCCGCACCCCTCGGAGTCATGACATGCCAGCACTGCAGGGCCGCGAGGCCGTCATCGTCGCGGCAACCCGCACGCCCATCGGCAAGGGGAACCTCAAGAACGGCGTCTACCGCGACGAGCACCCCGTCGCCCTCCTGGGTGGCGTCTACAGCTCCCTCATCGAGCAGGCCGGCGTCGACCCCGCCCTGGTCGACGACGTGATCGCCGGGTGTGGCCAGCCTTACGGCGTGCAGTCGTCGAACGTCGCGCGCAACGCCTGGCTCCACGCCGGACTCCCGGTCACGACACCGGCCAGCACGGTCGACCGAGCCTGCGGCTCGTCCCAGCAGGCCGCCAACATCGCGGCGATGGCGGTGAGCTCCGGGTCGGGCGACCTCGTCATCGGCTCCGGGGTCGAGCACATGGGGCGGGT
This sequence comes from Actinomycetota bacterium, assembly GCA_030862825.1. Classification (GTDB taxonomy): domain Bacteria; phylum Actinomycetota; class Actinomycetes; order Propionibacteriales; family Nocardioidaceae; genus Nocardioides. The sequence goes on along the minus strand of JALZCZ010000237.1, from coordinate 2,352 downwards.
CCCGTTCGCGGCAGGCGTCCAGATCAAGCAGGACTGGGGCACGCCCTACACGCCCCAACTTCGTGACCACCACGACCTGGTCGGCCAAGGCGAGGCTGCCGAGCGCATCGTCGACAAGTACGGCGTGACCCGCGCGGAGATGGACGAGCTGTCGGAACGCTCGCACCGACTAGCGGCGCAGGCCACTGCCGAGGGCCGGTTCGAGCGGGAGATCACCCCGGTCGAGACCGCCCACGGCATCGTCCACGCCGACCAGGGCATCCGGCCGCAGACCACGATCGAGGCCCTGACCGCGCTGGAGCCGGTGTTCAGGTCCGACGGACGCATCACCGCCGGCAGCTCTTCGCAGATCTCCGATGGTGCGGCCGCCGTGCTCGTCGCCGAACGAGGCCTCGCCGACCGGCTCGGGCTGCGTCCCCGAGCACGCATCCTCGACGCGTTCACGGTGGGCTGCGACCCCGTGCTGATGCTGGAGGGCCCGATCCCCGCGACCCGCCGCATCCTGGAGCGCAACAGGATGTCGATCCAGGACATCGATCTTTTCGAGGTCAACGAGGCCTTCGCGCCGATCGTGTTGGCGTGGGAGCGGGAGCTCAAGCCCGAGCGCGACCGGGTCAACGTCAACGGTGGCGCGATCGCCCTCGGCCATCCGCTGGGCGCCAGCGGGGCGCGGCTCATCACAACCCTCCTGCACGAACTGGAGCGCACCGATCGCGAGATCGGGCTGGTGACCATGTGCTGCGGCGGCGGGTTCGGCACCGCGACGCTCATCCAGCGGCTGTGACACATCAGGACGCACAGCTCCCGACCTGAGGACCACCATGAAGATCTCCACGTCCCTCGCCTATGCCGGGGACCCGCGTGCCGCCGCCGACTCCGTTCGTGAGCTCGAGGCGGTGGGCCTAGACACCGTCTGGGTTGCCGAGGCGTACGGCTTCGACTCACCGAGCCTCATGGGCTATCTCGCGGCTCGCACGGAGCGGGTCGAGATCGGGTCAGCGATCATCAACATCTACTCACGCACCCCGACCGCCATCGGTCAGACGGCAGCCGGCCTGGACAACGTGAGCGGCGGCCGCACGATCCTCGGGCTGGGTGCGTCGGGACCGCAGGTCGTCGAGGGCTGGCACGGCATGCCGTACGACAAACCCGTTGCCCGGATGCGCGAGGTCGTCGACATCGTCCGGCGGGTGCTGCGGCGAGAGGTCATCGAGCACCGGGGTGCGGTATCGATCCCGCTGCCTGCGGGGGAGGGCACGGGCTTGGCGAAGCCGTTGAAGCTCCTCAACCACCCCGAGCGTCCCGTCGTGCCTGTGTACGTCGCAGCGTTGGGCACGCGCAGCGTCGCATCGATGGCTGCGTATGCCGACGGTTGGCTGCCGACGATGTTCCTCCCCGAACGGGCGCGCCAGGTCTGGGGCGATGCGTTGGACGAAGGCCTGGCGAAGCGGCCGGCTGACCTCGAACCTCTCGAGATCGTCGCGGGTGGCGTCGTGGCGATCGGCGACGACGTCAAGGCGACCCTCGACTCGGTCCGCCCTCAGTTCGCGCTGTACATCGGCGGGATGGGGGCGCGCGAGAAGAACTTCTACAACACCGTCGTGTGCGAGCTCGGCTGGGAGAAGGAAGCGCTGGAGATCCAGGAGCTGTATCTGGCTGGACGCAAGGAGGAGGCGGCAGCAAAGGTCCCGCTCGAGCTGCTCGAAGCCACGAACCTGGTAGGCCCCGAGGGGCATGTCCGTGAGCGCATCGCCGCCTACCGGGAGGCCGGTGTCACCAACCTGGTCCTCAGGCCGAGCATCGACCCCGTCGGCACGATGGCGACGGTGCGGCGGCTCGTCGACGAGTCCTGAAGGACGCTTGCTGCGATCGGTTCCAAATGGCTCGCGGCGAGCGATCGATTATGAACAGTTGCACGATGCGGCCCCGGTGTCGCGACGTCGAGACTGTCAGCACCACCACAGTGACGCCGGTCACGTCTCACGTCCGGAGTCCCGATCGAGCCGACCGCCGCGATGCCGGCGAAGAAGGAATCCCATGGTCCTGGAAGCCGCGTCCGCAGCGCTGTTGCGCGCTGCTCAGGCCGACGGGCGACCGCCGATCCACGAGTCGACCCCGGCCGAGGTGCGCGCGGTCTCCGATCCCTCCGTGTTCGGGCTCGGGCCGGCTATGCACGAGGTGATCGACACCATGGCGCAGACGGTCGACGGCCGAGTCGAGGTGCCGGTGCGGCTGCTCGTTCCGTCCGCGTCGCCGCGTGCGACGATCGTGTACTTCCACGGCGGCGGCTGGGTCCTCGGCGATGTCGAGAGCTTCGACACGCTGGGTCGCAAGCTCGCCGCGGCGGCCGGC
>JALZCZ010000227.1 GCA_030862825.1 Actinomycetota bacterium | reverse complement strand
GGGTATGTCTTGCTGGGCAAATGATGGGGCGAACCGCGGGAACGATGATGCCGATTCCTCGGCAGATCCGGTCGCTGACGCACGCGCAGATGCGGGGAAAGACGCACATTGCATCGCGGACTGCCTCTACGCAGCGACAGGCATCTGTTTGACCGGGCTGGCCGCGCGTACGGACGTCGAACAACTCCATCTCCTCTAGCACTCGGTCGAGTCGCTTGCGCTGCCCATCGAAGACGATTGAATCCTCGAGCTCGTGGAGCGCGGCGAAGATCCGCGGGGCTTCACGTGCGATTACCGTGCCCTCCGCCCGGTGCGCCTCGTGTTCCTGCTCAGAGTGCGTCGGCCACTCGCAGTGGACAAAGTTGTTGCGGGCGCGCGCCAACCCAAGGATCCATTGCTGTAGCTCGTGGGGAAGTCCACTCCCAAGAGCTCATGCCATCTCGTGGTCAGCTTGTGCTCCAAGGGTCCCCCTCTCCGTGGCTTGGTCGAGCTGCTCGCCGCGTCGCTTCAAGCCGACCTCGAGCATGCCGTTAAGCCAATGCTCGAGGGCAGTCGCGTCGTCCCCGGCGACAACCGGGTTGGCCCCCAGCCCGGCCAGAATGAGGCTGAGCGCCGCCACAAAGACCGTAGACAGACGCGCCAAAGCGTTGATCTTCACGATGATCCCTTTCGGAGGAGGTCGTCACGACTTCCCGAGAGGCGCCATCGCAAAGGCGCCTCACTGTCCCGTGAAGAAGGCTTCACGCCGAGTTGGTAGCCCGAACCATAGAGCGGGTCGTTGTGTCACTAGGGTCGCGAGTCGACTGACTAGACCGGTCCAGGACGTGATCGCTGCGGAGGGTAAGTGGAAGGTGTTTGAATCCCCCACGCAGACGGCCGAAGTCGCCGCGAGCGGCGTCCAGCAGCTGCTTGAATCGGTCATGCGGGCCGTTAGGTGAGAGCTAGGCTCGTCGCAGCGGTACGTCGAGGCGCGCGGCGAGGTCGGCGTGGGAGATGCCGAAGGTCTCGGTGACTAGGACTCCGTCGCCAGCGATGTCGAAGATGGCGTGGTCGGTGTAGACCCGGTTGACGCAGGCGAGCCCGGTGAGTGGGTAGGTGCACTCGGGCACCAGCTTGGGGGTGCCGTCCTTGGCGAAGAGCGTCATCATCACCAGCACCTGCTTGGCGCCGATGGCGAGGTCCATCGCCCCGCCCACGGCGGGGATGGCGTCGGCGGCGCCGGTGTGCCAGTTGGCGAGGTCGCCGGTAGCGGAGACCTGGAAGGCGCCGAGCACGCAGACGTCGAGGTGGCCGCCGCGCATCATCGCGAACGAGTCGGCGTGGTGGAAGTACGACGCCCCCGGCAGCTCTGTGACCGGGATCTTGCCGGCGTTGGTGAGATCGGGGTCGACCTGGTCACCGACGGCGGCGGGTCCCATGCCGAGCATGCCGTTCTCGGTGTGCAGCACGACGCCGGAGCCGGAGCGGAGGTGGTCGGCCACAGTGGTGGGCTGGCCGATGCCGAGGTTGACGAAGGACCCGTCGGGGATGTCGCGGGCCACCAGCGCGGCCATCTCGTTCTTGCTGAGCGTCATGCGGCGACCACCCGGTCGACGTAGATCCCGGGCGTGACCACGACCTCGGGGTCGATCGCGCCGATGTCGACGACCTCGCGCACCTGCGCAACAACCGTGGTCGCGGCGGTTGCCATCACCGGGCCGAAGTTGCGGGCGGTCTTGCGGTAGACCAGGTTGCCGGCCCCGTCGGCGCGGTGTGCGCCGATCAGAGCGAGGTCGCCCTTGATGGGGTGTTCCAGCACGTAGCGTCGCCCGTCGATCTCCCGCTCCTCCTTGCCCTCGGCGAGCGGCGTGCCGACCCCGGTGGGGCAGAAGAAGGCGCCGATGCCGGCGCCCGCTGCGCGCATCCGCTCGGCGAGATTGCCCTGCGGCACCACCTCGAGCTCGATCTTCCCCGCGCGGTAGAGACCGTCGAAGACCCACGAGTCCGACTGACGCGGAAACGAGCAGACCATCTTCCGCACCCGCCCCGCGGCGAGCAGTGCGGCGAGGCCGGTGTCGCCGTTGCCGGCGTTGTTGGAGACCACGGTCAGGTCGGTCGCGCCCTGCCGGATCAGCGCGTCGATCAAGGCGACCGGCATGCCCGCCATCCCGAAGCCACCGATCAGCACGGTCGATTCGTCCTCGACCCCGGCCACCGCCTCGTCGGTCGACTCGCAGACGATCACGTCACGTTCTCCAGTACTACGGCAAGCGCCTGCCCGACACCGATGCAGATCGCGGCGACGCCGTAGCGGCCGCCGTCCTCACGCAGGCGGTGGGCCAGGGTGCCGAGGATGCGGGCACCGGAGGCGCCGAGCGGGTGACCGATCGCGATCGCGCCGCCCTTGGCGTTGACGATCTCGGGGTCTATCTTCCAGGCGTCGATACAGGCCAGCGACTGCACCGCGAACGCCTCGTTGAGCTCGACCGCGGACACGTCGGCCCAGGTGATGCCGGCCCGGGCCAGCGCCTTCTCGGCGGCCTCGACCGGTGCGAAGCCGAAGTCCTGCGGCACCAGCGCGTGTGCGCCTCGTCCGGCGATCCGGGCCACCGGCTCGAGTCCCAGGTCGGCGTCCTCGGAGGCGATGAGTAGTGCCGAGGCGCCGTCGTTGAGCGGCGAGGCGTTGCCTGCCGTGATCGAGCCGTCCGGACGGAACGACGGCTTCAGCCCCGAGAGCTTCTCCCGGGTCGAGCCGGGCCGGATGCCCTCGTCGCGTGCGAGCTCAATCCCCCCATCATTGGCGCCGACCGGGACCACGAGGTCGTCGTAGAACCCCGACTCCCAGGCGGCGTCGGCCAGCTGGTGCGAGCGCGCCGCGAACTCGTCCTGCCGCTCCCGCGAGATCGAGAACCGCTCGGCCAGCTGCTCGTTGGCCTCGCCCAGCGCGACCGTCCATTCCGCCGGCATCCGCTCGTTGACCAGCCGCCAGCCCAGCGTGGTCGAGACCGCGGTGACGTCGCCGGCCGGGAAGGCGCGCGACGGCTTCGGCAGCACCCACGGTGCGCGGGTCATCGACTCGACGCCGCCGGCCACGACGACCTCGGCGTCGCCGGACCCGATGGTCCGCGAGGCCGCCATCGCGGCGTCCAGGCTGGAGCCGCAGAGCCGGTTCACGGTGGTCGCCGGCACCGAGACCGGCAGGCCAGCGAGCAGCACGGCCATCCGGCCGACGTTGCGGTTGTCCTCGCCGGCCTGGTTGGCACAGCCCCACACCACGTCGCTGATCCGGGCGGGGTCGAGCACCGGTGCCTTGGCGAGGAGCCCCTGGAGCGCAATCGCGGCCAGGTCGTCGGGGCGTACGCCGGCCAGCGCGCCGCCGAACCTGCCGAACGGCGTACGGCTGGCGGCGTACAGGAAAGCTGGTCGTAGAGCGGTCATGCTTGCTCCTCGTCGAGGACCGACTGGGCGATCCGGAAGGCGGTGTTGGCGTCGGGGACGCCGCAGTAGATCGCGGTCTGCAGCAGCAGCTCCTTGATCTCCTCGACGGTGACCCCGTTGGTGCGCGCGGCGCGGAGGTGCATGGCGAGCTCCTCGTGGTGGCCGCGGGCGACAAGCGCGGTGAGCGTGATCAGCGATCGGCTGCGGCGGTCGAGCCCGGGGCGGGCCCAGATGCTGCCCCAGGCGTACTGCGTGATCAGCTCCTGGAAGTCCCGGGTGAGGTCGGTGGTGCCGGCGATGGCCCGGTCGACGTGGTCGTCCCCGAGCACCTCGCGGCGCACGGCCATCCCGGCGTCGCGGACCTCCTGCACGGTGCGGTGGTCGTCGGGTGGGCGCTCGCCGAGTGCGTGCCGGCGGATCAGCCGGGCGACCTCGGCGGGTGCCTCGGCGGGTGCCAGGTGGGCGACGCCGTCCAGCTCCACCAGCCGTCCATGCGGTACGCCGTCCGCGATCGCCGCGAGGGTGGCGACCGGCGCCACCACGTCATGGGCGCCGGCCACGGCGAGCACCGGCGCCGTGATCTCGGAGAGCCGGCCGCGGACGTCGAACTCCTGCAGCGCGGCGCAGACCTGCACGTAGCCTTCGTCGCGGGTGTCGCGGAGTGCCTCCAGCAGGGCACTGGCGGTCTCGGGGTGGTGGTCCAGGAAGCCGGGCGCGAACCAGCGCTCGGCCGAGCCCGGCACTATCACCGGCGTGCCCGATTGGCTGACCTGCGAGATCCGTCCGGCCCACAGCGCCTCGTCGCCGATCCGGGCACCGGTGCACAGCAGTACCGCGTCGCGCACCCGCCCTGGCGCGTCGAGCAGGAGCTGCAGCCCGACCGCGCCGCCGACCGAGTCGCCGGCGTAGGAGAACGACCCGTCGAGCTCGCCGCGCTCGGCCAGGATGTCGTCGACCACGGCGAGCACGCCTGCGGCCAGCTCGGCCATCGTGAACGGCTCGTCGGCCACGGTGGTGTTGTGCCCGTGGCCGGGCAGGTCCCAGGCCAGCACGTCGAAGGAGTCGGTGAGGTGGCGGGCGCAGGCCGACCACAGTGTGGTGGCCGAGGTGCCCAGCGATGGGCCGAGCACGAGCAGCGGCAGCTCGGCGCGGTGCTTCGCGCCGTTCATCCGGACGGCGGTGATGCTCGGGATCGGGCCGGGGATCGTGCTCCGCGTCACGCGGTCACCTCCAGGTGGGTCTGGGCTCGGGCGAGCACAGCGTCGACGAGCTCGCCGGCGGCGCCGAGATAGTCGCCGGCGGGCTGGTGCCCGGCGAGGTCGGCCATCGTGCGCTGCTCGGCCAGCACGTCGTCGCGGGCGCCGGCGAGAGTGGCGGCCATCCGGTCGGGGTGCACGCGCAGCTCGTCGGCCAGGTCCGCGGCCTGACCACCGGCGGTCAGTGTGCGGCGTACCAGCAGCCGGAGCGTGTCCCACTCCACGTGCCAGGCGCCATCGGCTCGTTCGTCGACCTGCTCGGCAGCGGCGAGATGCAGGGTGGCGGCGAGCTGTGGGGTGGTGAGGGCGGCGCGGCGGATCAGCGTCGACAGCACGGGGTTGACCTTGTGTGGCATCGTCGACGACCCGCCGCCGACGCCTTCGGTCACCTCGCCGATCTCCGGGCGCGACAGGGTGAGTACGTCCGCGGCGATCCGCCCCCACGCGTCGGTGCAGGCGACCAGGGCGTCGGCGATCCGGGTGACCGGGCGCCGGGCGGTGTGCCACGGCAGCGCGTCTGCCAGACCGAGGGCGGCGGCCAGGTCGGCCCGCGCCGCCGCCGGATCGTGGCCCAGCTCGACAACGGCGGCCTGGGTACCCGCTGCTCCACCCGCTTGCACGGGGAAGGTCAGCCGCTCGAGATCGTCCCAGGCGTCGAGCACGCCGCTGAGCCAGGTGGCGACCTTGAGCCCCATCGTGGTCGGCACCGCGTGCTGGGTCAGGGTGCGCGCCACCATCGGTGTGTCCCGCTGCTCGCGCGCGAGACCGGCGAGGCGGCGGACCAGACGGCGCTGTTCGGTGATCACGTCGGCCACCGCGTCGCGCGCCATCGTCATCAGCGCGGAGTCGACGACGTCCTGGCTGGTCAGGCCGCGGTGCAGCCAGCGCGCTGCCTCCGGCTGGCCGGTCTCCAGTGCGGTCCGCAACCGCCCAACCACAGCGATCACCGGGTTGCCACCGGCCTCGATCTCGCGGCCGAGCCCGTCGTCGAGGTCGGCGGGCAGGGTCACCCCCTCCACCCCGAGCACCGCCAGCCACGCCTCCTCGACGTCGACCATCGCCTCGAGGAACGCCGCCGGCGTGACGTGGTCGCCCGCACGATCGTCACCCGGCCAGAAGAGGTCGCTCACCACGTCAGTGTCGCGGATAGGAGAGGAAGACGGTCTCGCCATCGCCCTGCAGCCGGACGTCGAAGACATAGCCGGCCTCGTCGCGCTCGGCGACCAGGGTCGACCGCCGCTCGGCGGGCACCGACGACAGCAGTGGGTCAGCGGCCAGCACGGCTTCGTCGCCGGGCAGGTAGACCCGGGTGAGGAGCCGGTCCAGGAGGCCGCGCGCGAAGACCGTCAGCGCGAAGTACGCCGCGACGCCGGGTGCGGTAGGGCCCGGGGCCACGGTGGAGAAGCTGTAGCGGCCCTCGTTGTCGGTGGCGGCTCGGCCCCAGCCGGTGAAGGTGAAGCCGTCGCGCCGCCACGAGCCGGGCTGCTGCGGGATCGCCCCGTCGGCGTCGACCTGCCACAGTTCGAGCAGCGCGTCGGGCACCGGGTCGCCGGCGCCGTCGAGCACCCGGCCGTGCAGCCGCACGGCGTCGGCCCGGCCGAGCGGCACCAGCAGCGGACCGTCGGCGTACGGCAGCGCGTAGCCGAAGAACGGGCCGACCGTCTGCCCCGGCGTAGGAGGGAGAGTCACGCATCCTCCATCAGGGTGCGGTGGCTCCCGGTGAGCACGATGTCCCAGCGATAGCCGGTGCACCACTCGTGCTGGGTGACGTCGTGGTCGTAGGTCGCGACGAGTCGCTCGCGCGCCTTCGGGTCGGTGATCGACTGGTAGATCGGGTCGAGCGCGAAGAGCGGGTCGCCCGGGAAGTACATCTGGGTCACCATCCGCTGGGTGAACTCCGTGCCGAACAGCGAGAAGTGGATGTGCGCCGGCCGCCAGGCGTTGCGGTGGTTCTTCCACGGGTAGGGCCCGGGCTTGATCGTGGTGAAGGAGTAGGTGCCCTCGGCGTCGGTGAGGCAGCGACCGACGCCGGTGAAGTTGGGATCGAGCGCCGCGGGGTGCTGGTCGCGCTGGTGGAGGTAGCGGCCGCCGGCGTTGGCCTGCCAGATCTCCACCAGCTGGTGCCGCACGGGCCGGCCGTCGCCGTCGACCACCCGTCCCGTGACGACCATCCGCTCCCCGATCGGCTCACCGAGATGCTGGATGGTCAGGTCCGCCTCGAGCGGGTCGACATCGCGCTCGCCGAAGGCCGGCGCCCAGAGCTCCACCCCCTCGGGGTCCACGGGCTGCAACGCCTTGGTCGGGTGGCGCAACAGGCTGCTGCGATAGGGTGGGTAGTCCAGATGCGGCTGCGCCTCGGTGCCGTCGGACGCCGACGCGATCTCCGCGATCTCCTCGCAGATCTGCGCCTGGCTCACCATCTCGGTCACGTCGGGCACGCTACTTCGCCACCTGTCGTCACCCGGTTACCCGGCTTCCACTGACCGGAACTCGTGGGGTCACGGTTCGATGACCACCTCGTCGTCGTTGCGGAAGGCCGACGGGCTGTAGAAGCGCCGGACGGTGCCGTCGCTCCCGACGTCGCTGGCGTAGTGGCAGAGGAAGTCCCACAGCAACGGCGTCTCCTCGGCCATCGTGTTGTGTGAGCGGTAGTGGTTCTTGGTGACCATGAGCAACGGCACCTCCGAACGGAACCGCGTGGTCCCGTCCCCTGCCCGTGTCCAGGTCCAGGTCTCGTAGCGGTCCTGCCAGCCACTGCGTACACCGGTGCGGTCGACGTCACCGAGGGTGAACCCGCCGGCCGCGAGGTGGTACGCCGCCCAACCATCCAGGGTGTTGGTCGTCTGGTCCCAGAGGTCGCCGGCCAGGTTGCCCAGGTCGCCGTAGCCGTAGACGAGGTAGGTGGGGATCACCTGGTTGCTGACAGCACGATCCACTCCGTCGATGCGCACGTTGCCCGCGGAGGGGGCGACCGCACCCGAGGTGGTCGCGACCGCCGCGAAGTAGTCCGGCATCGCCATCGCGAAGCTCTGGGTCAGCATGCTGCCGGCGGACTGCCCGGTGGAGTAGAACCGCCGCGGGTCGACCGGGTAGTCGTCGATCATCACCTCGCGGAGCTGCCGGAAGAACGTGTTGGAGGCGCTGTGGCTGACCGACACCGACGTGTTGCTGTACTGCTCGCAGATCACGACCAAGATGCAGCCGGCCCGGTCGGCCACCTTCCACCACTGGGTGGCGTCGAGGAACACCTTGTCGGTCTGGCTGTTGCCGGGCCAGACGAAGACCACCGGCGCCGCACGTCCCCAGAGCCGTCGGGCGGATCGCGGGACGTGGACGAGGTACTCGCGGACGAAGCCCTCCACCATCATCGTCCGGACCTGCACGCCGAGAGCGGCGAGGTCGGCGCGCTCGTAGAGCTGGTTGCCGTAGGCGAAGTAGTTCTCGTAGCGCGTGTAGTAGGTGAGGAAGGCGACGACGCTCGCGGTCGTCCTGCTGCTCCAGTAGCTGACCGGCCGACGCAGCACCGCGACCTGGGACAACGGCCCGGCGTGCGAGGTCATCCACCGCTCCGAGTCGGCGTCCTGCTCGTAGACGACACCGAGCGTGCGGTTCGCGATACCGCGGCCGGTGGCGTCGTTGGCGGACCGCCAGTAGTCGAGGCTGTCCCCGGACGCATCGGGCTCCGGGTTGACGTACCAGGTCGGGAGCACCGTCTCGTCGTGGCGGATCAGGTCGAAGCCCTCGGGGAACACGACATCGGTGTAGGTGCCGTCGGTGTCACCGTCGAACTCGCGGCCGGCGTACTGATCGAGGTAGTCAGCGGTCAGCCCCGGCGAGTTCAGGTAGACCTGGGCGATCACCCGCAGCGGGTGGGCCACGGCCCACGCCTCGAGCGGCGGAGCCCCGGCGCCATAGCCCACCAGGTAGTGCAGACCGAAGATCGAGAAGTAGCCGTTGGCCTGGAAGAAGCCCAGGGCCGCGGCGATGTACGTCTCTTCGTCGTCGGCGGTGCCCCAGCCGCCCGGGCCGGGCTCGAGCACGAAGAGTCCTTCCTCGCGCTCGTCGGCGACCTCGCGCCACGACGTCCCCTCCAGGAACCGACCGGTCTCGACGCCGTCCGGGACCGCGATCACGGTGTAGTAGGAGCGGATCGGAGTCTCGGGCGAGATGTAGACCTTCGCCGTACGAGGGCCGCCGGGCAGCTCGAAGGACCTCTCCCAGTAGCCGGTCATCTCCCGCGGCAGCCGGTTGGCGCGGCTGTAGTCGTACGCCGGCAGGGGCCGGCCGTCGAGTGAGGTGGCAGGGCCGAGCCGGCCGGCGGTCGAGGCCACGGCCGGTGATCCCGCAGCTGCCATGGCCTGCGCGACAGCCGCACCCAGCGAGGCAGCGGCGGTCCCCTTGATCAGCTGTCGTCGTTGCAGTGTCGTCATGACCGGATACCTCTCGCCCGAGCGTCGATGTGATGGCGAGCACGTTGACCCAGGATTTCGACAGGGGTCAATCCGTTGCCATCTGTTGCCACACCGGGCGCGACAACAACTGGCAACCCATTGCTGGGGCCGATGGCGCGTTCCTACCTTCTGCCCATGCCGTGTGACGACCTGCACATCCCAGCCCGCCCTCGTAGAACTGTCCCGCGCCTGTTGGCGCTGACCCTGATGGCCGGCCTCGCGTTGGTCGCGCCGACCTCCCCGGTTGCCGTGGCCGGCCCGGAGCCGGCACTCCCCGCGGTCCCGGTGCCCGAGGTGACCGGGCCGATCCCGTCACACCCCGGCGACCCGGGCAACGACTACACGTTCTTCTCCTCCGACCTCGGCCTGGAGGACCGCGGCTACGTCGAGGGGGAGTTCTTCTACACCGGCAGCGCCAACGTCTACGACGCCACCGTGGCCGGCGGCATCGGCGCGCGCCCGACGCCGTCGCCCACCGCCAACGTCGTCTCCAGCGACCACGAGTACACGACCCGGATGGTCG
>JALZCZ010000234.1 GCA_030862825.1 Actinomycetota bacterium | reverse complement strand
GGGACGGGGCGGTGCCGAGCTCGGCCATGAAGCGCTTCTCGACCTCGTCGACGACAGCTGCCGCCGCGTCGTACCGTCCCGCCGCACGCAGGCTCGCCACCAGCAGGATCTGCGCGCCCTCGTCGAGCATCTGACGCCGGGCGGCGAGCTCGGCCAGCGCCAACGCCCGGTCCGTGTGCCCCAAAGCGGATGCGGCGATGACCTCGCGGTGCAGGAGCCCGTCGATCCGGGCCGCCACCCGCTGCCGCTGGACCAGCAGCCACAGGTCGAACTCGGCACTGCACCGAGGCTCGACGCCCTCGAGCAACTCGCCGACCTCCGACTCGTCGTACCGCCCGGCCAGTAGGTCGAGGAGATCCACAGTGACGTGGTCGGGAAGGTCCACGACGATGGGGTCGCCAGTGAAGGCAGTCGGGGCGCCGAGGGCTCGACGAGCGGCGGCCAGGCACCAGCGCAGCGAGCCGAGCGGGTCCGCGGTATCGGGGAACAACTCGGCGGCCAGCTCGTTGCGAGTCAGCGGGCGATCTGCGAGCAGCACCCTGACCAGGACCGCCCAGACCTGGTGACCGCGCACGGGCCGGGGCCCGTCGCCGTCGGAGACGTGCGGGGGTCCGATGAGCCGTAGACGCACAAGGTCTCCTCCCGTCACCGGTCACGAGCCGTCACCAGTTTCCTCCCAGGACGTGTGACGGGGCGTGGAACGACGGATCCCAGATCAATCCCGGCGTCTCACGGCTGGGCACTCGCCCTGCCCGGAGGCTTCACGCGAGCGATCGACGGTCGGTCGCCGAGAAGAGCAGGAGAGACACATGCCCACCTTCATCATCGAGCGAGAGCTCCCCGGTGCCAGCACCCTGACTCACCAGGAACTCGCCGACATCACCGCCAAGTCCAACGACGTCGTGGCCGGACTGGGCGTTCCATACACCTGGATCACCAGCTACGTGGCCGGCGACAAGATCTACTGCGTGCACGAGACCGACGAGGTCCAGACCGTCCTGGACCACGCCCGGGGTGGTGGCTTCCCTGTCGACCTCGTCGCCGAGGTCGTTGAGCAACTCTCTCCCGGGTTCCGATGAGCGGCAGGGACCGCAATGACTGCCCGATCAGAACATCCACGGCAACATCAGGAGGACTCATGAAGATGCGTTATGCAGGAGGCGCAGCTGCGCTGCCCCTACTGCTCATGCCGGCCGGCGCCAGCGCAGCGCCGACGTGCTCAGAAACGCTGGGAATCAGCAATCACGGGCAACACATCGTCGGTGACTACGTGACGGGCACGGGCCACGACCAGATGAGTTGGCCGCCCGCCGGCCAGGTCGGCTCGACGGTGGCCGCGAATGGCGGCGCCGCTGTTCCGGGCGGCCCGGGACCAGGCTTCCATTTCGCCAACGGGTTCGCCCCAGGGGCATCGTTCTGCAACGGCTCGAACTCGCCCGGCGTGCATCTGTGAGACCCAGCCCTAGGTGACGGCACCGGTGAACGCACCGCCTATCGTCCCCACGCGCGCGATGACGGCTCGGGCGTCGAGCCCACCCAGCGCAACTGGCGCACCACACACAGAGCCCCGGGCCGTCGGCCCGGGCTCTTCAAGAGTCACCCTGTCGGATCTCAGATGACCCATGTCGCGACTCATCACCATTGGTACCCCCGGCAGGATTCGAACCTGCGCTTCCGCCTCCGGAGGGCGGCGCTCTATCCCCTGAGCTACGGGGGCCCAGACACTGCGTCGCTGACCTTACCGGGCGGATCCTCCGCCCAGAAATTTAGGTGAGCGAAACCGGTTCGGAGTGCGTGGCGGCTCGCCGATAGGCTTGACCGGTGACTCCCGAGCAGCTATCCGCCGCGATCGTCGATGTGCTGACGACGCTTGTCGACGAGGGTGCGGTCACCCTGCCCGATGGCGTCCCGGCGACGGTGACGGTGGAGCGACCGCGGCAGAAGGGGCACGGCGACTACTCGACCAACGTCGCGATGCAGCTGGCGAAGAAGGCCAGCACCAACCCGCGGGTCTTCGCGGGGCTGGTCCAGGCGAAGCTGCAGGAGGCCCCCGGGGTGGCCGAGGTGGAGGTCGCGGGGCCGGGGTTCCTGAACGTCACCGTCGAGGCCGGGGCCCAGGGCCAGGTGGCGGCCGAGGTGATCGCGGCCGGGGCGGCGTATGGCGCCTCCGACGCGTTCGCCGGCGAGAAGATCAACCTTGAGTTCGTCTCGGCCAACCCGACCGGGCCGCTGCACATCGGCGGCGTGCGGTGGGCCGCAGTGGGAGATGCGCTCGGCCGGATCTTCACGATGACCGGAGCCGAGGTCACCCGCGAGTACTACTTCAACGACCACGGCGCCCAGATCGACCGGTTCAGCCGGTCGCTGCTGGCGAGCGCCAAGGGGGAGCCGGCGCCGGAGGACGGGTACGGCGGCAGCTACATCCACGAGATCGCCGCCAACGTCGTCAAGGCGCGGCCCGACGTGAAGAACCTGCCCGACGCGGAGGCCCAGGAGGTGTTCCGCGACGTCGGCGTCGAGCTGATGTTCGCCGAGATCAAGCAGAGCCTGCACGACTTCGGTGTGGTCTTCGACGTCTACTTCCACGAGGACAACCTGCACAAGAGCGGCGCGGTCGCGCGCGCCGTCGAGCGGCTCACCGAGCTCGGCAACACCTACGAGAAGGACGGCGCCCTCTGGCTCGCCACCGAGAAGTTCGGTGACGACAAGGACCGGGTGGTCATCAAGTCCGACGGCCAGGGCTCCTACCTGTCCGGTGACCTCGCCTACTACCTCGACAAGAGGGAGCGAGGGTTCGACCGCTGCTTCATCATGCTCGGCGCCGACCACCACGGCTACGTCGCCCGGATGATGGCGATGTGCGCCGCGTTCGGCGACACCCCGCACGTGAACCTCGAGATCCTGATCGGCCAGATGGTCAACCTGGTCAAGGAGGGTGCGCCGCTGCGGATGTCGAAGCGGGCCGGCACCGTGATCTCGATCGACGACCTCGTGGAGGCGATCGGCGTCGACGCCGGCCGCTACGCGCTGGCGCGCTACAGCTCCGACTCCACGATCGACCTCGACCTCGACCTCTGGACCAAGGCCAGCAGCGAGAACCCCGTCTACTACGTCCAGTACGTCCACGCCCGGGTCTGCTCGATCCTGCGCAACGCGCCTTCGCTCGGCGTCGAGCTCTCGCCCGAGACGTTCGATCCCTCGCTGCTCACGCACGAGAAGGAGGGCGAGCTGCTCCGGGCGCTCGCCGAGTTCCCGCGGGTGGTCGCCGCGGCGGCCCAGCTCCGGGAACCGCACCGGGTCGCCCGCTACCTCGAGGACACCGCCGGCTCCTACCACCGGTTCTACGACAACTGCCGGGTGCTGCCGATGGGCGACGAGGAGCCGACCGACCTCAACCGGGCCCGGCTGGTGCTGGTCGAGGCGACCCGCATCGTGTTCGCCAACGGCCTTGCCCTGCTCGGCGTCTCGGCCCCGGAGAAGATGTGACACACGAAGCCGGATGGGCGCACGCACCCGGCGCCCTGCGTGGCCCGTCGTGGCTGCGCGAGCCCGCCGACCCCAACGCCCTGGTGCCGCGGCTCTGGTCGACGACCGCACACAAGGTCGACGGCGATCTGAGCGTCGGGGGAGTGGCACTGGCCGACCTGGTCGCCGACTTCAACACCCCGGCGTACGTGCTCGACGAGGCCGACTTCCGGTCCCGGGCCCGTGCGTTCCGCGAGGCGTTCTCGGCCTACGACGTCTTCTACGCCGGCAAGGCGTTCCTCTGCACCACGGTCGCGAAGTGGATCGCGGAGGAGGGCCTCAGCCTCGACGTCTGCTCCAACTCCGAGCTCACCGTCGCGCTGCGGGCGGGCTTCGACCCGGCCCGGATCGGCTATCACGGCAACAACAAGACCGTGCCCGAGCTGCGCCGCGCGGTGGACGCCGGCGTGGGCCGGATCGTGCTCGACTCGTTCGTCGAGGTCGAGCGGCTGACCCGGATCACCGCCGAGCTCGGCCGGACCGCCGCGGTCATGGTGCGGGTCACCGCAGGAGTCGAGGCGCACACCCACGAATACATCGCGACCGCCCACGAGGACCAGAAGTTCGGGTTCTCGATCACCAGCGGTGACGCCATGGAGGCGGTACGTCGCGTGCAGGCGGCTCCGGGCCTCGAGCTGCTGGGGCTGCACAGCCACATCGGCAGCCAGATCTTCGACTCGTCCGGCTTCGAGGTGGCCGCGCGCCGGGTGCTGGCCCTGCACGCCCGAGTCTCCGAGGAGCTCGGCGTGACGATGCCGGAGATGGACCTCGGCGGCGGTTTCGGCATCGCCTACACCACCCAGGACGACCCGTCCGACCCCGCGCAGCTGGCCACCGAGATGACCAAGATCGTCGAGCACGAGTGCCGCGCGCTCGGCGTCGACGAGCCGCGGCTGTCCATCGAGCCGGGCCGGGCGATCGTCGGCCCCTCGATGTGCACCGTCTACACCGTCGGCACGGTCAAGCCGGTCGAGCTCGACGGCGGCGCGGTGCGCACCTACGTCTCGGTCGACGGCGGGATGAGCGACAACATCCGCACCGCCCTCTACGACGCCGACTACTCCTGCACGCTGGCCGCCCGCAGCTCCGACGCCGCCCCGGTGCTGGCCCGGGTGGTCGGCAAGCACTGCGAGGCGGGCGACATCGTGGTGAAGGACGAGTTCCTGCCCGGCGACGTCGCTCCCGGCGACCTGCTCGCGGTGCCCGGCACCGGCGCCTACTGCCGCTCGATGGCCTCCAACTACAACCACTCGCTGCGGCCGCCGGTGATCGCGGTGCGGGACGGAGTCGCCAAGGTGCTCCTGCGCCGCGAGACTGAGGACGATCTCTTGGCAACCGACGTTGGGGCGACATGAACGAATCTCGACAGGCTCGATCACCGGAGGACCCACTCCGGGTGGCATTGCTGGGCTGCGGCTCGGTGGGCTCGCAGGTGGTGCGGCTGCTGCACGAGCAGGCCGCCGACATCACGGCCCGGGTCGGGGCGAGGGTCGAGATCGCCGGCGTCGCCGTACGCCGGATCGACGCGCCGCGGGAGGTCGAGGTGCCCGCCGGGCTGCTCACCACCGACGCCGAGGCGCTCGTGGCCCGCCCCGACATCGACCTCGTGGTGGAGGTGATCGGCGGCATCGAGCCGGCCCGCTCCCTCATCCTGAGCGCGCTCGAGAACGGCGCCAGCGTGGTCACCGCCAACAAGGCCCTGCTCGCCGAGGACGGTCCGACCCTGTTCGAGGCGGCCGAGAAGGCCGGCCGCGACCTCTACTACGAGGCCGCCGTCGCCGGCGCGATCCCGATCCTCCGGCCGCTGCGCGAGTCGTTGGCCGGCGACCGGGTGACCCGGGTGCTCGGCATCGTCAACGGCACCACCAACTTCATCCTCGACCGGATGGACACCTCCGGCGCCGGCTTCGCCGAGGCGCTCGAGGAGGCCCAGGAGCTGGGCTATGCAGAGGCCGACCCCACCGCCGACGTCGAGGGCTTCGACGCCGCGGCCAAGGCGGCGATCCTGGCCAGCCTCGCCTTCCACTCCCGCGTCACCGCCTCCGACGTGCACCGCGAGGGCATCTCCGAGGTGACCGCCGCCGACGTGCAGTCGGCGCGCGACATGGGCAGCGTGGTCAAGCTGCTCGCGATCGCCGAGCTCAGCACCGGCTCCGGGGGCGACGAGGCGGTCAGCGTCCGCGTCCACCCCGCGATGATCCCGCGGTCGCACCCGCTGGCGAGCGTGCGCGAGGCGTTCAACGCTGTCTTCGTCGAGTCCGAGGCCGCCGGCCAGCTGATGTTCTACGGCCCCGGCGCAGGCGGCGCGCCCACCGCCAGCGCGGTGCTGGGCGACCTGGTCAGCGTGGCCCGCCACTACCTCGCCGGCACCCGCGGCGTCGGTGAGTCGGCGTACGCCGACCGACCGGTGCTGCCGATGGGTGAGACCCGCACCCGCTACCACGTCGCGATCGACGTCGACGACCGCGCGGGCGTGCTGGCGGCTGTCGCCTACGCGTTCGCCGAGCATGGCGTCTCCATCCAGACCGTGCGCCAGGAGGGCCGCGACGACGACGCCCAGCTGGTCGTGGTCTCCCACGAGGCCACCGACGCCCAGCTGTCGGCCACCGTCGAACAACTGCGCGGGATGGACATCGTCCGCGAGGTCACCGCCGTGATGCGGGTCGAGGGCGGCGAGGAATGACCATGAGCACCGTGACGAAGGCCGAGAAGACCCATCAGTGGCGTGGCGTGATCGAGGAGTACCGCGCGCTGCTCGAGATCCCTGCGGACGCGCCCGCGATCACCCTGTGCGAGGGCGGCACACCGCTGGTCCACTCCGAGTGGCTCTCCGGCCTCTCCGGCGCCGAGGTCTGGCTGAAGGTCGAGGGCAATAACCCCACGGGGTCGTTCAAGGACCGCGGCATGACCGCCGCGATCTCGGTGGCCAAGGCCAGCGGGGCCCAGGCCGTGGTCTGCGCGAGCACCGGCAACACGTCGGCGTCGATGGCGGCGTACGCCGCGAAGGCCGGGCTGAAGCCGTTGGTGCTGGTGCCCGAGGGCAAGATCGCCGCCGGCAAGATGGCCCAGGCGATCATGCACGGCGCCCAGGTGATCATGGTCCGCGGCAACTTCGACGCCTGCCTGGCGCTGGCCCGGCAGCTGGCCTGGGAGTATCCCGTCGAGCTGGTCAACTCCGTCAACCCGGTGCGGCTCGAGGGCCAGAAGACCGCGTCGTTCGAGATCGTCGACTTCCTCGGCGACGCCCCCGACGTCCACCTGCTGCCGGTCGGCAACGCCGGCAACATCGCGGCGTACTGGCTCGGCTACTGCCAGTACGCCCAGCTCGGCCTGGCCACGAGGACCCCTCGGATGCGGGGCTTCCAGGCCGAGGGCGCCGCCCCGCTGGTCACCGGTGAGCCGTTCCCCGACCCCGAGACCAAGGCCACCGCGATCCGGGTCGGCAACCCCGCCTCCTGGAAGCTCGCGGAGGCCGCCGTCGCCGAGTCCGACGGGCGGTTCACGGCCGTGAGCGACGACCAGATCCTCTCCGCCCAGCGCGAGCTCGCCGCCCACGACGGCGTCTTCGTCGAGCCCGCCTCCGCGGCCGGCGTCGCCGGCCTGCTCGCCGACGTCGCCGCCGGCGAGTCCTACGCCGGGCTCACGGTCGCGGTCACGGTCACCGGCCACGGGCTCAAGGACACCGCCACCGCGCTCGAGGGCATGGGCCCGATCGTCGACACGGTCGTCGACGCCGACGTGACCGCCGCGGCCACGGCTGCCGGGCTCATCTGACCGTGGGGGGCTTCGTCTCCGGGTCCGTCGCGGTCTCGGTGCCGGCCACCGCGGCCAACCTCGGCCCGGGCTTCGACTCACTCGGGCTCGCGCTCGGTCTGCGCGACCGGCTCGAGGCCCAGATCCTGGCCGACGGCCTCGTGGTCGAGGTCGGCGGCGAGGGAGCCGACGACGTACCCCGCGGCGAGACTCACCTGGTGGTGCGCGCGATGCGTGCCGCCTTCGAGCAGATGGACGTCGCGCCCACCGGCCTCCGCCTGACCTGCTCCAACCTGATCCCGCACGCCCGCGGCCTCGGATCCTCCTCGGCCGCGATCGTCGGCGGGCTGAGTCTCGCCCGGGCGCTCGTGAAAAGGGGCTCGGTCCTACTGGACGACGACGCGC
>JALZCZ010000143.1 GCA_030862825.1 Actinomycetota bacterium | reverse complement strand
CGCAGCCTGTCGACGGAGGACATGTTGATCACCGACGACTCTGGCCCGATCGGCCTGGCGGGCGTGATGGGTGGGGAGACCACCGAGCTGTCGGAGACCACCACCAACATCTTCATCGAGGCCGCTCACTGGGACCCCGTGACCATCTTCCGGACCGAGCGTCGCCACAAGCTGCCGTCGGAGGCGGCGAAGCGGTTCGAGCGCGGGGTCGACCCCACCATCACCACGCTGGCCGCCGACAGGGTGGCCGAGCTGCTCACGGCGTACGGCGGGGGCACGATCGAGCCCGGTGTCACGCGCGTCGGCGCCCCACCGGCGCAGCGCCCGATCGAGATCAGCCTCGACCTGCCGGCGCGGGTGACCGGGATGCCGATCGACGACGCGACCACGGTGGACCACCTCCGCGCCGTGGGGTGCGACGTCGCCGTCGACGGTGACCGGCTGACGGCGACCCCGCCGCCGTGGCGACCGGACCTGACCGACCCCTACGACCTGGTCGAGGAGGTCGCACGGCTGGTCGGCTACGACCAGGTGCCCTCGGTCCTGCCCACCCCGCCCCCGGGCCGCGGTCTCACCCGCGGTCAGCGCCTGCGCCGCCGGGTCGGGCGCAGCCTGGCCGGAGCCGGCTACGTCGAGGTGGTCAGCTTCCCGTTCATCGGCGACTCCGAGCTGGACCGCCTCGGGCTGCCGGACGGCGACGAGCGCCGCACGGTGCTGCGGCTGGCGAACCCGCTGTCGGCGGAGGAGCCGTCGATGACCACGACGCTCCTCCCGGGACTGCTGAAGGCACTCGCGCGCAACGCCGGACGTGGCGCGGTCAGCGCGGCCCTGTTCGAGTCAGCGACCGTGACCCTGCCGCACGGAGGCGGTCCGGCACCGATCTACGGCGTCGACCAGCGGCCGTCCGAGGGCGAGATCGACGACCTCGACAAGGCGCTGCCCCACCAGCCGCTGCACCTCGGGCTGGTGGCGGCGGGCGAGCGTGAGGCGCAGGGATGGTGGGGCCCCGGCCGGGCGACCACCTGGGCGGACGCCGTCGACGCCGTGCGGGTCGCCGCCGAGGCGCTCGGCCTCGAGGTCACGGTCCGCTCGACCACGCGGGCGCCGTGGCACCCGGGCCGGTGCGCGGAGGTGTCGGTCGGCGACGCCGTGATCGGCCACGCGGGCGAGCTGCACCCGAAGGTCTGCCAGGCCTACGGCGTACCGGCGCGCACCGTCGCCGCGGAGCTGGACCTCGACCGTCTGCTCGAGCAGGCTCCGGACGCGATCGTCGCGCCGTCGTACTCGGACTTCCCGGTGGCCAAGGAGGACGTGGCGCTCATCGTCGACGACTCCGTCACGGCCGGCGATGTCGAGGCCGCACTGCGCGACGGCGCCGGAGACCTGCTGGAGTCGATCCGCCTCTTCGACGTCTTCACCGGCGAGCAGATCGGGGCGGGCAAGAAGTCCCTGGCCTTCGCCCTGCGGTTCCGGGCCCCGGACCGGACCCTCACCGAGGACGAGACGGCCGCCGCCCGCGACGCTGCGGTGGCCGTCGCTGCCGAGCGCACCGGAGCCGTCCAGCGCGCCTAGGTGGTGACCCGTCGGGAACCACCAGCGGCGGTCAACGCTCGCCGGTGCGCCCGTCGGCAAGCTCGCGCACGATGTCGAGGTGTCCGACGTGCCGGGCGTACTCCTGCAGCAGGTGCAGCAGGATCCGGCCGAGCGCCGCCGGCGGTTCCCCCTCCCAACGCTCCCCGGGTGCGCCCGTCTCCGAGAGGTCGTGGGCACGGACCACCGCCTCGGACCGCGCCGCCTGCTCGTGCAGGCTCGTCACGAGCTGTGCGAGGCTCACGCCCGGCTCGACGTGCCACCGGCCGTCACGGCTGTCGCCCCACGGGTCGCCGACCTCGCGTCCCTCGAAGCCCCATTCGAGCCAGCGCATCTCCACGTGCGTCAGGTGGTTGAGGAGCTCCAGCGGGGACCAGCCCGAAGGCAGCCGGCTCACGTGGAGCGACTCGTCGTCGAGCCCCTCGAGCTTGTCGACCAGCACGGAGCGGTAGAAGGCGAGGTAGCCGAGGAGCACATCGCGCTGGTCCTCGATGGGCGTCGTCGGCTCGGGGAACGGACGGCTCATCAGTTGAGGGGCTGCCCGACGATGGCCCTGAAACGGTCGCAGACGTCGGGGTCACCGCTGACCGTGATCTCGGAGTCGTCGCCGCGCTTCCAGATCCAGGTGTCGACCGCCGCGGCCGGGCCCACGACCGTCGCATCCGGCTCGGTGCCGGGGTCGTCCACGACGTGGATGTCGTCCTCGTCGTAGCTCGTGCCGCCGTCGGGATCGGTGCCGGTGAACCGGCCGAGCTGCACCCAGATCGACGTGGCGGCATCCGTCAGGTCGACGCGGATGTGCTGGGGGAGCGGTGTGAACGTGCCCCAGGGCACGGATCCGCCGAACATCACGGCCAGCGTCTCGTCGACCCCGTCGGCTGCCAGCGCCCGGTCGGTCTCGCCCACGGGGAGGCCCGCCGTCTGCTCGGCGTCGATCCGGTGGATGAGTGCCTCGTGGGCCTGCCGCCGGAACGTGAAGCCGACCGTCTGCTCGGTCGACCACGTCCACGCCGGATCCGCAGGATCGGCGGCCTCGAGTGCGGCGACCAGGCGGGCATGCTCGGTGTCGAAGCGGGCCAGGATCTCGTCGTACGACGCCGGCCGCTCGGGATCGGTGCGGCCCTCGGACGGGCCTTCGGGACGCTGCTCGACGATGTCGGCCCAGAACCCCTGCACCCCCGCGCCCAGGTGCCACAGCAGATCACCGGCGTCCCAGTCGGGGCAGGACGGCACCCGCGCGGCCGGGTCGCAGTCCGCCAGGGCGGCGCGGAAACGTGCCGACTCGTCGCGGATGTGCTGCAGGTAGCGTGGAAAGTCCAGTCGGGTCATGCCAGGAACCTAAACCCGGGCGCCACCCGCCCGCTCGGGCTTCGGGCCCGCTTGTGATGACTATGCAGGGACGTGTATAGTCATGCACATGGATCTGAAGAGGGTCGCTGTCGCCGGTGCCAGTGGGTACGCCGGGGGCGAGGTGCTGCGCCTCCTGCTCGGCCACCCCGCGGTGGAGATCGGTGCGCTGACCGGCGGCTCCAACGCCGGGCAGCTGCTCGGGTCGCTGCAGCCGCACCTGGTGCCGCTCGCCGACCGCGTGCTCGAACCCACGGACCTCGAGACCCTCTCCGGGCACGACGTCGTCTTCCTGGGCCTGCCGCACGGCCAGTCGGGAGAGATCGCCGCCCAGCTGCCGGACGACGTGGTCGTCATCGACTGCGGTGCCGACTTCCGGCTCGCGGACCCGGAGGAGTGGGACCGCTTCTACGGCGGCACCCACGCAGGCACCTGGCCCTACGGCCTCCCCGAGCTGCCCGGGCAACGCGAGCTGCTGCGTGGCGTCAGCCGAATCGCCGTCCCGGGCTGCTATCCCACGATCTCGACCCTCACACTGGTCCCGGCCGTGGCCGCCGGCCTGGTGCAGCCCGACGTGGTCGTGGTCGCCGCGTCCGGCACCAGCGGCGCCGGCAAGTCCCCCAAGCCGCACCTGCTCGGCAGCGAGGTGATGGGCAACGCGAGCGCGTACGGCGTCGGCGGTGGCCACCGGCACACGCCCGAGATCACCCAGAACCTCTCCAGCCTGACCGATGCCGACGTCTCGGTCAGCTTCACGCCGCTGCTCGTGCCGATGTCGCGCGGCATCCTGGCCACGAGCTCGGCCCCCATCTTCGGCGACGTGACCGCCGACGACGCCTACGCCGCCTACGAGAAGGTGTACGCCGAGGAGCCGTTCGTGCACCTGCTGCCGCGGGACCAGTGGCCGCAGACCCAGTCGGTGCTCGGCTCCAACGCCGTCCACCTCCAGGTGACCGTCGACCAACAGGCGCGACGACTCATCGCCGTCGGTGCCGTCGACAACCTCGCCAAGGGCACCGGTGGCGCCGCCGTCCAGTGCATGAACCTCGCGCTCGGCCTCGACGAAGGCCTGGGCCTCACCACCGTAGGACTCGCTCCGTGACCATCACCCATCCCGCCGGCTTCCGGGCCGCCGGAGTCGCCGCCGGCCTGAAGACGTCCGGTGGCAAGGACCTCGCCCTGGTCGTCAACGACGGCCCGACGTTCGACTCCGCCAGCGTCTTCACCTCCAACCGCTGCAAGGCCAACCCGATCCTGTGGAGCCAGGAGGTGGTCAAGGACGGCGTGGTGCGAGCCGTCGTGCTCAACTCCGGTGGCGCCAACTGCTACACGGGCCCCGACGGCTTCCAGACCACGCACGCGACGGCGGAGCAGGTCGCAGGCAACCTCGGGATCGGCGCGACCGACGTCGTGGTCTGCTCGACCGGCCTGATCGGGCTGACCAACCCCCGCGAGCACCTGCTGGCCGGAGTCGACGCGGCGCACGCCGCCCTGTCGGCCGACGGCGGCGACGACGCGGCCCACGCGATCATGACCACCGATTCGGTCAGCAAGCAGGTCGTGGTCGAGGGTGCCGGCTGGTCGATCGGCGGCATGGCCAAGGGCGCCGGCATGCTCGCGCCCCAGCTCGCCACCATGCTGGTCGTGCTCACCACCGACGCCGTCGTGGCCGCGGGCGATCTCGACCGGGCCCTGCGCGCGGCCACCCGGGTCAGCTTCGACCGCCTGGACTCCGACGGCTGCATGTCGACCAACGACACGGTCACGGTGCTGGCCAGTGGTGCCAGCGGCATCACCCCCGGCCTGCCCGACTTCACCGCGGCCCTGACCCAGGCCTGCACCGACTTGGCCATGCAGCTGCTCAAGGACGCCGAGGGTGCGGACCACGAGATCACCATCACCGTGGTCAACGCCGCCTCCGAGGACGAGGCGGTGGAGGTCGGCCGCAGCGTGGCGCGCAGCAACCTCTTCAAGGCCGCCGTGTTCGGCAAGGACCCCAACTGGGGACGCGTGCTCGCCAGCATCGGCACCACCGGGGCGGCGTTCGATCCCGCCGACCTCGACGTCGCGATGAACGGCGTCTGGGTCTGCCGCGCCTCAACCCCCGCCGAGGACCCGGCCAAGGTCGACCTCGGACCGCGCGAGGTCAGCGTCACCATCGACCTCAAGGCCGGGCTCGAGCGGGCCACGGTCTGGACCAGCGACCTCACGCATGCCTACGTCCACGAGAACAGCGCGTACTCCTCATGAATGACTCGACGTCCGGCGGCGCCTTCGACACCAGCAAGCCCGACCAGGCCAAGGCCCGCACGCTCGCGGCCGCGCTGCCGTGGCTGAAGAAGTACCACCAGAAGATCGTGGTGGTGAAGTACGGCGGCAACGCGATGACCGACGACGCTCTCAAGCGCGCGTTCGCCGAGGACATCGCGTTCCTCCGGTTCGCCGGCTTCCGGCCCGTCGTCGTGCACGGCGGCGGCCCGCAGATCTCCGAGATGCTCGATCGGCTCGGCATCGAGTCGGAGTTCAAGGGCGGGATGCGGGTCACCACCCCCGAGGCGATGGACGTCGTCCGGATGGTGCTGGTCGGCCAGGTGCAGCGTGAGCTGGTCGGGCTGATCAACGAGCACGGTCCGCTCGCCGTCGGCCTCTCGGGGGAGGACGCCGGCCTGTTCACGGCCGAGCAGACCAGCGCCGTCATCGACGGTGTCGAGGTCGATCTCGGCCTGGTGGGTGAGGTGGCCAAGGTGCGTCCGGAGTCGGTGCTCGACCTGATCGAGGCCGGCCGGGTCCCGGTGGTCTCCAGCGTCGCCCCCGACCTCGAGGGACTGGTGCACAACGTCAACGCCGACCTCGCCGCCGCCGCGCTCGCGGTCGCGCTGAGGGCCGAGAAGCTGCTGGTGCTGACCGACGTCGAGGGCCTCTACCTGGACTGGCCGGACCCGGAGGAGGTGATCGGCGAGATCAGCCCGGAGGAGCTCGAGCGGATCCTGCCGAGCCTCGCCAGCGGAATGATCCCGAAGATGAACGCCTGCCTGCAGGCGGTGAAGAGCGGCGTCCCGCGGGCGACCGTGGTCGACGGCCGTGAGCCGCACGCGGTGATCCTCGAGCTGTTCACCAGCGAGGGCGTCGGCACCCAGGTGCTGCCGGGCGTCGAGACCAAGACCCGAAAGGCGAGGGACACCCAGTGACCAACGAGGCCTGGAAGGACCGCTACGCCGGCTCCTTGATGAACGCCTTCGGCCCGCCCCGGCTGACCTTGGTACGCGGCGAGGGCGCACACGTCTGGGACGACAACGGCCGGGAGTACGTCGACTTCTTCGGCGGCATCGCCGTCAACGCACTCGGCCACGGACACCCCGCCCTGGTCGAGGCCGTGACCAGCCAGCTCCGCACCCTGGGTCATGTCTCCAACTTCTTCACCAGCGTCCCCCAGGTCGAGCTGGCCGAGCGGCTGCTGGGCCTGGTCGACGGGGACGGGCGGGTGTTCCTGTCCAACTCCGGCACCGAGGCCAACGAGGCCGCCCTGAAGATCACCCGCCGCACCGGGCGCACCGGTCTGGTGGCGATGGAGGGCTCCTTCCACGGCCGCACCATGGGATCCCTGGCGCTCACCTCGAAGGCTGCCTACCGCGAGCCGTTCGAACCCCTGCCGGGCGAGGTCACCTTCGTGCCGTACGGCGACGCGGACGCGCTGGCGGCGGCGGTGGACGAGACGACGGCCGCGGTCGTGGTCGAGCCGCTCCAGGGAGAGGCCGGCGTCGTCGTGCCCCCTGAGGGCTTCCTGGCGGCCGCGCGCGAGATCACCTCCCGGCACGGCGCGCTGCTCTGGGTCGACGAGGTGCAAACCGGAGTCGGCCGGACCGGCGCCTGGTTGGCCCACAGCGAGGCCGGCATCACCCCCGACATCGTCACCCTGGCCAAGGGGCTGGGCGGCGGCATCCCGATCGGGGCGACGATCGGGCTCGGTGCGGCGGCGACCCTGCTGGGTCCGGGCAACCACGGCACTACCTTCGGCGGCAACCCCGTGGCCTGTGCGGCGGCGCTCGCGGTGCTCGACACCATCGAGAAGGAAGGCCTGCTCGAGGCCGCTGTGGCCCGTGGCGACCAGCTCACCCGCGCCCTGGTCTCCGAGCAGGAGGTCGCCGGCGTCGAGGGCCGCGGCCTGCTCCTCGGCGCGCAGCTGCACGCCGAGACTGCGGCCGCCGTCGTCGCCCGCGGGCAGGAGCGCGGCTTCCTGCTCAACAACACGGGGCCGGCGCGGCTGCGGTTCGCCCCGCCCCTGACCATCTCGGAGGGCGACATCGCCGCTCTCGGCGATGCCTGGTCCGACCTCGTCACGGAGTCGAGCCGATGAGGCACTTCCTGCGCGACGACGACCTGAGTCCGGCCGAGCAGGCCCGCGTCCTCGACCTCGCCGCGAAGCTGAAGGCGTCGCCGTTCGACGAGAAGCCGCTGGCCGGGCCGAAGACCGTCGCCATGATCTTCGACAAGCCCACCCTGCGCACGCAGGCCTCGTTCGCCGCGGGCATCGCGGAGCTCGGCGGCCACCCGATGCTGGTCGACGGGAACCTGGCCGGCATCGGGGTGCGCGAGTCGGTGGCCGACGTCGCCCGGGTGCTGGGCCGGCAGGCCTCCGTCATCGTGTGGCGCACCTTCGAGCAGGCCAGGATCGCCGAGATGGCCAAGCACTCGGGGGTGCCGGTGGTGAACGCGCTCACCGACGACTTCCACCCGTGCCAGCTGCTGGCCGATCTGCAGACGGTGCGCGAGCACAAGGGCGACCTGGCCGGGCTCAAGGTCGCCTTCGTGGGTGACGGGGCCTGCAACATGGGCAACTCGTGGCTGCTCGCCGGCGCGACGGCGGGTATGCATGTGGTGATCAGTGCTCCAGAGGCATTCCTCCCTTCCGCGTCGATGTTCCAGCAGGCCACCGACATAGCTGCCGGCACCGGCGGCTCGGCGACCGCCGAGGGCGACCCCAGCGCGGCCGTGGCCGGCGCCGACGTGGTCGTGACCGACACCTGGATCTCGATGGGAAAGGAGGACGAGGCGGAGGCCCGGCGCGAGGTCTTCGCGCCCTACACCGTCACCGCCGGCCTCATGACCCAGGCGGAGCCCGACGCGATCGTGCTGCACTGCCTCCCCGCCTACCGTGGCGCCGAGATCGACGCTGAGGTCATCGACGGACCGCAGAGCGTGGTCTGGGACGAGGCCGAGAACCGCCGCCACGCGCAGAAGGCGATCCTCGCGTTCCTGCTCGACCCGGGAGCCCGCGATGACTGACGCAGCGCTCCGCCCCGCCACCAAGAACGCGCGCCACCAGCTGATCATCGAGCTGGTCTCCCACCAGGAGGTGCACTCGCAGACCGAGCTGGCCGACCTGCTGGCACACGAGGGCATGCGGGTCACCCAGGCCACGCTGTCGCGCGACCTGGTGGAGCTCGACGCGCTCAAGGTCCGCTCCGCCTCCGGCGGCATGGTCTACGCCGTGCCCAGCGAGGGCGGCGACCGTCGGCTGGCCGCACCGTCCGGCAGCGAGGCCGCCACGCAGCGCCTCGGCAGGCTGTGTGCCGAGCTCCTGGTCAGCGCCGATGCCAGCGCCAACCTGGTCGTGCTGCGTACGCCGCCGGGTGCAGCACAGTTCCTCGCCTCGGCCTTCGACAAGGCCGAGTTCGACGACGTGCTCGGCACCATCGGCGGCGACGACACCGTCCTGGTGATCAGCCGCGACCCGACCGGAGGACAGGCGCTCGCGCGCCGCTTTCTCGACCTCGCCCAGCACCACAGCACCGCCCCTACGAAGCCCCGAGCATGAAGGAACCCACTACGTGAGCAAGGTCCTGACCTCTCTGCCCATCGGCCAGCGGGTCGGCATCGCCTTCTCCGGCGGCCTCGACACCTCCGTGGCCGTCGCGTGGATGCGCGACAAGGGCGCCATACCCTGCACCTACACCGCCGACATCGGCCAGTACGACGAGCCGGACATCTCCGGCGTACCGACCCGCGCGTTCGACTACGGTGCCGAGATCGCCCGCTCCATCGACTGCAGAGGACCGCTGGTCGAGGAGGGCCTGGCCGCCCTGGCCTGCGGTGCGTTCCACATCCGCTCAGGCGGACGCGCCTACTTCAACTCCACCCCGCTGGGGCGGGCCGTCACCGGCACCATGCTCGTCCGCGCGATGCACGAGGACGGCGTGGACATCTGGGGTGACGGCTCGACGTTCAAGGGCAACGACATCGAGCGGTTCTACCGGTACGGGCTGCTCGCGAACCCCAACCTGCGCATCTACAAGCCCTGGCTCGACGCCGACTTCGTGCACGAGCTGGGTGGCCGCGACGAGATGAGCCAATGGCTGACCGAGCACGGCCTGCCTTACCGCGACAGCAAGGAGAAGGCCTACTCCACTGACGCCAACATCTGGGGCGCGACCCACGAGGCCAAGCTGCTCGAGCACCTCGACATCTCGCTGGAGGTCGTGGAGCCGATCATGGGCGTCAAGTTCTGGGACCCCGAGGTCACCATCGAGCCCGAGGACGTCACGATCCGGTTCGACCGCGGGCGGCCGGTGGCCATCAACGGGGTCGACTACGCCGACCCGGTCGCGCTGGTGATGGAGGCCAACGCGGTCGGCGGCCGGCACGGCCTCGGCATGTCGGACCAGATCGAGAACCGGATCATCGAGGCCAAGTCGCGCGGCATCTACGAGGCGCCCGGCATGGCCCTGTTGTGGATCGCCTACGAGCGGCTGCTCAACGCGATCCACAACGAGGACACCGTTGCCAACTACCACGCGGAGGGCCGCCGCCTCGGCCGGCTGCTCTACGAGGGCCGCTGGCTGGACCCCCAGGCGCTGATGCTGCGCGAGTCGCTGCAGCGCTGGGTGGCCTCGGTCGTCACCGGTGAGGTGACGCTGCGTCTGCGGAGGGGCGAGGACTACACGGTCCTGCGCACCGACGGGCCGGCCTTCTCCTACCACCCCGACAAGCTGTCGATGGAGCGCACGGCGAACGCCGCTTTCGGTCCCACCGACCGGATCGGCCAGCTGACCATGCGCAACCTCGACATCGCCGACAGCCGCGCGATGCTCGAGCTCTACGCCGGGCAGCCGATGGACCAGGGCCAGGTGCTCGTCGAGCACGGCATCCTGCTGGGCGAGCTGCCCGCCGGCGGCTTCGAGACCATCGTGGCCAACCCCGAGCTCGAGGGCGCCACCGAGGACGAGGCGCTGGACGCCGCGGCGATGGAGTTCGGCACCGACTGATGACACCCATCCACCGTTCCGCCGCACGCGTCCTCCCCATCTCGCCGGCCGGCGAGGTGCTGCTGCTCCAGGGCCAGGACCCCGCTGCGCCCGGCGTACTCCACTGGGTGAGCATCGGCGGCGCCGTCGACCCGGGGGAGACGCTGGCCGCGGCAGCGATCAGGGAGCTGGCCGAGGAGACGGGGATTCCCGCGCAGGAGGCCGACCTGCTCGGGCCGGTGGCCCGCGCAACCCATCCGTTCACCTGGGACGGCCGCAGCTACGTCAGCGACAACCACTTCTTCGCGATGCGGCTCGACCCCGCCACCGAGGTCCACTTCCGCGGCCTCGAGGCGGCCGAGGTCGGCAACATCCTCCAGGCCGCGTGGTGGACACCTGCGGCGCTCAGCGACGACGGCACCGCGGCCTCCCCGGACCTGCCTGAGATCATGGCCGCTGCGATCGCGGCCGCCATCGCACCTGCCGGAGGAGAGCGACTGTGAGCACGACCAACCAGGGCAAGCTCTGGGGCGGCCGCTTCTCCAGCGGACCGTCTCCCGAGCTCGAGGCGCTCTCGCGGTCGACCCACTTCGACTGGCGGCTGACGCCGTACGACCTCGCGGGCTCACGGGCACATGCCGATGCCTTGCACCGCGCGGGTCTGCTCACCGACGACGACCACGCCGAGCTGGTGCGGGGCCTCGTCGTGCTGGGGGACCGGTACGCCGACGGCTCGCTGCGGCCCGACCCCTCCGACGAGGACGTGCACGGCGCACTCGAGCGGCTGCTGCTCGACGAAGTGGGGGTCGATATCGGCGGTCGGATCCGTGCCGGGCGAAGCCGCAACGACCAGATCGCCACGCTCTTCAAGCTGTTCCTGCGCGACCACGCGCGCACCATCGGCGGGCAGGTGCTCGACCTGGTCGACGTGCTGGCCGCTCAGGCGCGCGACCACCTCGCGCTCGACCCGCCGACCGTCATGCCCGGGCGGACGCACCTCCAGCACGCCCAGCCCGTCCTGCTCTCGCACCACCTGCTCGCCCACGCCTGGCCGCTGCTGCGCGACGTCGACCGGCTCCTCGACTGGGACGCCCGGGTCGCCGCCGACTCGCCGTACGGCTCGGGGGCGATCGCCGGGAGCAGCCTCGACCTGGACCCCGAGGCGGTCGCCGCCGACCTGGGCTTCACCGGATCCACCGGGAACTCCATCGACGGCACGTCCGCCCGCGACTTCGTCGCGGAGTTCGCCTACGTCACCGCCCAGATCGGGGTCGACATCAGCCGGCTGGCCGAGGAGGTCATCCTCTGGTCGACCCACGAGTTCGGGTTCGTGGCGCTGCACGACTCCTGGTCGACCGGGTCGAGCATCATGCCGCAGAAGAAGAACCCCGACATCGCCGAGCTCGCCCGTGGCAAGGCGGGTCGGCTGGTCGGCAACCTGGGCGGGCTGCTGACCACGCTCAAGGCGCTGCCGCTGGCCTACAACCGCGATCTGCAGGAGGACAAGGAGCCGGTCTTCGACTCCGTCGACACCCTCGAGGTGCTGCTGCCGGCGTTCACGGGGATGGTCGCGACGCTCACCTTCGACACGGCCCGTCTCGCCGAGCTGGCTCCGCAGGGCTTCTCCCTGGCCACCGACATCGCCGAGTGGCTGGTCCGCGAGGGTGTCCCGTTCCGGGTGGCGCACGAGGTGGCCGGCGCCTGCGTGCGCCGCTGCGAGGAGCTGGGCATCGAGCTCGACGAGCTCTCCGACGAGCAGCTCGCGGAGATCTCGCCGCGGCTGCGGCCCGCCGTGCGCGACGTGCTCACCGTGCAGGGATCCGTCGAGTCCCGCTCGGGGCGCGGCGGCACGGCACCGGTCCGGGTCAGCGAACAGCTCACCGAGGTCGTCGAGGGGGCCGCGCAGCGCCGTGAACGGTTCGCCCTCCCTGTCTGAGCGGCTCTCCGGCCCGGTGCTGGACGTGGCGCCCACGCTCC
The DNA here is from genome assembly GCA_030862825.1 of Actinomycetota bacterium. Lineage (GTDB taxonomy): Bacteria > Actinomycetota > Actinomycetes > Propionibacteriales > Nocardioidaceae > Nocardioides. The sequence continues at coordinate 853 of JALZCZ010000143.1, read as the reverse complement.
TGGGCGCCGTGATCCGGCACGGCTCCGTCGCAGTGCGGCTGAGCGAGGTGGAGGCGTACGCCGGACCCGACGATCCGGGATCCCACGCCTATCGCGGCCAGACCCAGCGCAACAGCGTCATGTTCGGCCCGGCAGGCCACCTCTACTGCTACTTCACCTACGGCATGCACGTGTGCGCCAATGTGACGGTTGGCCCGGTCGGACAGCCGAGCGCCGTGCTGCTGCGGGCCGGCGAGGTGGTCGAGGGCTTCGAGGAGGCGCGGAGGCGCCGGCCCGGTGCGGTGGATCGCGACCTGGCCCGCGGGCCCGCCCGGCTCGTTCGGGCGCTGGGGCTGGACCTGACCGACAACGGCGCCGACCTCTCCCAGGGGCCGGTGAGCCTCACCCTCGGGCCCGCTCCCGAGACGCTCGAGAGCGGCCCGCGGGTGGGCCTGCGCCTGGCACCCGACCGCCCCTGGCGGTTCTGGATCCCGGGCGACCCGAGCGTCTCCGTCTACCGACGCAGCCCGAAGGCGGCCCCGATTGGTGCTCCCGAGTGAGGACTTGCTAGTGTTTTCCATGTCGCGCAAGCGGCTCCCACACCCGGTCGAAAGACCAGAATGTCGGGTTTGCCGCGCGCCCGGCCCGAGCCGTTCGCCGAGGCAGCTGATCTGAGTTGACTCGCGCAGTTCGACCCGGTAAGTTTTTGCAGGTTGCCCTTCAGAGCGATCCGAGAGGGTCGTTCGAGTGTGCGTCTGATTTTTGAGAACTCAACAGTGTGTCAATAGTCGATGAATTAGTTTGTATGCCCATGTCATTTTTTGGTTTGGGTTTGTTTTTTCGGCAATGATTCTGACAATGGTTTGATTGTTGG
>JALZCZ010000142.1 GCA_030862825.1 Actinomycetota bacterium | reverse complement strand
GGGTGACCTGCTGAAGCAGGCCTCGCGCGGTGACCAGGAGGCCTTCGCACGGCTGTACGACGCCACCTCGGCGCGGGTGTTCGGGCTCGCGGTGCGAATCGTCCGCGACCCGGCGCAGGCGGAGGAGGTCGCCCAGGAGGCGTTCCTGGAGATCTGGCGGACGGCCAGCCGGTTCGACCCTGCGAAGGGGAGCGCCCAGGCCTGGATGCTCACGATCGTGCACCGCAGGTCGGTCGACCGGGTGCGGTCCGCCGAGGCGTCCACCCGCCGCGACGCGACATACGAGCGGCGCAACCAGACCGTCGACCACGACTCGACCGCGGACGCGGCCCACGCCTCGATGGAGGCCCGCCGGGTGCGCCACGCGTTGGAGAGCCTCACGCCCGTCCAGCGCGAGGCAGTCGAGCTGGCCTACTTCGGGGGCTACACGCACACCGAGGTGGCGAGCATGCTCGACCTACCGCTCGGCACCGCCAAGACCCGCATCCGAGACGGCCTCATCCGCCTCAGAGACACGATTGGAGTGGCGTCATGAACGACGTGCACGCGCTGTCCGGCGCCTACGCCGTCGACGCGCTCGACGACCTCGAGCGCGCGAAGTTCGAGCGGCACCTCTCGGAGTGCCCGGAATGCCAGGCCGAGGTGGCCAGCCTGCGCGAGACCTCGGCCCTGCTGGCCGACACCGCCGTGGTCACCCCGCCGGCCTCGCTGCGCGACAACGTGCTCGCCGGGATCGGCACGGTGCGCCCCATCCCGCCGCCGGCGCCCGAGCGAGAGCCAGAGCCCGCCCGGCCCCGCCGCTGGCAGGCGCTGCTCGTCGCCGCCGCGGCGGTGACGGCGATCGGAGGAGGTGTTGCGATCGTGCAGCCGTGGGACGAGGACTCCCCGTCGGTCCAGCTCACCGCCACCGAGCAGGTGCTGGGGGCCGACGACGCCCAGCGGGTCGTGCAGGAGTTCGCCGACGGTGCCAGGGCCACGGTCGTGGTGTCCAAGTCGCTCGGTCAGTCCGTGATCGTCCCCGAGGGCATGGCCGCGCCGCCGCCCGGGAAGGACTATCAGCTCTGGTACCTGCAGCCCGGCTCCGGCATGGTGTCGGCCGGCCTGATGCCGGACGACCCAGCCGCCACAGCGGTGCTGCTGGAGGGCGACGCCACCCGGGCGAAGGCGGTCGGCATCACCGTGGAGCGCGACGGCGGCTCACCCACGGGCAAACCCACCACCGAACCGATCGCGCTCTTCTCGATCCCGAGCTGATCCTCAGATCCAGGTGGCCGAGCCGCGAGGAGCACCGGCGACGAGCGCGTCGAGCCCCCGGGAGCCGGCCTCGGGTACCTGGCCGTCGACCCCACTAGGCTGCGGCCGTGCCCCACGAGTCCGCATCGAGGTTCGGCGAGGAGCTGGTCCGGCTCGCGTCGGCCGACAACTTCCGCGACGTGACCGGTCCGGGCTACACCACGGCCGACGGGCAGCCGCTGCGAGCAGGAGTCCTGTTCCGCTCCAACGAGCTCGCCCTCACCGACGAGGACGCCACCACCATCTCGGAGCTGGGCGTCACCGCCGTCTACGACCTCCGCGACGACCACGAGGTCGAGGCGCACCCGGACGTCGCGGTGCCGGGCGCGACCTGGACCCACGTCGAGGTCAAGGGCATCCCGATGGACTCCGTATCCACGCTCGCCACCGTGGCCGAGGCCGACGAGGTCATGCGCGGGGTCTACCGCGGGTTCGTCCTGCACGACGGCGGCCGGGCGTCGTTCGCGGCCCTGCTCTCCCACCTCGCCGAGGCCGACGCGCCGCAGCTCTTCCACTGCACCGCCGGCAAGGACCGCACCGGATGGGCCGGCATCCTGCTGCTCCACATCGCCGGCGTCGCCGACGACGTCATCGTGAGCGACTACCTGCTCACCAACACCGTCTCCTCGGGCACCCGCGAGAAGTACCTCGGCATGGTCCACGAGCACCTCGGCGCCGACAAGGTGCCCGTCTACGAACGCGTCCTGGTCGCCGACGAGACCTACCTGCGTGCGGCGTACGACGCCCTGTCGGCGGCGTACGGATCCCTTGACCGATACCTGTCCGACGGGCTCGGCCTCGGAGACGACCGCATCGGCGCGCTCCGAGCGCGGCTGGTCGCCGACTAGGTCGTGGCGTCGGGCTCCGGCTTCGGCTCCGCAGGCGGCTCTTCCTTGCGCGAGGCCTCGTAGCGCTTGCGCTGCTCCTCGGCCCGCTCCCGGACCTGGCGCAGGAACTCCTCGTCCTTGGTCGGGTCGGCCGCGGCGGCGCGACCCGGGCGGTCGTACTCGGGGAACTCCGGCACCTCGCGCTCGTGGGCGCGGGGCGGGGGCGCGGTCTTCCGCCGGCGGCCGGCGGCCAGCCAAGCGATGGAGCCGACCAGCGGGAAGAGCAGGACCAGGATCAGCCACCACAGCTTGGGCAGGTTGCGGACCCGGTGCGGCGGCGTGCCGATGATGTCCACCACGCTGAAGACGAGCAGCACGAAGCCGATGACGCTCATCAGCGCGTAGAGCTTGAACACGGAGCAATCCTCGACCATCGCGGCGGCCCTCGCAGGAGAACCACCGACGTGGTTGAGTGGAAGATGTGAACGCCGTGTCGGCCGCGTTCGCGGCCATCCACCGCGCGGACTTCCTCCCGGCCGAGAAGGCAGACCAGGCGGCGTACGACGGACCGATCGACATCGGGAAGGGCCAGACCAACTCGCAGCCGCGCACCGTCGAGGCGATGCTCCGGATGCTCGAGGTCGCACCCGGCAACCGGGTGCTCGACGTCGGCTCCGGGTCCGGCTGGACCACCGCCCTGCTGGCCCACCTCACAGGTCCCGAGGGTCGGGTGGTCGGTGTCGAGCTGGAGCCGGCGCTTGTGGAGTTCGGTGCCGCCAACCTGGCCCGCGCCGACCTGCCCTGGGCCGAGATCCGGCAGGCGGAGCACGGCGTGCTGGGGCTGCCGGCCGAGGGACCGTTCGATCGGGTCCTGGTCTCGGCCGAGCCGCGCACGCTGCCCCAGGAGCTGGTCGACCAGGTCGCCGACGGCGGCCGGATGGTGATCCCGGTGGCCGGCATCATGCTGCTCGTCGTCCGCCACGGCGACCACGTGAAGGTGACCCGGCACGGCGGCTACCGCTTCGTGCCGCTCCGGTCCGACGGCTGATCCGGCTCCGGCTGCTGCGTCTGCGGCGACTGCGGCGACTGCGGTGACTGCTGGGGTATGCCGTTCGGTGGCGTCTTCGGATCGAGGACGAGCTCGTGGGTGCCACCGTCGCGGCCCTCGAAGCGCACAGCGACCGACTCGAACCCCTTGATCGTGTTGAGGTGCACGAGCCCGGCGTAGGTGCGCCGGTCGGCGTCGGTGAGGTCGACGTTGTCGGTGAAGAGGGTGAGCAGCGACCGCGGCCAGAGCGTGCGCGCGAGCACCACGTTGATCTCGATGCCGAGCACGCCCATGATCGCGGCGAGGTAGATGATGCCCATCAGGCCGAGCACCAGGGCGAAGTCCTGGTTCATCCCCTTGCTGCCGCTGATCACGGTGGTCGCGTAGACCGCACCGAGATACTGCAGCCCCTGCCACATGATCGCGACCGCGAAGGCGCCCGGCCACGAGCGGCCGACGTAGTGGTGACGGGCGGCGGCGAGCCGCGACAGCCCTGTCAGGACCAGCGCGACGGCGGTGACCGAGGCGATCAGGATCCCCCACCTGATCGTGGCGTTGAGCCCGGCGCCGAAGACCTCGGTGTTGGCGCCGAGGGTCGACAGCACCGAGACGCCCAGCACCGCGAAGCCGGCCAGGGTCAGCAGCAGCAGGCTCTTGATCCGGGTGATGAACGGGTTCGGCCGGCTGGTGCGCGGCACCGCCCAGGCGGTGTTCATGGTGTTCTGGATGGCCTGCCCCAGGCCCGAGGCGCCGAACAGCGCGACCAGGAAGCCGACCACGATGCCGGCCGTCGAGCCCTGCAGTCCATCGGGACGGCCGAGATCGTCGCCGATGATCGGGAACTGTGCGAGCGCGGAGTTGAGCACCCGCTCCTGCAGCGCCTCGTTGCCCTGGAGGATGAACCCCAGGATCGACGAGGCCAGGAGCAGCAGCGGGAAGATCGCGACGAACGCGTAGTAGCTCAGCGCGGCGACGAGATAGTTGCCCTGGTCGTCGTAGAACTTGTAGAAGACCGCGATCGGCACGCCCAACGGCGGGAATCGCCGCTGCGCACGGTCGATGCCGTTGAGGAGTCCCACCTGCCCACGATACCGGCGCCGCCGCTCCCCCCGGTGAACGATGGGTAAGGACACCCAACCGCGCCACCCACGAGATGCGCCGAACTCCCGATGTGGGGCGTCCGCCGCGACACCTAGCGTCGCTGACATGTGGAGCTCGTTCCCGGCGCTGGCCGGCATCATCGCGACGATCGTGTTCGCGTGCTCGGCCCTCCCGATGCTCGCGAAGGCGGCGCGCAGCAAGGACCTCACGTCCTACAGCAGCGGCAACCTCGTGCTGGCCAACGTGGGCAACGTCTTCTACTCGGTCTACGTCTTCCACCTGCCGCCCGGACCCATCTGGGCCCTGCACGCGTTCTATTTCGTCTCGTCCGGCCTGATGCTGTTCTGGAGCTGGCGATACACGCCGGCCCGGACCCGGGTCAGTACGACTTGGGGAGTCCCAGCGAGTGCATCGCCACGAAGTTGAGGATCATCTCGCGCGAGACCGGCGCGATCCGGCCGGCGCGGGAGGCGACGAGCAGCCCCGCGACGCCGTACTCCTGGGTGATGCCGTTGCCACCGTGGGTCTGCACGGCGCGGTCGGCCGCGTCGCAGGCGGCCTCGGCGGCGGCGTACTTGGCCATGTTGGCGGCCTCTCCGGCGCCCATGTCGTCGCCGTCGTCGTAGAGCGCGGCGGCCTTCTGGGTCATCAGCCGGGCCATCTCGATCTCGATGTGGGTCTGCGCCAGCGGGTGTGCGATCGCCTGGTGGGAGCCGATGGCGTCCTTGAACACCGCCCGCTCCTTCGCGTACGCCGCCGCCTTGTCGAGCGCGTAGCGGGCCAGGCCGGTGGAGAACGACGCCGCCATGATCCGCTCGGGGTTGAGGCCCGCGAACAGCTGGACCAACCCGCCGTCCTCGTCGCCGACCAGCACGTCGCCGGGCAGGCGGACGTCGTCGAGGAAGACCTGGAACTGCAGCTCGGGCGAGACGATCTCCATCGGGATCGACCTGGCCTCGAGACCGGGTGCGTCGGTCGGCACCACGAACAGCACCGGCTTCACCTTTCCCGTCCTGGCGTCCTCGGCGCGGGCCACCACCAGCACGTTGTCGGCCTCGTCGATCCCGGAGATGAAGATCTTGCGGCCGTTGAGCACCCACTCGTCGCCGTCCCTGCGGGCGGTCGTGGTGATGTTGTGGGTGTTGGTGCCGGCGTCGGGCTCGGTGATCGCGAACGCCATCGTGCTGGTGCCGTCGCAGATGCCGGGCAACCAGCGCTGCTTCTGCTCGTCGGTGCCGTAGCGGGTGATCACGGTGCCGCAGATCGCCGGGCTGACCACCATCATCAGCAACGGGCAGCCCTGCGCGGCCAGCTCCTCGCAGACCGCCGCGATGTCACCGATGCCGCCGCCACCGCCGCCGTACTGCTCGGGGATGTTGATGCCGAGGTAGCCGTTCTTACCGATCTCCAGCCACAGGTCGGTGGTCTTCCCGCCCGACCGGGCCTTCTCGGTGAAGTACTCGCGGCCGTACTTCGAGGCCAGCTTCGCGACCTGCTTGCGCAGCTCCTGGCGCTCCTCGGTCTCGCTGAAGTTGCTCATGCTTCCTCCACTACTGCCAGTACCTCACCGGCGGCGACCTGCACGCCGGGCTTCACGTCGATCTCGGTGACCGTGCCGGCGTGCGGCGCGCTCACGGTGTGTTGCATCTTCATGGCCTCGAGCACCAGGACGGCGTCGCCCGCGGCGACCTCCGCGCCCTGCTCGACCAGGACCTTGACGACCGTGCCGGGCATCGGTGCCAGGAGACTCCCGCTGGCGACCGCATCGGCCGGGTCGACGAACCGCGGCACCCGGGTCAGCCGGACGTGGCCGTGCGCCGAGTCGACGTCGACCGCGCTCTGTCCATGGGGGAGGGCACTGATCGCGACGTCGTACGCCGTGCGCAGGCCGTCGGTCTCCAGCGTCACCCGGGTGGCACTCGCCTCGACCACGGTGTGGCCGTCGACGACGTAGCCGTCGCGGGTGCCGAACCACTCGACCACGATCTCGTCCTGGAACTCGGTGCGCTGCGGCTGCGAGACCACGTTGCGCCAGGCCACCGGCATCCGTGCCTGCACGGTCCGGGCCGCGCCGGCCTGCTCGGCCAGCGCGATCGCCGCCGCCGCCGCACTCCCGTTGACCCGTCTCGAAGCAGCTGAGCCGTCAACCCGAAGCTCCTGCTCGAGGAACGCCGTGCTGACCTCGCCGGCCAGGAAACCCTGGTCACGCAGGATCGACACGAGCAGGTCGCGGTTGGTGACCACGCCGTGGATCCTGGCTCTGCTCAGCGCGGCGGCCAGCTTGCGGGCGGCCTCCTCGCGGGTCCGGCCGGAGGCGATCACCTTCGCGAGCATGGCGTCGTAGTGCGTCGACACCTCACTTCCGGACTCGAAGCCCGAGTCGACCCGGACCCCCGGTCCGGTCGGGATGTCGAACCGGGTGAGCAGCCCGCTCTGGGGCTGGTAGTCCTCCGCAGGGTCCTCGGCGTAGAGCCTGGCCTCGATGGCGAAGCCGTCGGGCTTGTCGGGGAAGCGCAGGCCGTCGGCCCGGCCGCCCTCGGCCGTGCGGAGCTGCAGCTCCACCAGGTCGGTGTGGAAGACCATCTCGGTGACCGGGTGCTCGACCTGGAGCCGGGTGTTCATCTCGAGGAAGAAGAAGCGCTCGGTGTCCTCGTCGTAGAGGAACTCGACGGTGCCGACACCCCGGTAGCCGATCGCCGCGGCAGCGGCCTCTGCCGCCTGGTGCATCGTGCCGCGGGTGGTCCTCGTGAACCGTCCCGGAGCCGGTGCTTCTTCGATGACCTTCTGGTGGCGCCGCTGGATGGAGCAGTCGCGCTCGCCGATCACCACGATCGTGCCTGCGGTGTCACCCCAGACCTGCACCTCGACGTGCCGTCCGCGCTCGACGTACGGCTCGATGAACACGGTGCCGTCACCGAACGCCGAGGCGGCCTCGGCCTCGGCCTTCTCGACCTCGCCCGGTAGGCCGGCCAGGTCGCGGACGATCCGCATGCCCCGGCCGCCGCCGCCGGCGGACGCCTTGACCAGCAGCGGCAGGTGCTCCTCGGTGGCGTCCTCGACGTGGATGCTGTCGAGCACCGGCACGCCGGCCGCGACCATCAGCCGCTTCGCCTCGATCTTCGAGCCCATCTGGTCGATCGCCTGCGGGTCGGGTCCGACCCAGGTGATCTCGGCGGCGATCACACTGCGCGCGAAGTCGGCGTTCTCCGACAGGAAGCCGTAACCGGGGTGGATCGCGTCCGCGCCGGTACGCCGGGCGGCCTCGATGATCAGGTCGCCGCGGAGGTAGGTCTCGGTCGGGCTGTTGCCGGGAAGGTGCACGGCGACGTCGGCCTCGCGCACGAACGGCAGGTCCGCGTCGGCGTCGGAGTGCACCGCCACGGTCTCGATGCCGAGGCGACGGCAGGTGCGGAACACCCGGCTGGCGATCTCGCCGCGGTTCGCGACGAGGAGTCTCTGGATCGGCATGCCCGTCACATCCTGAAGACGCCGAAGCGGTCGGTGCCGCTGAAGGCCTTGTTGTCGATCACGGACAGGCAGATGCCGAGCACGGTGCGGGTCTCGCGCGGGTCGATCACGCCGTCGTCGTACACCATCCCGGAGAGGAAGTACGGCAGCGACTGCTCCTCGACCTGGCCCTCGACGACCTCCTTGACCGCCGCGAAGCCCTCGGCGTCGAAGGTCTGGTCCTTCGCCTCCGCGGACTGCCGGGCGACGATCTCGAGCACGCCGGCGAGCTGGGCGGGGCCCATCACGGCCGACTTCGCGCTGGGCCAGGTGAAGAGGAAGCGCGGGTCGTAGGCGCGGCCGTTCATGCCGTAGTTGCCGGCGCCGTACGACGCGCCCATGATCACGCTGAGGTGCGGCACGGTGCTGTTGCTGATGGCGTTGATCATCATCGCGCCGTGCTTGATGATCCCGCCCTGCTCGTACTCCTTGCCGACCATGTAACCGGTGGTGTTGTGCAGGAAGAGCAGCGGCGTGTCGGTCTGGTTGGCCAGCTGCACGAACTGGGTCGCCTTCTGCGCCTCCTCGCTGAACAGCACCCCCTGCGCGTTGGCGAGGATCCCGATCGGGCGGCCGTGCAGCCGCGCCCAACCGGTGACCAGGGACGGACCATAGAGCGGCTTGAACTCGTCGAAGACCTGACCGTTGGACGAGGAGACCCCGTCACAGATGCGGGCGATCACCTCGCGCGGGTCGAACGGCTCCTTGAGGTCGGTCGGGATCAGGTCGAGCAGGCCGTCGGCGTCCTGGTCCGGCTCGGCGTACGCCTTCGGCTCGGGCCGGGCCTTCCGCCAGTTGAGCCGGGCCACGATCCGGCGCCCGATCCGGAGCGCGTCACGCTCGTCCTCGGCGAGGTAGTCGGCCAGGCCGGAGGTGCGGGCGTGCATCTCCGCGCCGCCGAGCGACTCGTCGTCGGACTCCTCGCCGGTCGCCATCTTCACCAGCGGCGGGCCGCCGAGGAAGACCTTGGCCTGCTGCTTGACCATCACCGTGTAGTCGCTCATGCCTGGCACGTAGGCGCCGCCGGCGGTGGAGTTGCCGAACACCAGGGCGATCGTGGGCTGCTTGGCCGCCGACGAGCGAGTGATGTCGCGGAACAGCTTGCCGCCAGGGATGAAGATCTCCTTCTGGGTCGGCAGGTCGGCGCCGCCGGACTCGACCAGCGCGACCGTCGGGAGCCCGTTCTCCTCGGCGATCTGTGAGGCGCGGAAGATCTTCTTGACCGTCCACGGGTTGCTCGCGCCGCCCTTCACCGTCGGGTCGTTGGCGGTGATCATGCACTCGACGCCCTCGACCACGCCGATGCCGGTGACCACGCTGGCGCCGACCGCGAAGTCCGATCCCCAGCCGGCCAGCGGGCTCAGCTCCAGGAACGCCGAGCCCTCGTCGACGAGCAGCTCGATCCGCTCGCGGGGCATCAGCTTGCCGCGCTCGTGGTGGCGGGCCACGTACTTCTCACCGCCGCCGGCCACCGCCTTCGCGTGCTCGGTCTCGAGCTCGGCGACCTTCTCGAGCATCGCCGTCCTGTTGTCAGTCATGCCGAGTAGCCCAACAGCTTCGCGGCCAGATCGGTCAGCACCTCGGTGGCTCCTCCTCCGATGGGCAGGATCCGGGCGTCGCGGTAGTGCCGCTCCACCTCGGTCCCGTGCATGTAGCCCGTGCCGCCGTGCAGCTGGACGGCCTGGTCGCAGACGTACGTCGCCGCGTCGCAGGCAGTCTGCTTCGCCAGGCAGGCCTCGGCGATGACGCTCTCGCCCGCGACATGTCGGCGGGCGACCTCGTGCGTGTAGGTCCGGGCGATCTCGACCTGCCGGCGCATCTCGACCAGCTTGTGACGGACCACCTGGTTGGCGATCAGCGGTTTGCCGAAGGTCTCCCGCCCGCGGCAGTAGTCGGCGGTCAGCGCCAGCGATCGCGAGGCGATGCCGTAGGCGTGCACGGCGAGTGCGATCCGCTCGACGACGAACTGCTCGGCGATCTGGTGGAAGCCGGTGTTCTCCTCGCCGACCAGGTTGGCGGCCGGCACCCGAACGTCCACGTAGGACAGCTCGGCGGTGTCGGAGCAGTGCCAGCCCATCTTGCGCAGCGATCGGTCAACGCCGAACCCCGGCATGCCGGCCTCCACCACGACCAGGCTCACCCCGGCGTGGCCCGGGCCACCGGTGCGCACCGCGGTCGTCACGAAGTCGGCGCGGACGGCGCTGGTGATGAACGTCTTGGCGCCGTTGACGACGTAGTGGTCGCCCCGTCGGACCGCGGTGGTGCGGATGCCGGCGACGTCGGAGCCGCCGCCCGGCTCGGTGACCGCGAGCGACCCGATCGTGTCGCCGGCCAGGGTGGGCCGGGCGAAGCGGTCGATGAGGTCGGCGTTGCCGGACGATGCGATGTGGGGCAGCGCGATGCCGCTGGTGAACAGCCCGGCCATCAGTCCGCTCGAGGCGCCGGCCTCGAACATCGCCTCCTGCATCGCGACCGAGTCGAGCAGGTCGCCGCCCTGGCCGCCCACCTCCTCGGGGAACGCGACGCCGAGCAACCCCTGCTTGGCTGCCGCCCGGTGCAGCTCGCGCGGGATGGTGCCGGCGTCCTCCCATTCCTGCAGGTGCGGCTCGACCTCCCGGCGCACGAACTCGGTCGCGACGTCGCGGAGGGCAGCCCGGTGATCGGTCATCGGGTCGCCCCTTCGTTGGTCGGGCAGGCCCCGCGAGGAACGAGCGGCGCCGTATCGAGACCTGGCACGCCGACCTCGGTAGCTCGGGCACGGACGCTCACGTGGTCTCGACGCGCCCGCGGCGACCTCGTCTCGCCCACGCGCCGCGCTCGCTCGATCACAACAAGTCCTCCTGGATGTGCACGGTGCGCGACCGCACCCACTCGCCGAGACCCTTGGCCTGCGGGTCGAAGCGGGTGGAGGCGGCGACCCCGGCGCCGAGCAGGCCGTGGATCAGCACGTTCACGCCTCCGAGGTTGGGCAGCAGGTAGACCTCCACGTCGAGGTCCTTCGCCTCCGGCACCAGCTCACGGATCTTCTTCGGGGTGATCATCTTGCTCAGCCAGGTCACCCGGGCGGCGTACTTCGGCGAGCCGTCGTTGACGACCCACAGGCCGAGGTTCGCGTCGCCGCCCTTGTCGCCCGACCGGGCGTGCACGAAGGTGCCGAGCGGCATCCGCCGGTTCACGGCGTCCTGCGGTGCAGGGTACGGCGAGGGTCGGCGGCCGGTGTTGGGGTCCGCCTCGGCGAACTCCGTCGGGTCGGCAACGACCTCGCGGACGCCGTCGTGGTGCACCACGGTGTGGGTGACGGCCGAGCGGTCGACGTACTCCGGTCGGTAGATGCCGTACGGCCTGGGGCGGCCGGGTGGGGCGGTCATGGTGAAGCCGGGGTACGACGACAGGGCGAGCTCGACGGCCGGGCCCGTGAACGCCGTGCCGACCGGGTCGGCCTGGCTGTCCATCACCGTGCACCGGAGCAGGCAGGACGCGCCCTCCTCGGTGTCGGCATCGCCGAGCGGCGACGCGGTCTGGGTCCAGGTGACCGAGGCGGCCTTGAGCGCGGGCTCGAGCTGCGACCGCAGCCAGTCGGCCTTGGCGTCGAGGTCGAGGCCGGTGAGCACGAACTCCATCGAGTTGCGGAAGCCACCCAGCTCGTTGACGCACACCTTCAGCCGCGCCGGCGGCGCCTCACCACGCACGCCGGTGACCGCGACCCGGTCGTCAGCCTCCTGGCTGAGCCGGATCGAGTCGAGGTGGGTGGTGACGTCGGGGTTGAGGTAGGTGGTCGACTGGATCTCGTACATCAGCTGCGCGGTCACCGTGTCGACCGTGACCGCGCCGCCGGTGTCGTCGTGCTTGGTGACCACGAAGCTTCCGTCGGCGGCGATCTCGGCGAGCGGGAAGCCGAGCGGCTTGCCGTCGTGAGGGAGGCTCCGAAAGCCCGAGAAGTTGCCGCCGCATGCCTGCGGACCGCACTCGAGGATGTGGCCGGCGACGACGGCGCCGGCCAGCTCGTCGTACGACGTCGGCGTCCAGCCGTGGTGGGCCACCGCGGGTCCGACCACGAGCGAGGCGTCGGTGACCCTGCCGGTGACCACCACGTCCGCGCCCTGGGCCAGTGCGGCGGCGATGCCGAAACCACCGAGGTAGGCGTTGGCGGTGAGCGCGCCCTCGAAGCCGAGACCGCGCACTTCATCGCCCTCGACGTGGGCGATCCTCGCGTCCAGGCCGAGCCCGCTCGCGACCTCGCGCAGCCGGTCGGCGAGGCCGGCCGGGTTGAGCCCGCCGGCGTTGCTGACGATCTTCACGCCGCGCTCGAGGGCAAGGCCCAGGGAGTCCTCGAGCTGCCGTACGAACGTGCGCGCGTAGCCCAGCGAGGGATCCTTCATCGTGTCCTTGCCGAGGATCAGCATGGTCAGCTCGGCGAGGTAGTCGCCCGTGAGGTAGTCGAGCTCGCCTCCCTCGAGCATCTCCCGCATCGCCGAGAGGCGGTCCCCGTAGAACCCCGAGCAGTTCCCCACGCGCATTCGGTGATCGAGCTTGTCGAGATTCATGCTTTCGCCCTTCCCTCACCCGGAGGACCGGCGAAGCACTGCGCGATCGTCAGCCAGTGCTGGGCGTCCGGGCCGGTCGCGACCAGGGCGGTGTCGTCGCGGTGGATGCGCTGGGTCACCAGCAGGCAGAAGTCGTGCGCCGACCCGGTGACCTTCTGCGCGGCATCCTCCGGCCCCCAGGTCCAGGTCTCGCCCGACGGGGCGGTCAGCTCGACCCGGAACGCCTCGGCCGGCGGCTGCTGCTCGTGGACGGTGTAGGAGTAGTCGCGGGTGCGGACCCCGATATGGGCGACGTGGCGGATCCGGTCGGTCACGTCCGGCTCGATGCCCAGTGCGGCGTAGACGTCGAGCGCGTGCGCCCAGGTCTCCATGAACCGGGCGGTCGCCATCGAGGCCGGCGACATCGGCGGTCCGAACCATGGCATCCGCTGTCCGTCCGGGAACTCCCGAAGAGCGACGGCCAGGCGCTCGCGCCCCAGACCCCACCGGGCCAGGAGCGCTGCCGGCGCCAGCCGGCTGACCTCCTCGGCACCATGGTCGACGAACCCCTGCGGGTCGTCGATGGCGGCGAGCACGATCGCGTCCCACGCCTCCTCGCCCTCCGGGGTCAGCGAGTGGGCGGCTGCGGTCGCCTGCTCGTCGGTCCACGCGAGGTGGGCGATCTGGGTGGCCACGGACCAGCCGGGCGCCGGTGTGGGTCTGTCCCAGCCGCCGCCGGCGGACTGGCCGAGCGCGGCCACGGCGGTCCACAGCCGGTCGCCCTCGGCCTTCAGGTCGTCGAGGATGCCCTCGAGCACACTGGTCACGTGGTCTCCTTCAGGGCGCGGTCGAGGGTGCGCGCCCACTCGTCGAGGATCCGGCCCCGGCGACGGGTGTCGTCGGTGATCGTGTTGGCCAGCCCGAGCCCGCGGACCAGGTCGAGCGTCGCCTGCACCAGCTCGCGGGTGCCCGGCCGCGACTCGTCGGCGCCGAGCGCCTCGACGGTGAGCCGGTGCGCCTCGCGGCCGACCTGTCGCTCCAGCGGCTCGACCTCGGCGAGCAGGGCATCGTCGGTGCGGGCCGCCACCCACAGCTCGAGGGCGGCGGCGAAGACGGGCGAGGTGAAGTGGTCTGCCAGCATTTGCAGCACCGCGCGCGTACGCCGCGCGCCCGCCGGCAGCTCTTCCGCGGCAGCGGCGAGCTCCGCGCCGCGCACCTCGGTGAGGTGCTTGACCGCGGCGACCACCAGGTCGTTCTTGGTCGGGAAGTGATGCAGCTGCGCCCCACGGCTGACGCCCGCGCGCTCGGAGACCAGCGTTGTCGACGTACCGCTGAAGCCGCGCTCGACCAGGCAGTCGACGGTCGCCTCGAGCAGCCGCGCCCGCATGGCACGGGTGCGCTCCTCCTGCGGGACGCGCACGGTCGAGGAGCTGGTCACGTCCGCCAGCCTTCCTCACGACCAACAAACAGTCAAGCCTGACTTTTTATGGGTCGGCGGTCCCGGGTCAGCGGTAGCTCAGGGCGTCGGCCTCCAGGTGGCTGTGCTCGTTGAAGGTCAGCAGCCGGGCGCCGGTGGGGCCGACCAGCACCCTGGTCACCGACGAGTTGACCGTCACGGTGTTGAACCGCGCCCAGGCGCGGGCCAGGCCGGCTTGGTCGGCGTCCGGGTCGACCAGGTCGGCGCAGGTGACGGCGATCGGCCCGCCGGAGCTCACCACCACCGCTGTCTCGCCGCTGCCGGCGAGTGCGGCCGCCCGCTCGAGGGCTCCGCGCACCCTGGCCACGAACCCGGTGAAGGTCTCGGCGTAGTCGCCTGGGGCGCCCGCGGCCCAGGCACCGGTGGCCTGCTCGAACGCCGCCTGGAACTCCCGGCGCGTGTGGTCCGGCGGGAGCGGCGGCACGCTGCGCATCAGGCCGTGGTGGTCGAACTCGTCCCAGCCCGCGTCGACGGCGGCGTCGAGCCCGCTCCAGCCTGCGCCCTCCGCGATGCCGAGGGCGGTGTCACGGTGCCGCTTCAGCTCACCACGCACCAGCGCCGTGGCCACGATCCCCTGCGCCTGCAACCACTCCCCGAGCCGCCGCGCCTGGGCCCAGCCGGCCTCGGACAGCACGTCGTAGTCCTCGGCTCCGAACGACGCCTGGCCGTGCCGCACCAGCAGGATCTGCCCCATCAGGCCCCCACCAGCCCGCGGCAGCGGGTCTCGAGGTAGCCCACGGCGGGGCCCAGCACGGCGTATGCCTCGTTGGTGGTCTGCCGGTGCACGTAGCGGTACCAGATCTGCTGGGCGATCACCGCCAGCCGGAACAGGCCGAACACCTCGTAGAAGCGCCAGCGTTCCGGGGTCGTCTCGAAGCCCATCCGGTCGCAGTAGTGGTCGACGACCTGGTCGCGGGTCCACATCCCCGGCGTCGTGGTCGGCTGGCGACGGAACTGCTGGAACCACTCGTCGTCGTCGGCCTGGACCCAGTAGGCGAGCAGCCCGCCGAGGTCCATCAGCGGGTCGCCGACGGTGGCCATCTCCCAGTCGAGCACCCCCACGATCCGGGTGGGGTCGTCGTCGGCGAGCACCAGGTTGTCGAAGCGGAAGTCGTTGTGGATCATCCGCGGACCGACGTCGGCCGGCTGGTGCTCGTGGAGCCAGCCGGTGATGTCGCTCCAGTCGCCAGTGTCGTCGGTGCGTGCGTCTTCGAACCGCTTGGTCCAGCCGCCCACCTGGCGCGCGACGTAGCCGTCACCTTTGCCGTACGCGGCCAGCTCGGGCGCCTGCGCCACGTCGACCGAGTGCAGCGCTACCAGCACCTCGAACGCGTTCTCGCACAGTCGGCCGACCCGGTCGGCCGACAGCACGAACGGGAGGTCCCGGCGCGGGATGGTGCCCTCGAGCCGCTCCATGACGTAGAAGTCGGAGCCGACGACCGACGGGTCGGTGCAGAGGCCGACCATCGTGGCGACGTAGGGGAAGAGCGGCGCGAGCGCCGACTGGATCGTGTACTCCCGGCCCATGTCGTGGGCGCCGGCCGCCTTGGTCCCGGCCGGCGGGCGGCGCAGGATCAGGTCGCGTGACGGATAGCGCAGCAGGTAGGTCAGGTTGGAGGCGCCCCCCACGAACTGGCGGACCTCCGGAGTGCCGGTCAGGTCGTCGGCGAACGCCTGGGCGTGCCCGCGGAGCCACTCGGCCACGGCATCGACGTCGAACGCGTCCTCGTCGCGCACCGGCCGGCTCTCGTCCACCACGTCGGGCAGACTAGCTAGACGGCCACCGTGGTGATGATGCGGGCGCGCTCGACCGGGGTGAGCCAGAGCCGGTAGGTGCGGGCCAGTCGCGCCGACGACCAGCACACGAACGGCACGGCGATCAGCACGGAGATCCGCCACTCGTCGAGCCCCGAGAGGACGGAGAACACCACCCCGGTGAGCGTCGTACTGATGGCCAAGCGGGTGGAGTAGGCGACCATGCTGAGCGGTGGCGCTGGGGTGGCGCGCGCCGAGCGCAGGTCGACCGCAAAGGGGTGCTGAGCCGACCAGCGAAGCGCCGCGGCGACCACCTGGACGGTGACCACGACCAGCGTGCAGACCAGAGCCACCATCTCGCTCACGTCCGGCACACCGGCCCGCACCGCAGCGAGCGCGACCGTCGCCAGCGAGGCGGCGAGCAGGAACTCCGCAAGCACGTAGGCGCGAGCGGTGAAGACCGTCCCCGGCAGCACCGGCAGGCTCTCACGCCAGAGGGCACCGCGCCCGTCGAGACACCAGGCGTTGACGCCGAACAGCAGCGCCCCGCCGGAGGCCACCAGGCCGGGCAGGATCGTCATCGAGCCCCACGGCAGGTCGCCGAGCAGGGCCACCAGGCCCGGACCGACGGCCAGCACCGCGAGGCCGCGCCGCATGGACACAGCGCGCCAGACCGAGCCGCGGTCGGTGCGGATCAGGGCGGTGAGGTCGGAGAACGGCGGCCGGCGGGCGGCGAAGGTGCCTGCCTCGACGCGCAGCTCGTCGCGCGGGATGCGGTGGGCGGCCAGGTGCGCGGGCATGGCGCCGACCACGACGGCGGCCAGGAGCAGCCCGGCCAGGGCCAGGACCGTCAGCAGCCAGCGTTCGTTGAACCCGATGACCATGCCGACCACCACCTCCTTGGTGGGGAAGCGGTCGAAGAGAGAGAGCAGGTGGCCGGAGATCTGCAGCCCGAGGGCCGCGCCGAGGAGCGCGACGACCAGGGCGCGGATGCCGACGACACCGTGCGGCACCCGTCTGGCGCCTTCCAGCCCCCAGGCCACCGCCTGCGAGGTCGCGGTGGCCGTCGCGATCCACAGCAGCAGCACGACCTGCGCGGACATGAGGGTGACCTCGTTGCCCAGCGCATAGGCCGTGCCGCCCAGCAGCGTCCAGGTCTGCAGCAGCCAGGCGATGTTGAGCGGCGCCAGCAGCAGGGCGCCGAGATGGTCGGTGGTGGGGCTGATCGGGTGGACCGACGAGGCGTCGCGATCCAGCAGCTCGCGCCCGCCCCCCGAGGCAGCAGCTGACACGACACCGACGGCGAGGAACGCGGCCAGGGCGGTCGGCAGCAGGAGCAGGACGTCGAAGGCCTTGCCCGAGCCGCCCGCGCCGGGCACGTACGCAGGCACCACGGCCACCGCCACCGTGACCACGAGCAGGAGGCCGGCGCCCCAGCGGAAGGTCGAGCGGCGGCGTACGGCTGCGGCGCGGAAGCGCACCAGGTGGCCCACGTCGGTGACGGCGCGCAGGTGCGGGTTGCGCTCAGTCCAGGAGGCTTCGGTAGGCACGTGCGCCCTCCTCGCCTGACATCTCCCGCGCGGCCAGGGTCGCGACGGCCGATCCGCCGCGCAGCACGCTGACGCTGGTGCAGGACTGCACGGCCAGCTCGCGCAGGTGGGTCGAGACGAGCACGCAGGCGCCGCGCGCCCGGGCGTCGCTGACCACGTCGAAGGTCGCCTCGACGCCGATCGGGTCGACGCCGTCGAAGGGCTCGTCGAGCAGAAGCAGGTCGGGCTCGTGCAGCGCGGCCAGCACCACCGAGAGCCGGCGGCCCATGCCGTGGGAGAAGCCCGCCGTCACCCGATGGGCGACATCGCCGAGCTCGAAGCGCTCCAGCAGCTCGCGGCCGCGCCCCTCCCAGTTGCCGAGTCGGCGCAGCCGGGCCGCGAGCTGAAGGTGCTCCCACGGGGTGGCGCGCGGCACCAGGCCACCCACGTCGGGGCAGTAGCCGACGATCTGCTTGGCCTTCAGGGTCTCCGTGCTGAGGTCGAAGCCACCGACCACCACCGTGCCCGCCGTCGCCGGCACCACGCCGGCCAGTACCCGCATCGTGGTCGACTTGCCGGCGCCGTTGCGCCCGAGCAGCGCCGTCGCCTGTCCGGCGTACGCCTGCAGGTCAACGCCTGTGACTGCCTCCACCTCGCCGAACCGGACGTGCAGACCGCTCACGTCGACGACGAGTGAGGCGTTCTCCCTCTCCCTCACCCGTCGATTGTGGCCGACCCCGGCGCGGCTGACTCGGGAACCGGAATGGCCGATCGGGCATTTTCGCCTGGCCCAGGTCGGCCAAGCGCGTTGACCCGTCACAGGGCTCGTGACGGGTCAACGTGTGGCGGGTCAGGCGGGGAAGGAGCCGCCCGAGCTCGCAAGGTCGCGGAGGTACGCCGTGGGCTCGAACGTCGAGCCGTACGCCGCGGCCAGCTCGTCGGCCCGCTTCACGAATGCCGCGAGGCCGATCTCGCCGGTGTCAGGGTGCTCGTAGCCGGTCATGAACTGCGCGGCGCCACCGGTCATCGGCGGGAAGCCGATGCCCATGATCGAGCCGATGTTGGCGGCCGCGGCCGAGGTGATGACGTTCTCCTCGAAGCACTTGGCCGTCTCGAGGGCCTCGGCGAAGAGCATCCGGTCCTTGATGTCCTGCAGCGGGGGCTGCTTCTCAGCGAGCGGGAACTGCTCCGCGAGGCCGGGCCAGATGCCGTGGCGCCTGCCGTCGACATAGTCGTAGAAGCCCGCGCCCTTGAGCCGCGACGGGCGACCGAGCTCGACCATCTTCTTGGCGACGGCGATGCCGGCGTGCTCGGCGTACGGCGACCCGTCGCGCGCGGCGGCGTCCTCGGTCGCCTTGGCGATCTTCAGCATCAGCTCCATGTTGAGCTCGTCGGAGAGCTGCAGGGTCCCGACCGGGTAGCCCGCCTGGGTCGCCGCGCGCTCCAGCGAGACCGGGTGGACGCCCTCGCCGAGCATCGCCAGACCCTCGTTGACCATGGTGCCGATGACGCGCGAGGTGTAGAAGCCGCGGCTGTCGTTGACCACGATCGGGGTCTTCTTGATCTGCTGGACCACGTCGTAGGCCTTGGCCAGGGCGACGTCGGACGTCTCCTTGCCACGGATGATCTCGACCAACGGCATCTTGTCGACGGGCGAGAAGAAGTGCAGGCCGATGAAGTCCTTCGGCCGGTCCACACCCTCGGCGAGCTCGGTGATCGGGAGTGTCGACGTGTTGGAGCAGAGCAGCGCGTCGGGGTTGACGTGCGGCGCGATCTCGGCGAACACCTTGTGCTTGAGCGACGGGTCCTCGAAGACGGCCTCGATCACCAGGTCGCAGCCGGCCAGGTCGGCCGGGTCGGCGGTGGCGGTGATCCGGCCGAGCAGCTCGGCCTTCTTCTCCGGAGTGGACCTGCCGCGCGAGACGGCCTTGTCGAGCAGGCCCTCGGAGTACGCCTTGCCCTTGTCTGCGGCGTCCTGCGCGACGTCCTTGAGCACGACCTCCATGCCCGCGCGAGCGCAGGAGTAGGCGATGCCGGCGCCCATCATGCCCGCGCCGAGGACGCCGACCTTGGTGGCCTTCCAGGGCTCGATGCCCTGGGGACGGAGCGATCCGGAGTTGATCGCCTGCAGGTCGAAGAAGAACGCCTGGATCATGTTCTTCGAGCCCTGGTTGACGATCAGGTTGGTCAGGTAGCGCGACTCGATCCGCGAGGCGGTGTCGAAGTCCGTGCTGGCCCCCTCGACCGCGGCGCTCAAGATCGCGCGGGCCGCGGGGTAGACGGCGCCCTTGGTCTGCTTGCGCAGCAGCGCCGGGAACGCCGGCAGGAACGCGGCGAGCGCCGGCGACTTCGGCGAGCCGCCGGGCATCTTGTAGCCGGGCGCGTCCCAGGGGTTCTGGCTGGCCTCCGGGTTGGCCTTGATCCAGGCCTTCGCGGCCGGGATCAGCTCCTCGCGGCTGGCGACCAGCTCGTCGACCAGGCCCTTCTCCTTCGCGGTGGTCGGCTTGAACTGGGTGCCCTGGAGCAGCACGTCCATCAGCGCCGGCTGCAGGCCGAGCAGGCGCACGGTGCGGGTGACGCCACCGCCGCCGGGCAGCAGTCCGAGCGACGACTCCGGCAGGCCGATCGAGATGGAGTTGTCGTCGACGCTGATCCGGTGGTTGCAGGCCAGGCAGATCTCGAAGCCACCGCCGAGGGCGGCGCCGTTGATCGCGGCCACGACCGGCTTCGAGAACTTCTCCAGCCGGCGCAGGCCCGCC
>JALZCZ010000135.1 GCA_030862825.1 Actinomycetota bacterium | reverse complement strand
CCCTACGACTTCCTGATGAAGCGCGAGTGGGAGTGGTCGGTGAAGGACCAGGCGTCGATGCTGGCCGCACGGCGCGGTCTGGCGATGGCCCCGGGCCGGCTGCGGCACAAGATGTTCCACGACCTGCGGGCGCCCTACGGCCTCACCGGGATCAACGCCGGCGACACCGAGGCCGTCCACGAACGGACCATCGCCGCGGTGCACCGCCAGCAACTGGTCGAGGTGCAGGGGCAGTCCGACGTGCTGGTGATGGGGGTGCCCTACCTGGGGCCTTACAACGTGAGCTCCACGATGAACCCGATCCTCGCCACCTGCATGGGCCTGGGCTACCTCTTCAACTCCTACCGCGGCCAGCCCGTCGTCCGCCGTGGGGGAGCGGTGATCCTCTACCACCCGCTCAACGAGGGGTTCAACCAGCTCCACCACCCGTCGTACGTCGACTTCTACGAGGAGGTCCTCGCGGAGTCGACCGACCCGGCGGTCGTGGGGGTGAAGTACGAGCAGCAGTTCGCCACCGACCCGTGGTACATCCACCACTACCGGACCTCGCACGCCTACCACGGCGTCCACCCGTTCTACATGTGGTACTGGGCGGCGCACGCGATGGACCACGTCGACGAGGTGATCTGGGTGGGCGGGGACCGGCGGGTCGCGTCCCGGCTCGGGTTCCGGGCGGCGACGACGCTGGCCGACGCGCTCGAGATGGCGTCGGGAACCGTGGGCAGCAGCCCGTCGATCACCTACCTGCACAACCCGCCGCACCTGCTCGCCGACGTCCGGGGTGGTGGCTGACGATGGCCATGGTCAAGGACGGCGTCGAGGACCTCCGCAAGGTGGCCCGCGGCTGGCGCTGGGGCCGCCGACCGCAGGTCCCGCGCTCGGCGGAGCCGTGGGTCCCGCCGGCGAGGTCGACGGTGTTCCCGACCGACTGGTCGCGGCGTCGTCCCGCCCAGGTGGCCCGCGAGGTGGCGCAGAAGGCCGGCCTGGAGCCGGTGTTCCGCTCCCAGGTGCGCACCCGGGTGGAGGGGCTCGACGTCCTCTCCCGCGTCGAGGGGCCGGTGATCTTCGTGTCCAACCACGCCTCCCACCTCGACACCCCGCTGATCCTGCTGTCGCTGCCCGACGAGTGGCGGCGGCGTACGGCGGTGGCGGCGGCAGCCGACTACTTCTTCGACACCTGGTGGCGCGCGGTCGGCTCCTCGGTGCTGTTCAACACCTTCCCGATCGAGCGCCGCGGCGGCACCATGTCGGCCACGCCGGCGGAGGTGCTCGCCGACGGGTGGAGCCTGCTGATCTTCCCCGAGGGCACGCGCTCCAAGGACGGCTGGATGGGCAGCTTCCGGATGGGCGCGGCCTTCCTCGCCCACGAGCACGGGGTGCCCGTCGTGCCGGTCGCCCATCGCGGCACCTTCGCCGCCATGCCGCGTGGCCGGGGCTGGCCCGCGCCGGGGCGGCGCCAGCTGACCATCCGCTTCGGAGAGCCGCTGTCGCCCGAGCCCGGCGAGTCCGTGCGCGAGTTCGCGCCGCGGATCAAGGACGCGGTCGCGACCCTGCTCGACGAGGACCGCACCTCCTGGTGGGAGGCCCGCCGGCGCGCGGCGGCCGGGGAGACCCCCGATCCCGCCGGTCCGGCGGTCGCCCAGTGGCGTCGGCTCTGGGAGCAGTCGGAGTCGCCTCAGCGTCCCGCACCCGGGCCGCGGCTGGCGGCCTGGCGGAGGCGCTAGTGCCCTGAGTCCGACGTCGCTCTGCGGTGGACGTGTTCAGGTGTGGATCGCGAGGCGGCGGAGCGCTGGCATGCTGGGCGCACGTCGAGCGACGCCGACGAAGCGAGGCACGTGCCATGGGCGCGCGAAGCGCGGAAGGACTGGGGATTCCGGGCACTACCTCCACGTCGTCCGGGTGAGACCCTTCTCATCTGCGACTCATGGTGACCTCACCGCCGCTCGGCATCGTTCCCTTCGTCAGGCAAGGCGACCCACTCGGGTCACGGACGAAAGGACAAAGATGAACACGCTGATGAGGAAGAGCGCCCTTGCTCTCGTCGGGCTGATGAGCGGTGCCCTGGTCGCCTACGCGGTGCCTGCGGCGAACGCGGGCAGCACGGCGAAGGACGCCGTCTACACGCGCGCCGAGGACTCCACCGACGTGGTGATGACGATGGACGACGATGGCGATGACGACGACTCCAACGACAACACCAACAGCAGCTTCAACTCCGGCACCGGCAACAGCAACGACAACACCAACAGCCGGGAGACCCGAGTGAGCCGCGACCGTGACCTCAGCCGCGACGACCTGACGAAGGATCGCACCCGGGACGGTCGTGGCGACAACAACCGCGACTGGTCGCAGAACCGCACCAACGACCGCTCGCGCAACGACACCCGCTGACCCGAGCCATGTCATCCAAGGACGCCGACAGCTGGCAGCTGTCCGAGGGCGCGCCGATCACCGCCGAGCTGACCACCGTGCGTCGGCTCGGCGGTGGCTCGGCGTACGAGGCGCTGCTGGCCTTCGACGAGATCACCTACTTGCCGGTCGTGGTCAAGGTCGTGCGGCCGGGCCGGGCCGGCGACGAGTCGACCCTGCGCGGCCTGCGGCGTGAGGTGGAGGCACTGGCCACCATCAACCACCCGGTCGTGGTGCGCGGCCTGCGGCACGACCTCGACGGCGAGCGGCCGCACGTCGTGCTGGAGCAGATCGACGGACCGCGGCTGTCGACGCTGATCCGCCGTTACGGTCCGCTGCAGGAGCAGCAGTACCTGCCGCTGGGCATCGACATCGCGGCCGCGCTCCACTACCTGCGGGCGGTCGGCTGGACCCACCTCGACATCAAGCCCAGCAACATCATCATGGGCGCCCCCAGCCGGCTGATCGACCTGTCGGTCGCCCGGCCGGTCGCGGACGCCGCCGAGCTGCGGCACCCGATCGGCACCGACGCCTACATGGCACCCGAGCAGTGCGAGCCGCCCGAGACGGGTGTGCCGGGGCATGCCAGCGACGTCTGGGGACTCGCAGCGACCCTGTTCGAGGCGGTGGCCGGCTACCGGGCGTTCGCCGACGGGGACCGCGACGCCGCCGCCGTCGAGGACCGCTTCCCACAGGTGGTCGACCCTCCCGCTGCGCTGCCGGACGGCGTACCCCACGAGGTGGCGAAGATCCTGTACGCCGGCCTCGACAAGGACCCGGCTGCCCGTCCGCTGCCGCACGAGTTCGCCGAGGCGCTGGAGCCCGTGCTCGCCCGCCAGCCTCGCGCGAAGCTCAGCTTCAAGGTCCGCTGACACCGTCCTGCCGGACCGGGCGGTGGCACACATGCGCACGCTAGAGGAACCGTCGTGATGCGGCCGGCGGTCGCGGCGTGGGTGCGTGCGGTGCTGGGTCCCGTGAACCTCCTCACCGACCACTCCCGACACGTCGGCCGCGTGGTCGAGGTAGCGGATGATCGCGGAGTCCCGTGGGTGGTCAAGACCGTGCCGACAGCGACCATGTTCGGCAACGAGGTCCGCGCCTACACGCACTGGGTGCCACGCTTCGCCGACCAGGCTCCGGCACTGCGCGACGCACATCCCGACTTGCGCACCCTGATCCTGCAGCGACTACCCGGCCGGACCGAGTGGTCCTTCGACGTTCCGGTCCACCGGGAGGCGGGGCGGTTGCTGGCCCGGATCCACGGCGCCGCGTCACCGCAGGCAGACGGACCCGGGCTCGCCGAGGCGTCGTCCGATCTGCTCGACCGGGCGCTCCGCCGACTCCCCGACCGCACGCTCCTCGGCCGCCGCGAGCTCGCGTTCGTCGCCGCGAGCATCGAGCTCCTGCCCGGTCACGCCGCCCTGCCCCGGGTGCCGTGCCATGGCGACTACGGCGGGCACAACTGGCTCCGTGGCGCCGGGCCCATGCGGGTGATCGACTTCTCGGGCGCCGGATGGAACCCCGCTGCCGCCGACTTCGCCCGGCTGTTCATCGGTCCTTGGTGGGAGCGGCCGGACCTGTCCGACGCGTTCTTCGACGGCTACGGACGCGAACTCACCGAGGCGGAGCGGGACGCGACTCGCCTGCAGCTGCCGGTCCTGGCGCTGATGGTGCTGAGCCACGGCCATCGGCGCGGGAACCCGACAATGGCCCGCCGCGGCCACCGTCGGCTGGCGGCGTTGATGGCCGGACGGAGCTTCGCCCGGCGCGCTCCATGGGCCCGGCGACTGGCCCGTCAGGCCCTGCGGATCTGAGGGGCCCGGCGTCCGGATTCCGGAGCGGATCTGCGGCGCTGGTTGGTCGCGGTTGTCGTTTGGTCCCCAACTGCAGGATTTCGGCCGAAATGTATGCGGTTGTGGACCAAAC
>JALZCZ010000131.1 GCA_030862825.1 Actinomycetota bacterium | reverse complement strand
GATCGACAGCGCCCAGCTCAGGCCGCCCTCGGGGTCGAGCCCCAGGAGGTCGAACAGCCTGTGCCAGCCCAGCATGATCGCCGAGATGGCGTAGTACAGCGGCGTCATGATGAAGCTGCCGATGTCGGTGAAGATACCCACGGATCAGGCTCCTTGGTGGTGGTGCGTTGGGTTCGTGACGCCGGCGGCTTGACTGGCACTGCGACGCGGGGGGACGTGGTCGACGCCGCCCGCCGCCCACGGGTGGCACCGGGCCAGCCGGCGGACGGCGAGCCAGCTGCCCTTGATGCTGCCGTGCTCGCGCACGGCGTCCAGGGCATACTGCGAGCAGGACGGGTAGTAGCGGCAGACCTGACCGTAGAGCGGGCTGATCACCGCCCGGTAGGCCTTCAGCAGGCCGATGAGGACGTATTTCATCCGCGCACCCCCTCCAGGCAACGGCCGAGATCGGCGCGCAGTTCCGCCGACGAAGCGGCTGCCGAGGGCGGGAGAGCCCGCACGACCATCGCCGCGACACCCGGAAGCAGGCTGACCTGCTCCCGGACGAGGTGCCGGAGTCGGCGCTTCACGCGGTTACGGACCACGGCGTTGCCCACGGCCTTGCTGACCACGAACCCGACCCGGACCGGCTCGGGGCCGGCAGCCTCGTCGGCCCACAACAGATGGACGACGAGCGTACGGCTCGCCGCCCGGCGGCCACTGCGGGCCGCCTGGCGGAAGACGTCTCCGTCCCTGAGCCGGTGGACCGCTGGTAGCACGGGGTCAGACCGACACGGTCGGACCGGTGAGCAAGACCTGCGACCGGTCTCAGACGGCCAGGCTCTTGCGGCCCTTGCGGCGGCGCCCGGAGAGGATCGCCCGCCCGGCGCGCGTACGCATTCGCAGGCGGAAGCCGTGCGTCTTGTGACGGCGTCGGTTGTTCGGCTGGTACGTTCGCTTGCTCACGACTCAGTTCCTTCGTTGGTCTGGGATCCACCCGGGTGGATCGGCGACAGCTACACACGATCGGCTGGCACCGCCCACCCACGCAGAACCCGCGTGGACATGCGGCACCCGTCGAGCGACCCAGGTGACCGGCCAACGGTACGCGGTGGCGCTCGACAGGGTCAAACCAACGAGCCTCCGGACGGCATCTGCCCGGCGCCTCGTCCGGCGCCTCGTCCGGCGTGTCGGCCCGCGGCCGGCGACCACGCCCGTTCTGCCCTGTGGATGACGGCTTGCCGGAGGTCTCCGCAGCGGGTTAAGTTCGCCCTCACCGAGGTTCCCCGCCATCGCGGAAACCACCGGGACACTGGGTCGTGTGACCCCCGCCACATCAGGCGGAAAAGGGCGCCTGACCTGCGGAAACAGTGTTCACCTTGGCTTCCGGATGTGTCTCGGACCGGCTCTGTCCACAGCGACGGATCCGGGTTCACACCCTGTGGACAAACTTGTGGAACGCCAGTCAACCAACCAGCGTGGTGGAACGACCCGATCGGGTCGGTCACCACAGCCCCTGGAAAGGCGGAGGGAACCGTGGACCAGACCATGTCCGACGCGAAGTCCGACGCGAACGAGTCACTCGAACAGGCGTGGCGAGGTGTGGTGGACGACCTCCAGCCCCATCAGCAGGCCTGGCTGCGGGACAGCGAGCCGGTGACGCTGCACGAGAGCACCGCGATCATCGCCGTTCCCAACGACTTCACCCGATCCCAGCTCGAGGGCCGGCTCCGCGGTCAGCTCGAGGACGCGCTCACCGAGCGCTTCGCCCGGGAGATCCGGATCGCGGTCACCGTCAACGCGTCATTGGACCCCTCACCCCCCGTCGCCCCACCGGCGGAGCAGGTACCGATCGCCGAAACGACTCATCAATCCATCGACATGTCGACAAGTCCACGTATTGACACTCGTTCGCCGCTGCCTTCCGAGCACGCTCCTCCTGGCAGCGAGCACCAGCTGCTCAAGCCCTCGGCGCTCGAGACTCGCCTCAACCCGAAATACACGTTCGAGACGTTCGTGATCGGCTCGTCCAACCGGTTCCCGCACGCCGCCGCCGTGGCCGTGGCCGAGGCACCGGGCAAGGCCTACAACCCGCTCCTGGTCTACGGCGATTCCGGCCTCGGCAAGACCCACCTCCTGCACGCGATCGGCCACTACGTCCGCAGCCTCTACACCGGCGCCAAGGTCCGCTACGTGTCGAGCGAGGAGTTCACCAACGAGTTCATCAACGCGATCCGCGACGACCGGCAGGACCGGTTCAAGCGCCGCTATCGCGACGTCGACGTGCTCCTGATCGACGACATCCAGTTCCTGGAGGGGAAGACCCAGACCCAGGAGGAGTTCTTCCACACCTTCAACACGCTGCACAACGCCAACAAGCAGATCGTGCTCACCTCCGACCGTCCGCCGAAGCGGCTCGAGGCGCTCGAGGACCGGCTGCGCAACCGGTTCGAGTGGGGCCTGATCACCGACGTGCAGCCACCCGACCTCGAGACCCGGATCGCGATCCTGCGCAAGAAGGCAGCGATGGACCGGCTCACCGCGCCGCCCGACGTGCTGGAGTTCATCGCCTCCAAGATCCAGACCAACATCCGCGAGCTCGAGGGCGCGCTGATCCGGGTCACGGCGTTCGCGAACCTCAATCGACAGGAGGTCGACATGACCCTGGCCGAGATCGTCCTGAAGGACCTGATCCCCGAGGGGGGCGAGCCCGAGATCACGGCGTCGCTGATCATCGCCCAGACCGCGGCGTACTTCGGGCTCTCCATCGACGAGCTCACCGGTCCGAGCCGGGGCCGGCACCTGGTGATGGCCCGTCAGATCGCGATGTATCTGTGCCGGGAGCTCACCGACCTGTCGCTGCCGAAGATCGGCGCCCAGTTCGGCAACCGCGACCACACGACCGTGATGTACGCCGACCGGAAGATCAACCAGCTCCTCGCCGAGCGCCGCGCGGTCTTCAACCAGGTCAGCGAGCTGACCAACCGGGTGAAGATGCAGGCCCGGCAGTCCTGACCCACCTCGCGTCGAGGCCCTCGGTCGGCTCGTCGAGAGCGATCGGAGCC
>JALZCZ010000128.1 GCA_030862825.1 Actinomycetota bacterium | reverse complement strand
CGGGAGGGCCTTCTGCGTATCGAGACCAAGGTCCCTGCACCACCAGCCCCTCCCACGACCTGAGAGAATCGCCCCGTGAGCACCCGACCCACGTCGACCGACGTCCTCGTCGTTGGCGCCGGCCCGGCGGGGTCGGCGGCTGCGGCCTGGGCGGCGCGCGGCGGAGCGGACGTGGTGCTGGTCGACGCGGCGGTCTTCCCGCGCGACAAGACCTGCGGCGACGGTCTGACCCCGCGCGCGATCGGTGAGCTGCAGCGGCTGGGCCTCGAGGACTGGCTGCGCGCGCACACGGTCAACCAGGGGCTGCGGGCGCACGGGTTCGGGCAGACCCTGCTGCTGCCGTGGCCGGGTGGCAGCCTGCCGGCGTGGGGGAGTGCGGTGGCCCGCACCGAGCTCGACGACCATCTCCGCACCACCGCGATCAAGGCGGGGGCGCTCGCCGTCGACGGTGCCCGGGCGGTCGACGTACGCCGCGAGGGCGACCGGATCGCCGCCGTGGTGTTCCGGGACACCGGTGGCGAGACCTACGAGATCGCCTGCCGGCGGCTGGTCGTGGCCGACGGGGTGCGGTCGCCGCTCGGCAAGGTGCTCGGCCGAGAGTGGCACCGCGAGACCGTGTACGGCGTGGCCGGTCGGTCCTACATGACGTCGGAGATGTCCGACGACCCGTGGATCAGCTCCCACCTCGAGCTGCGCGGCGAGGACGGCGAGATCCTGTCCGGCTATGGCTGGATCTTCCCGCTCGGCACCGGTGAGGTGAACATCGGCGTCGGCACCCTGGCCACGGCCAAGCGCCCGGCCGACGTGGCGATCAAGCCGCTGATGAGCTACTACGCCGACGAGCGCCGCGACGACTTCACGCTGTCCGGCGAGCTGCGGGCGCCGACGTCCGCGCTGCTGCCGATGGGCGGCGCCGTGTCGGGTGTCGCCGGCCCCAACTGGGCGTTGATCGGCGACGCGGCCGCTTGCGTGAACCCGCTCAACGGCGAGGGCATCGACTACGGTCTCGAGTCCGGGCGGTTCGTGGCCGAGGTGATGACCCAGCACGACGACCTCTCGACGGTGTGGCCGGCGCTGCTGCGGCACCACTACGGCGAGTCGTTCTCGATCGCCCGGCGGCTGGCCGGTCTGGTGACCGTGCCCCGCCTGCTGCCCACGCTCGGGCCGGCCGGGATGCGCTCCGACTGGCTGATGACGCTGGCCCTGCGGTGGATGGGCAACCTGGTCACCGACGAGGACCGCGACCGCGCCGCCCGGGTCTGGCGCTGGGCCGGACGTCGCTCCCTGGCCCGCGACCACCGCCCGCCATTTGTCTAGTCCCGCGCGTGGGGTCGCTGTAGTTTCGTGCGATGGCCAAGCGACGACAGCGGGTGGGGGCGTACGCCGTCATCGTCCGTGAGGGCCACATCCTGCTCAGCCGGCTGGCGCCGCACCTGACCGACGCCGAGCTGTGGACGCTGCCGGGTGGCGGCATCGACCACGGTGAGGACCCGCGCGACGCGGTGGTCCGTGAGGTCTACGAGGAGACCGGCCTCGCCGCCCGGGTCGGAGAGACCGCGCGCGTCTTCTCCAGACACCTCCCGGACACTCGTCGCGACGGCCGGCGGGTGGACGCCCACTCGCTGCGCCTGGTCTACGAGGGGTGGGTGCCGGTCGACGCGCCGGAGCCCAGGGTCGTCGAGGTCGACGGCTCGACGGTCGACGCCGCCTGGCACCCGCTGGCCTCGGTGCTCGACGGCACCGTGCCGGTGGACTGGCTGGCGCTGGAGGCACTGGCCGCCCACCAGCCGGTCCGGATGCAGCGGGTCGCGGCGTACGCGCTCGTGCAGCAGGACGGGGCGGTGCTGCTGACGCGCTTCTCCCCGCTGGGCTTCCACACCGGCAAGTGGGGGCTGCCCGGAGGCGGCGTCGAGCACGGCGAGGAGCCCCGCGAGACCG
Organism: Actinomycetota bacterium; assembly: GCA_030862825.1. Taxonomy (GTDB): domain Bacteria; phylum Actinomycetota; class Actinomycetes; order Propionibacteriales; family Nocardioidaceae; genus Nocardioides. The sequence continues at coordinate 999 of JALZCZ010000128.1, read as the reverse complement.
TGCTCCGCGAGGTTCGGGAGGAGACCGGGCTCGACTGCGTGGTCGGCGAGGTGATCACGGTCGACCACGTGCGGGTGCGCGGCACCGCGCCGTCGGGTCGCGACGAGGAGTTCCACTCGATCGGCATCGTGTACGCCGCCACGGTGGCGGACGGCGTCGAGCCCCGGGTGGAGGAGCAGGAGGGCACCACCGACGCCGTCGCGTGGGTGCCGGTGGCCGACATCGAGGCCGGCACCGTGCCTGTGGTCGAGACGGTGCACCGGGCACTCGCCGCCGCACCGATATCGTGATCGGGTGCCGCACGAGACCGTCTTCACCTACGCCGCTCCCGGCCTGAGGTTCGGGGTCGGCGCGGCTGCCGAGGTGGGCCACGACCTGGTGACCTGGGGCGCGCGGCGGGTGCTGCTCGTCACCGATGCTCGCGTCGCGGCCACCGGCCACCCGGCTCGGATCGCGGAGCAGATCGCGGAGCGCGGCATCCAGGTGACGACGTACGACGGCGTGCGGGTGGAGCCCACCGACCAGTCGATGGACGAGGCCATCGCCTTCGCGAAGGACGCAGGCCCGTTCGACGCGGTCGTGGCCGTCGGCGGCGGCTCGTCGATCGACACCGCGAAGGCGGTCAACCTGCTGACCACCAACCCCGGTGAGCTGATGGACTACGTCAACGCACCGGTCGGCAAGGCCCGTGCGCCGAAGGCGCCGCTGCTGCCGTTGGTCGCCGTACCGACCACGACCGGCACCGGCAGCGAGAGCACCACCATCTGCGTGCTCGACGTGCTCTCCCTGAAGGTGAAGACCGGCATCAGCCACCCGGCTCTGCGCCCGCGGCTGGCCGTGGTCGACCCGTCGCTGACGACGACCCAGCCGCGGATGGTGACCGCCGCGGCCGGCATGGACATCCTGTGCCACGCGCTCGAGAGCTACACCGCCCGCTGGTACGCCGACTTCGAGGCCAAGCAGCCCGAGCAGCGGGTGCCCTACTGCGGGGCCAACCCG
>JALZCZ010000110.1 GCA_030862825.1 Actinomycetota bacterium | reverse complement strand
CCCCATAGGCGCGCATCTCACCATCGCGCCCCTCGGGAGGACGACGACCACCACGAACAACAACTCGGTGGCCACCACCCGGGGTCTCGATACGCTCGCTGGCGCTCGCTACTCGACCAACGAACTCCATGCCGACCACCACGAACAACAACTCGGTGGCCACCACCCGGGGTCTCGATGCGCTCGCAGACGCTCCCCACCTCAACCACCGAGCCCTGAGACAGCCTCGAACGCCGCAGCGATCTCCAGCAACCGCCGATCGGCACCATGAGGACCGACCAGCTGGACGCCGACGGGAAGCCCATCAGGAGTGAACCCGGCCGGGACCGAGATCGCCGGACAGCCGGTCACGGTGATGAAGAACGCAGAGCGCATCCAGTCGAGGTAGGACGTCATCGGCACGCCGTTGATCGACGTCGGGTACTCCTGATCGGCGGGGAAGGGCGGGACCTGGGAGACCGGCAGCATCAGCAGGTCGTACTGGGTGAAGAAGGTCCGCATCCGCTCGGACAGCGCGGTGCGCAACGTGTAGGCGCGCGCCACGTCAGGACCGGTGAGCGAGAGCCCGGCCCGGATGTTGTCGGCCAGCGACTGCTTGAACGAGAGGGGGTGCCGGGCCAGGAGGTCGGCGTACTTGGCGTGGAGGTGCCACGCCCGCAGGATGCGGAAGGTCTCGTCGGCCTCGGAGAGGTCCGGCCAGGCGCCGAAGACCCGGCCCCCCGAGCGCGCCACAAGACGGCCGGCGTCCTCGACCACATGAGCGACCGACGGATCCACCTCGAACGCGCCCCCGAGGTCGAGCGACCAGGCCACCCGCAGCCCGCGCAGCGACCCCGACAACGGTGGCGCGAAGACCGCGCCCGGGTCGCCGAGAGCCAGCGGCGCCCGCGGGTCCGGGCCGGCCAGGACCGACAGCAGCAGGGCGACGTCGTCGACGTTGCGCGCCATCGGGCCGCCGACAGAGGTGGTCTCCCACTGGTTGTAGAGCGGCCACTCGGGCACCCGGCCCAGCGACGGCCGCAGCCCGACCACGCCGCAGAACGACGCGGGGTTGCGCAGTGAGCCGCCCATGTCGGAGCCGTCGGCGAGCGGCACCATCCCCGAGGCGAGCGCGGCCGCGGCTCCCCCGCTGGACCCGCCGGCCGAGCGGCTGGGGTCGACCGGGTTGCGGGTGGTGCCGTAGACCTTGTTGAAGGTGTGGGAGCCGGCCGCGAACTCCGGGGTGTTCGTCCGCCCGAGGAGTACGACGCCGGCCCGGCGGACCCGCTCGACGAGCAGCTCGTCGGTGGTCGGCACGTGATCGGCGAAGAGCGGCGAGCCGTAGGTGGTCCGCCATCCCGCCACGGCATGGGTGTCCTTGAAGGCGAACGGCAGGCCGTGCAGCGGGCCGAGCGGCGCGCCGGAGGCGAGGTGCCCGTCGGCCGCGGCGGCGCCGGCACGAGCACGGTCGACGTCGAGGGCCACGATCGCGGTGAGGTCGCCGTTGCGCTCGTCGATCCGCTGCAGGTGCAGCTCGAGCAGCTCGCGCGCCGAGATCCGGCGCTGCTGGATCGCGGCCGCCATCTCCCGCGCGGTGGACTCGACCGACAGGTCGCTCACCCGGTCACCTCCGCCACGGCGACCGGGAGCCCGGACTCCAGGCTGCGCTGCGCGGCCTCGGCGATCCGGAACGCCGCCAGCGCCTCGGCCACCGAGCACGGGCTCCGCACCGACCCTGTCGCCACGTCGCAGAACGTCGCCATCTCCGCCCGGTACGCCGGCGCGAAGCGTTCCAGGAACGTCGCCAGCCGAGGGCCGCGCGGGTAGGTCGCTCCGCTCTCTGCCGACGTGAGAGCCAATGAGTCGTCGTAGCCGACACCGATCGCGGCCTTCGAGCCCAGCAGCTCCATGCGCACGTCGTGGCCGGCGCCGTTGTAGCGGGTCGAGGTGACCGCAGCCAGGGTTCCGTCGTCGAGGGTGAGCAGCGCGGCGCCGGTGTCGACGTCGCCCGCCTCGGCGAAGAACGCCTCGCCCTTGTTGGCGCCGACGGCGTAGACCGACGCCACCTCGCGGCCGGTGACGTAGCGGATGATGTCGAAGTCGTGGATGTTGCAGTCGCGGAAGATGCCACCGCTCGTCGGCAGGTAGTCCGGCGCCGGCGGCGACTGGTCGTGGGTGGTGGAGCGGATCGAATGCACGAAGCCGAGCTCGCCCGAGTCCACCGCCTGTTTGGCGCGCCGGTAGCCCTCGTCGAAGCGGCGCTGGAACCCGACCTGCACCGGCACGTCGCTCGCCTCGACCAGCTCGGTGACGGCGATCGTGTCGGCGAGCGTCACGGCCACCGGCTTCTCGCAGAACGTCGGCACATCCGCAGCCAGGGCCGCGCGGAGCACCTCGGCATGCGCGCGGGTGTCGGTGGCGATCACCACCCCGTCCACCTCGCCGAGCATGGAGTCGACGTCTGGCACGACGGCGTACCCATGCCGGCCGGCCAGGTCGCGCGCCAGATCACCGCGTACGTCGGTCACTACGACCTCGTGGCCGAGCCCGGCGAGCGTGGCGGCATGGAACGGTCCGATCCGGCCCAGCCCGGCGACTCCGACCTTCATCGGCGTCGACCGAAGATCGACCCCGCGACCACACCCAGCAGGACCAGCCCGGCGCCCACGGCGATGCCCTTCACGAAGTCGTTGCCGACGCCCGCTGGCGGGGGCGGGGCGGTGAAGACACCGGCGGCCTCGGTGGTCGGGCCGGCCGGAACCGCCGTCGGTTGGGGTGCGCCGATCGCGGCACCGACGTTGCCGAAGAACTCCCCCGCCATCCGCTTCGACACCGAGGCCAGCATCCGCTGCCCGACGCCGCCGACCATGCCCCCGACGATCGCGTCGGCGTCGTAGGAGATCCGGGTGCCCTCGGCTCCGAGGTCCTCGAAGCGCACGTCCACGGTCGCGTCCACGGTGCCCGGCGCGCCGGCACCCTGCAGCCGCATCACGAGCGACTCGTGCTGCTTCAGGTTCGACAGCGTGCACGAGCCGTCGTAGGTCCCGCGGATGGCCGCCACGCCTGCGGTCACGGTCATCGCATAGGTGTTGTCCCCCGTCGCCTCGAGCCGCTCGCAGCCCGGGATCGTGCGCACCAGGACTCGCGGGTCGAGGAGCGCGTCCCAGACCGCGGCGACGGGGAAGGGC
>JALZCZ010000101.1 GCA_030862825.1 Actinomycetota bacterium | reverse complement strand
TCACAGAGGAGAAAGACATGGCCCGGGTCCATTTATGGGGCACAAATGGCTACGGCATCCATCCGTTGGTGGGTTGGCTGGACGGATCTCGCCACGCCTCGGGAGGTCTCGCCCACCTTCGCTTCATGGAGCCCACGCAGACCCCCGAGACCACGACCCAGACCGGCGACGCTGTCGTCATCAGCGGTGTCTTCGAATCGGCTGTCTCGCTTCAGGAGCTTGCCGAGCAGCTCCATGTCAGTGCGCAGACGATCTACGACCTGCGCAGCCAGGGCCGTGGACCGACCGGATTCCGGGTCGGTCGGCAGCTGCGCTTCCGGCAGGCCGAGATCGAAGCCTGGCTCGAGCGGCTCGAGCAGGAGGACGCTGAGCGGCCCCAGTCGCGCTCGGGTGTCCCTGCCGCCCTGTGCACCCAGCCCGCCAGACCGGCCAATGAGCCCCAGCCAGCCATACTCTTCTCCGATGCCCGGCTAGGCAGGCGGGCGGGCGAGCGCCACCGGGCCTGGTGGGGTCGCTCGGCAGGCGTGCTCAGCGCGCGCCATGAGGTGACGAGACGGTGAGATCGTTCGCGCTCTCAGGCGGCGGTAAGACGCGCCCGCGGGACCGCGGCGCCTGGCTCAGCCGAAGACCGCTTGGGCGTGGTCGTGGAACTGCCGCATCGGGGCCACGGGACCGACCTCTACGAACACGGCGCCCTCCTCGCTGGTCGCGGTGTGCCCGGCCGGCCAGTGGTAGATCTCGCCGGCCCGGGTGATCTCGACGCTGCCGTCGGCGTGCACGAGTCGGAGCGAGCCTTCCAGCACGATCCCCCAGTGCGGGCTGGGGCAGCGGTCGTCGGGCAGGCCGGTGAGCACTGGGCCGAAGTCGGTCCCAGCGGGGATCCGGGCATGCCGGATCGCCATCTCGCCGAGCTCGAGGTACCTGGTCTCCAGTTCCCCGGCCGAGACCTCGAGCGGCATGTCGTTCACGGGTGTGGCCATGATGGTTCTCCTTCTCATCTGGGTGGAAAGTTGGGGGCGCGCAGGCGCCCCGCGGCGGCGCGCCAGTGCTGGTCGTCGCCGGGCCCGTCCGCTGCCGCGTCCAGAACCGCCCGCGCCTGTTCCCGAGAGAGGATCGTGACCAGGCAGAACTCATTCCCGAAGGGGTCGCGCATCACCGCCCAGTCGAGGCGCGGTGCCTCGCCTGGATATGACCCGGGCCGGGGGTAGATGGTCGGCTCCTTCTTCACTGAGCCGCCGATCTCCTGGATCCGGGGGATCGCCTCGTCGATGCTGCGCACCCAGATGTCGATGTGGCCGCGATTGGGCTGGGGCCCCTTCTCGGCGGTGACCAGGTGCATGATCAGGTCGGCCCGCCAGGGGTCTGGCTGGCCGAGATAGGCGTACCGGCCTGGGAACACCGAGGAGATCACCGGGATCCCCGTCAGTTCGGAGTAGAACGCCTCGGCCACGGCCAGGTCATTCACATCGACCACCGGGCACTTCAGCTTGCCGATCCCCATGTGGGCCTCCTCCGAACGCGCCGTGGGGGCGACGCTACACCCGAAGTACTCGCAATGCGAGTAGTTTGGTTAGATGAGTTCTTCCTCGCCAACGACCTACGGATTGCTGGGCCTGTTGGCGGTCAGGTCGTGGACCGGTTACGAGCTGACCCGCCAGGTACGGCGAAGCCTGCGGTTCGTCTGGTCGGTCTCGGACGGCCACCTGTATCGGGAGCAGAAGCGGCTGGTCGAGCTGGGCTGGGCGACGGTCGAGGAGGAGCCGGCGGGCCGGCGTTCGCGGAAGCGCTACACGATCACGGAGGCCGGGCGCGCCGCGCTCGCGGCCTGGCTGGAGACCGAGCCGGAGGAGCCGCACTTCCAGATCGAGGGCGTGCTGCGGCTCTTCCTGGGTGACCAGAGCAGCCCGGAGGCGCTCGTGACCACGGCGCAGCTCACCGCCGACGCCTCCCGCGCCATGCTGCAGGAGATGTACGGGTTCGCCACCGAGTACCTGGAGGCCGGCGGCCCCTTGTCCATGCTCGAGGCCGGTGTCAGCGGTCCCGAAGACGTCCGGCGCGAGTTTCACGGACGGCCGATGTACGTCGAGCGGTTGCACGCGGTCGCGCTGGCCATCGATATCACCACCCGGCTCCTGGCCACCCTCGAAGAGTTCTCTCGGGAGACCGCAGCCGAGGTGGCGCGCTGGCCGTCGACGAGCGACCCATCGCTGACCCCGGCGACCCGGCGACGTCTCGAGGCGATCATCGCGCGCACAGAGCGTACGCCGGGTGGCCCGACCACAGGCGAAGCGCGCTCCTGACTGCGGGGTCGGCGTCGGATCCCCGGCCTACTTGACCCCGAAGGGAGCCGAAAGACGCAGGGCCGGAGGCGCGATCGGGCACCGGCATGCGAGGCGTGCTCATCCCGTTGCGGGCCGGTCGCCCTTGCAGTCGCAAATGGGGAACGACTCGCAGCGACGTGTGACCGAGGCACGCGGTCCAGCGGCTGTTACCGCAAGCGGATCCGCTAGCGGCGCGTGGCGCTGCGTCGCGCGCTCCGTGGCCCCGGCCGTTGGTGGCAGCGAAAACTTGGCGACGAGTACGTCGTGGTGCGGTCTCGGACCAGGCCCGTTGTCACGCTCGCGGCGCACCCGAGGCAAGTCGATGGCCTAGATCGGTAAGTCCATGCCGAACCTCCCGACCCTGCCGTCGGGTTGTCACCAGACCGGACGCGCGCAGGACTGTGGCGTGGGTGGACGCCGAAGCCAGGCTGATCCCAAGCCCGGCGGCCAGACCGCTGGTGGTGAGGTCGCCCATTTCGAGGCGCCGCAACACACGGGCGCGTGTGCTGCCGATCAGGCCACCCAGTCGTTCGGAGTCCTCGTGGCCATGGGCATGGAAGCCATCCGGATCGGCGGTAACAGGGTAGCTGAGGGACGGCTGTTCCCACCCCAGTGCGAACACCGGTCGCGTCCACACGGCCGAGGGGAACAGTCGCAGCCCGCGTCCGGCCAGGTCGACGTCGGCGGTGACGGGGCAGTCGACCTCGAGGATTCCGTCGCGCCACCGGATGGTGGGATGCAGCGTGTTCAGAGTTTCCTCGGCGCCGCGGGTGCCCAACTGCCACGATCGCTGACTCAGTTCGGTCGCCACGGCGAGATGCAGGCTCGGCCAGTGCGGCGCCAATACGTGGTCGTGCCAGCATCGCAGCGCGTCCCCGAGGTCCCGGACAGCTTGAGCCTTCCCGCCCGCGAGGTCGCGTGTCCACGGGGTGTGCGGGACCCCTGCATTGACCTCGATCAGATCGTTGGCGAGGCGCGATGCCGGCGTCGCCTGCACAACGTCGAGGAGCTCGTCGAGTGGACCGGTACGTTCTGGCGCGAGGAACTCCGGCACTCCCGCGTGCGCGGGAACCAGACCCAGCAGGGAGCGCGCCTGCTGTGGCAGGCGGGTATTCGAGGTCCGGCACCGCTGGCGGAATCCGCTCGCGGGACGCTGCACCGCCTCGATGCTGCCGGCCACCTCGCACAGTAGGAACGGAGCGGCGAAGATCGTACAGGCCAGGTCATTCACCCCGAACCGCAGGCGGAGCATCGGCGTCCCCTCCCCAAGTGTCCTGGACGACCATCCTCAACCGCGCCGGCATTGGACCGCAACCGGTGCCGACGACGTTTCAGCCAGGGCGGAAAGGATTGCGGACAGGTGATGCGAATGGGTCAATGGCGGGCGAAATCCAGAGCCATGACCCAGACAAGGGAGCCAGCTGTGCGTCGATCCATGATCCCTATTGTCCTCACCACCGCCGCGCTGGGGACGTTCGTACCGGTGGCGTCCGCGGATACGCCGGCCAACCCCAACTGCTTCGGCGTGGTGTCCTCGCAGCGGGCGGTGGCGCACCACGACATCGGCGAGCACGCCTCCTCCCAGGCGGAACCACGTCTCGGCCTAGGCAACGTGACCCGCGCGATCCTCGGCGAGGAGGCCCACATCAGTGACTTCGGGACGTTCCTCGGCATCATCGACGGCGACGACGCAACCAGCTGCGGCTAACCGGAGCCGCACACGGCCTCCACTGACCTCGAGGAGGCACCATCTCCGACTCTTCGAACCGCATCGCCATCCAGCTGCCATGCCCGCGGGCTCGTGCGCCGCACCTTCGATGGAAGGTGCGCGTGCTCCTCCCGGCACACCGCTCGCCATGTTGCCTGCCGGACTCGAGAAGGCGGCGCGGAACCCGCAGCCCTGTATTGGTACCGCTCGATCAAGAAAGGTTTGCAAAGATGAGGCAACATGCCATCCTGAAAGTACTCACGAGCGTGGTGGCCAGTACCGTTCTTCTGCTGGGGTTCCCAACCTCCGCACAGGCGCACTACGAGGAGACCGGCAAGCCCTGTTACGCACCCACGCCCAGCGATCCCGGTTCTTCTTGTGACGCATACGTGTCCCTCAACTGGGCCTGCTGCTACTACGTGCGTGGGTTCTTCGATGCCTACGGTGAGCGGGTCAAGGTCAAGAACGTCACGCCCCATCGCGCGAAGTGGCACCTCTACCTTCCCAACCAGGTGGACCCATCGGGATATGTTGGGTCTCGCGACTGCATCGAGTGGGGACGCAGCACACGGGATGGCTGTCGCTACATCGGCGGTTACAACGTCCCCGAGGGAGATCGGGTCTACCTCGAAGTCTGCGTCTACACATCCGACCACGGTTGGGAATGCGCGAAGCCATACGCGATCGCCTGACCTGCGCCTGGCGTCTTCTGGTCGCTAAGGATCGTGAGTCTCATCGGGGTCCGTGGCCCGACGGGCTCGCCCCACTCACACTGATGACGCGAGGCCTCGCTGGGGGATTCGTGCGGGCACCAACACGGCCTTGACGACCGACTAAGGGTGATCGACGACCAGCGGTCGCGCGAACCCGCCGAGACGAAACATAAGCGAATCGACCAGGCTCAGGGGATTTCGCGAGCAGCGCCGAGATCGACGCTCGACGACGCACGCGAACCCGCCGGAGCGCCAGCGCTTGTTTCACGAGCTGTTCGCCGCCGCAAGCGGATCCGCTTGCGGCGACATCCTCGGCGTCCCCCGCAGACATATCACCGGTGCGGTGGCCTGCCCATCTGCCCGGTAAGTGGAGGGCATGGGCGCCACATGGATCGTTCCGAACCCGCTGGTGACCGTCGTGGCTCGGGCCAGGAGCTGTACGCGCGAATCTTCCAGCTCGGCGTCGGCATGGCCCTCGGTTGGGTCGAGAACTCGCTCACACCGACACACCAGCCGTGCAGCTCCAGGTGATGACGGGGGACCGTCGGCACCGTGCAACCCGACCATCAGCGTTGACGTGGCGGCTCCGGCCGAAGTCGAGCGATCCATGAACGTGGTGTTGCTGCCGAGCTGGAGATCGTCCATCCGATCACGGACGAGGACTGAGGAGTGCGCCGATTCCTCTTCCGCGATCGCGACGGCAACGTCGTCGCCCACCGATGATCATTCAGGCAGGACCCGCCCGCGTCTCGAACGTGTACCCCTGAGAAGGAAGGCCTCTCTGGATCACTTGGGCTGGTGGGTCCCCAGTAGAGGAAGTCGCTGAGCAGATCGGTATGCGGGTCGATGTGGTCGCTTATGATCTTGCCGCTCGAGATCATTGTGAGCCGTGCCAAGGTGACGTCGTCGGTCGGTGTGCGCCCGTTGGGATATGCCGCCGGGTGCGAGCGGTCGAACCGCAAGTTGTGGGGCAGCACCGTGCGCAGAGTCTGCTCCGCGTCCTCCGTGGAACAGCCGCCGGTGTGCGCCAGCACGCGGCGCTCTCGAGGCTGACTCGGCACCAAACTCCGATCCTCGAGTCGCATCCCAGTTCGCCCGCAGGAACCTCGAGGGCCATGGACTCGAGGGCCATGGAGGAGATGGTTGACCTCGGCCATCGTGTCCCTCCCGGTTCGCAGGAAGTCAGCCTGGATGCCCTCCAGGTAGGCGAAGAATGGATCGCTGTGGGGCTCGACGAACACCCGGGTGCCTTCAGCGGGCGAATCCGGCGACCGGTGTGCCTAGAGAGCCTTGGGTCTCGCTTCGGATTGGATTGGGTCGTGTCGTCCATCCTGGACCTTCGTTTGATGGTCAGGCGGTCGGCCTTCGATGACCGGATCTATCGGGGCCAGGCTGCGGAGCATTAAAAGTTGATGTGACCCGCAGGCCTCCGCCGTCGCGTGCGGTCAGGCCGAGGGTGGCGTGATGGTGATCGGCAACGGCCTGGACGATGGTCAGCCCGAGCCCGGTACCCCGCCCTGATGCCGTCCGGTCCGCGGCGCCTCGACGGAACGGCAACGTGAGTGAGGAGACCGTGGCGGGATCCAGGATCGGGCCGCTGTTCTCGACCTGGAGGACCGTGGTGCCGACTCCCGCCGCCAGGCGCACGTGGACCCAGCCGCCGGGCTGGTTGTGAACCGTCGCATTGCGAAGCAGGTTCGCTACGGCGAGGGTGAGTAGGTCGGTGTCGCCGGTGACAGTTGCCGGGTCGATCTCCACGTCCCACTGCAGGTCTGTGTCCTGGCGGGTGCTCTCGACAGCGGCGGTGACGACGTCGTCAAGGGCGACGGTCGCCAGTCGGGGGTCCTCGACCCCGGCCTGGACCCGCGCGAGAGTCAGCAAGGCGTCGACCGTGCGCTGCGCCCGATCGACCTGCCCGAGTGCCACCTGCCCCGCCCTGCGCAGCTCGTCGTCGCTGGCATGCGGGTCCGCGAGGGCCACTTCGAGGGCCGCGCGCTGGTTAGCCAGCGGGGTGCGGAGCTCGTGGGACATCGTGGCTACGAGCCGCCGCTCCGATCGGAACGCCTCCTGGATCCGGTCGAGCAGCGAGTCGAAGGTCTCGGCCATCTCGCGTAGCTCGTCGTGCGGGCCCTCGAGTGCGAGCCGCTCGTCAAGGGAGTCCGCAGAGATCCGGCGGGCACGGGCGGTGATCGTGTGGACTGGACGAAGCGCTCGCCCCGCGAACATCCAGCCGACGATCACCGATACGAGAGCCATCAGCACGAGCCCGATGCCTGACCAGATCAGCAGATTGCGCAGCGTGTCGTCCACCGCTTCGACGATCGCGCGGCCGATCACGACGTCCTCGCTGAGGGGCGCTCGGTCCGATGGTCCGCGAGGGACGACGAACGTGTCTCCGGGCGGCTGGCGCACGCGGACCAGGACGTAGATTCCGGCGAGGAGAACGGCGGCAGACGCCACCGAGACTGCGGTGTAGACGACCGTCAGTCGCCACCGGACGCTCAGGCCGCGCTCAGGCAGATAATCGCTGTGGAGCCGCGTGGTCATGGCGCGACCACGCGGTAGCCGACGCCGCGGAGGGTCTCGATGACCTGCGGGTCGCCGAGCTTCCGGCGCAGTCCGACCATGGTGGCCCGCACAGCGTTGGTGAACGGGTCGGCGTTCTCGTCCCACACCCGGGTCAGCAGGTCCTCGGCCGAAACCACGGCGCCGTCGGCGCGGATGAGCTCCAGCAGTACGCCGTACTCCTTCAGCGTCAGATCCACCGGCGTGCCGGCACGGGTCGCCTTGCGGTTGGCGGTGTCGACGACGAGGTCGCCGTGACTCAGGACCGGAGCTACGGCACGGGAGGCGCGTCGCGCCAGGGCGTCGACCCGCGCCACTAGCTCGGCGAACGCGAACGGTTTAGGCAGATAGTCGTCGGCACCGATCTGCAGCCCGTCCACCCGCTCGCCGATCGCGCCGGCCGCGGTCAGCATCAGGATCCGCGCCTGGTGGCCGTCGGCCACCAGATGTCGACACACGTCGTCGCCGTGGACCAAGGGGAGGTCGCGGTCGAGCAGCACGACGTCGTACGGGTTCAGGTCGGCGAGCGCGAGCGCCTCGCGACCGTCGAAGGCGACGTCGGTTGCATAGCCGGCCCGCCGCAGGCCCATAGCCAGCGCCTCGGCCATCACGTCTTCGTCTTCCACGACCAGCACACGCATGGCGACAAGGATCGCAGGCGCAACATTCGGTCTGGATAAGAAAACCGCGTGTACGGCCGGTGCGGACCGAACGCTCCCCGAATGCTCCGTTCGCTGCACTGGACCTCGTCCGATCCACGAGAGCCGCAGGAGCGAACCCGATGAACACAATTGTCCCGCACCGCCGCCTGTCACAGCGGATGCGCGGTGCAACGGCCACCACCCTGTTGCTCGTGGCCCTGCTGCCATTCAGCGCCTGCCAGGCGCTCGACCGGGAGGCCAAGAGCGACAACAGCGCTTCCGACGAGTCCTCCGCTGCGGCTCAGGATGCCCTGCTCGACTACGTCGAGTGCATGCGCGAGAACGGTGTGCCGATGAAAGACCCAAAACCCGGCGTCGGCCTCACCGGGGAGGACGACGCCGCCCCCGGGGTCCTGGAGGCCGCGGAGGCCGCGTGCGGGCACCTGGTTGAGGACTACCAGCCCAGTGGGGGCGGCGACCTTGAGATCACCGCGGAGCAGAAGGAGGAGATGCTGGCCCAGGCACAGTGCCTGCGCGAGCGCGGCTGGGAGGCCCCTGACCCGGAGTTCGCCGGCGGCTTCGCGGTGAATCAGCTCCCGGAGGGCATCGACCCCAACGATCCGTCGTTCAAGAAGGACCTCGAGGAGTGCGCCGAGGAGTCCGGGGTCGAGCCCCCGAGCAGTGGGGCGGGCGAGTGACATGCGGATGTCTGCGATCGTGGTTGTCGCCGTCGTGGTTGTCGCCGGTGCCGCCGGCGCGGCGGGAGTCGCCGGCGTGATCGGGGCCGGTGCGAATGACTCCGACACCGGAACCGGCGCCGACACCACCTCGGACGTGACAGCCACCGTGACCCGCGGCGACCTGGTGGAGACCACATCTGCCAGCGGCTCGGTGGAGTACGCCGGGGCTCGTGAGCTCGCCAACGGGCTCACCGGCACCGTGACCTGGCTGCCCCGGTTGGGACGGGTCATTCGGCAGGGCAAGACCCTCTACAAGGTCGACCAGACGTCCGTGGTCCGGCTCGACGGCACTGTTCCGGCCTGGCGAGACCTCGCATCGGATGTGACCGACGGCCCTGATGTCAGGCAGTTCGAGGAGGCGCTGGATGGGATGGGCTATCCCGCGTACTACGACATGGAGGTCGACGGCGACTGGACGTGGGTCACTACCATCGCGGTGGAGGAGTGGCAGGAGGACCGGAACCTGGCGGAGACTGGCGAGCTGCCGCTGGGCACGATCGTGTTCACCGAGGGCGACCTGCGCGTCGCCTCCTCCCTGGTGGACGAGGGCGACAGCATCCAGCCGGGTACTCCAGTCCTCAATGTCAGCGACAGCGAACGCCACGTGACCGTCGACCTGAGCACCACCCAGCGGCACCTGGCACCCCTCGGCGGCAAGGGCGCGCTCTCCTTCCCCGACGGCACGGCCGCCGAAGGCACGATCACCGACGTCACCGTGGTGCCCGCCGCGGACGCGCAGTCCGAGGACACACTCGCGGTGACCATCGAACCCGTCGGCAAGAAGTCTGTGGCGACCGTCGCCGAACAGCTCGACGGAGCCTCGGTCGTCGTGTCCTTCTCCGACACCCTTGCCGAGGATCGGCTCATCGTCCCGGTCACCGCGCTGGTCGCCCTCACCGACGGCGGGTTCGCCGTCGAAGTCGTGACCGGTGACGAGAACAAGCTCGTGACGGTGACCGCCGAAGGGTTCGCGGACTCCTCAGTGGCTGTCAGCGGAAACCTGGCCGAGGGCGACAGGGTGGTGGTGACGCCGTGACCGCCACCACCACCCGGCCGGCGGCCTCGAATGACCGGCCCGCGGTGCTTGGGCTCGAAGACGTCACCCGCACCTACGGCACCGGCCCGACGCAGCTGACCGTCCTGCACGGCATCGACCTCACCGTCCGCCAGGGTGAGTACGTCGCCATCGTGGGACCCTCGGGGTCGGGAAAGTCGACGCTGCTCAACCTGATGGGCGCCCTCGACCGCACCACCACAGGCACCGTGCACCTGGCCGGCCACGACCTCGCGTCGTACTCCGATGCCGGCCTGAGCCGACTACGTGCCACCTACCTCGGCTTCGTCTTCCAGCAGTACTTCCTCCTGGACCGACAAACGGCGCTGGAGAACGTCGCCGACGGGCTCCTCTACCAAGGAGTACGCCGCTCGGAGCGACGTCGCCGCGCCACCGCCGCACTGGACGAGGTCGGCCTCGGACACCGGATCGGCCATCGGCCGGCACAGCTTTCCGGCGGTGAGTGCCAGCGCACCGCGGTCGCCCGGGCAGTGGTCCACCGACCTCGGCTGCTGCTAGCCGACGAGCCGACAGGCAACCTGGACACGGCATCGGGCTCTGCCGTGCTGGCGCTGTTCGACGTACTCCACGCCACCGGCGCCACGATCGTCCTGGTCACCCACGACCCGCGAATCGCCCAGCGGGTGCCGCGCGTCATCACGATCCGCGACGGCTACGTGGTGGCCGACCAGACGAACGGCGCGGAGGCATGACCAGACGGCTCCAGCTCGTGGACCGTCTCCGGATCGGTGCCCTCGGGCTGATCAGCCGACCGGCGCGCACCGCACTGTCCTCGCTCGGCATCGCGATCGGGATCACCGGACTTGTGGGCATCCTGGGACTCTCGGAATCCTCGCGCGCTGACCTCAACCAGCAGCTCGACGCCCTCGGCACCAACCTCCTGACCGTCGAACCGGGGCAGACCTTCGCCGGCACGGACGCGACCCTGCCCGAGGAGTCGGTAGCGATGGTGGACCGGATGTCCACCATCGACGCGGCCGCCGCCATACGGGCCGTGGACGCCACGGTCCGGAAAAACTACCTAGTCCCCGAAGAGAACACTTCCGGGCTCGGGGTCGTCGCCACCGACTCCACGCTGCTGGACACCGTGGCGGCGGAGGTACGCGACGGCCGCTGGCTCGATCAGTCGACCGAGACCGTGCAGGCCGTCGTCCTGGGGGCGACCGCCGCACGGCGACTCGCGATCGACGACACGACCATCGCGCGCGGGGCCCGGATCTGGATCGACGGGCGCTGGTTCGCGGTCATCGGCGTACTCGACCCGGTCGTGCTCGCCCCCGAGCTCGACGAGATGGCTCTGGTCGGCACCGATGTCGCCCACGCGGTGTGGGGCGAGAACCTGCCGCCGACAAAGATCTACATCCGAGCGATCGCTGCGGAGGTCTCGACGACCCGATCCCTGCTGGCCCGCACGGTCAACCCCGCCGATCCCAGCCAGATCACGCTCTCCCGACCCTCCGACGCCCTCGAGGCCAAAGCCGCCGTGGACGAGTCGCTGACCACCCTGACCCTGGGACTCGGCGCGGTAGCGCTGCT
Organism: Actinomycetota bacterium; assembly: GCA_030862825.1. Taxonomy (GTDB): domain Bacteria; phylum Actinomycetota; class Actinomycetes; order Propionibacteriales; family Nocardioidaceae; genus Nocardioides. The sequence continues at coordinate 6,885 of JALZCZ010000101.1, read as the reverse complement.
GGTCGGAGCCGTCGGCATCGCCAACACCATGGTCATCTCGGTCCTTGAACGACGACGCGAGATCGGCGTACGCCGGGCCCTCGGCGCAACCCGATGGGCGATCGGCACCCAGTTCCTCGCCGAGTCCGTACTGCTCTCCCTGATCGGCGGACTCACCGGCGCGTTCCTCGGTGTCCTCGGAACCGTCCTCTACGCCAGATCCCAAGACTGGGGCGTCGTGGTCCCGTGGGCACCGATCGGGCTCGGCCTCCTCGCCGCGTGTCTGGTCGGGACCATCGTCGGGCTCTACCCCGCTGCCAGGGCCGCGGCAGTGCCGCCGACCGAGGCGCTCAGGAGCGTGTGACCGTACGCGCCCAGTGCTGCCGACGTCGATGATCGCTTGTTGGGATCCCCGCCATCGCTCAGAACGCAAGGGCAGACGACGATGTGCGGGCGCACACAAGGCCGACGGTGTAACGACGTAGTCGTAGCCCTCGAGATCGGCGAGGGCGAGTTCATGGTGCTCGTCGGGACGTCACCCTTCCGATACGCGAGCTGCCGCCGTGGAGCGGCGGCAGAAATGGGCCACATTTCCTTCAGAACTGGACCGAATCCCGCCGAGGATCGGCCAGGTCGTTCGGTAGGGTCGAAGCGTCAACGTCCGCGATCCAGGGCGTTGGCCCAGGTCAGAAGGTGTTTGGTCGAGTAGTCGGGAGATTTCTCGAAGTGAGGAGCTTCCCCCGGCCACTGCAGAGGGTCAGGGGTTCGAGTCCCCTCAGCTCCACCAAAACACCAGGTCAGCGGCCATGTCCGAACCTCGACAGAGGACACAGGACATGGCCACTGGACATTTGATGGACACATACTCGTCGTCCATCGACTCACGAGGGGTCGTCCTCGACCCCTCTCGGCGCGCTCGGTGGGCCTCGCGTACCTCAGCGTCATGGACCCACACCCGACACCCACGAGAGCCTAGAGCCCGTCTTCACGATCGGGGCGGCGCGAGCCATCGGGCGGCCGCCCCGTCCCCTTTCCAACAGGAGCTGACCGACACTCGTCGTTCACGTCTTGGTCGCCAAGGTGAGCGCGAAGTCCCCGGCATCGTCAGTCCAGACCCGGGAGACACCGAAGCCGGCCTGCTCCAACTCCGCCGCGATCTTGCTGATCCGAAACTTCGTCGAGATCTCCACGTGGATCTCCTCACCCACCGCGAGCTCGAGGACGAGGTCGGCCCCCGGGATCGTGACCCGTTGCTGTGCCTCCGAGCGCAGCCTCAGGTCCATCCGCTCCATGTGGGGGTCCCAGAACGGCACGTAGGAGAACGCGTCGAGGTCGAAGTCCGCGTCGAGCTCACGGTTGAGCACCCGCAGCGAGTTGAGCACGAACTCGGCGGTCACGCCGGCGCCGTCGTGGTAGGCATCGATCAGCCGGTCGGTGGCTTTCACCAGGTCGGTGCCGAGCAGCACCGAGTCGCCGGGCTCGAGGACGTCGGCGAGGGCCCCGAGGAAGGCGCGCCGTTCCTCGAGGTAGAGGTTGCCGATGGTGCCGCCTAGGAACGCGACCATTCGGCGACCGCCGCGAGGTAGGTGCGCCAGGTGCAGGGTGAAGTCGCCGACCACGGCCTCGACGGCCATCCCTGGGTAGCACCGGGCGATCTCCTCGACGGCCTCGCGCAGCGTCGTCTCGGAGACATCGACCGGGGCGAACCGCGTGAGCTGACCGCTCGCGGTGAATGCGTCGAGGAGGAGACGGGTCTTCTCGCTGGTGCCGCTCCCGAGCTCGACCAGGGTGGTGGCCCCGCTCGCAGCGGCGATCTCGGAGGCGTGCGCAACCAGGATCGAACGCTCCGCCGCGAAGGGGTAGTACTCCGGCAACCTGGTGATCTCGTCGAAGAGCTCGGAGCCCACGTCGTCGTAGAGCCATTTGGGAGGCAGAGTCCTGGGGTGCCGAGTCAGTCCGCGTCGTACGTCGTCGACGAGGCTGCCGCTGGCCCAGTCGGGATCCAGCAGCACCGAGACGACCGGCTCCCGGACGACGCTCATGCCGCGCTCCGAGGAGCGCCGTCGTCGGCGAGCCTGACGCCGGAGAGCGCCCACCTGGCGCCTGGTGGGAAGAAGTTCCGGTAGCTTGCGCGGGTGTGGCTGGGAGAGGTGATCGCACAGCCGCCGCGCAACACCATCTGGTTGGACATGAACTTGCCGTTGTACTCGCCGATCGCCCCGGCGGCGGGGTGGAAGCCCGGGTAGGGCAGGTAGGCAGAGCAGGTCCACTCCCAGCAGTCGCCGTAGGCCTGGCGCAGGCTGCCCGTCGAAGGGCCGGCTGCCCGTGGGTGGAACGTCTGGGTGTCGGCGAGGTTGCCGGCGACGTCGAGGTCCGCAGCACGGACCCCGTGTTCCCATTCGGCCTCGGTCGGGAGCCTCTTGCCGGCCCAGGCGGCGTAGGCGTCGGCCTCGTAGTGGCTGACGTGCGAGACCGGCAGGCCCGGGTTCACCGGCCAGGTGCCGTGCAGGGTGTGCTCGAACCAGACCCCGTCCACCTCGGTCCAGTAGAACGGTGCGTTCCAGCCTTCGGCCCGCACCAGCGCCCACCCGTCGGACAGCCAGAACTCCGGCCTCCGGTAACCGCCGTCAGCCATGAACGCGAGCCACTCCGCGTTCGTTATCAGGCGGTCGGCGAGCCGGAACGGCTCGAGGTGCACCTGGTGCAGCGGCAGCTCGTTGTCGAACGAGAAGCCGTCACCCCGGTGGCCGATCTCCACGAGGCCGCCCTCGACGTCCACCCATCCCAGGTGGTCTGGCTCGGTCACGGGGCCTGCGGTGCCGGCGTATGTCGGCTGGAGCGGATTGAGAGAGAGCACGTGCTTGATGTCCATCAGCAACAGCTCCTGATGCTGCTGCTCATGGTGGAACCCGAGATCGATGGTGCTCGCCAGCTTGTTGAGGGTGCCCTCGTCGAGGGAGGCGACCAGATCCCGCATCCGGGTGTCCACGTTCTCGCGGTAGACACCGACGTCGTGCACGCCGGGGCGGCTGATCACGCCCCGCTGAGCCCGCGCGTATCGGGGGCCGACCGCCTCGTAGTAGCTGTTGAAGAGAAACCAGTACTTGTCCTGGAATGGCGCGAAGCTCGCCTCGTGCTCGGCGAGGACGAACGTCTCGAAGAACCACGTGACGTGGGCGCGGTGCCACTTGGTCGGAGACACGTCGGGCATCGACTGGACGGTCTGGTCCTCGGGCGAGAGCGGCGCGGCGAGCCGCTCGGTGTGGGAGCGCACCTCGGCGTACTTCGCGACGAGGGTGTCGGTGGTCCAGGGGGTGGTGGTCATCGGTGGATCCTTCCTCGCGTCGGTGCGCGGAGCCCGCGACCGGTCATCTCGTATGGGGAGCCTAGGAACCGGCACCGACAGTGGGTCCGAGGTGACTCAGGGAGTGCCCGCATCCAGCCCGACGTTCCGATGCTCTGTCTCCGCAGGCGCCTTTGCGTTACGGAGCAACCCGAGCGCAAGTGTGGGATAGGCGACGACGGACAGCAGGCCTGCACAGACCAGGGCGGCAGCCGTGGTGCCGCTCATGGTCCCGGTGGCGACGCCGATCTCGCTCGCCGTGACGAGGAACGGCAGGGAGGTCGCCTGGAGGAGCCCCGCGGCCGTGACCGATCGCCCGTCCTCCCGGCGGGAGAGCAGCAGTGCCGGCAGGCCATGCACCACCAGGAGTGCCAGGGCGAAGACCGGCACCCGGGCGAGAGCGGACGGCTGGTCGATCAGCCCGGCCAGATCCAACCGAAGCCCGCTGGCAACGAAGAAGACCGGGATCAGGAAGCCGTAGCCCAGGGCCTCGAGCTTGGTGCGGAAGTGCGGGTGCGATGAGGTGTCCCTGTCGACGAGGCCGACGACCGCACCGGCCAGGAATGCGCCGAGGATGGTCTCGAGGCCCAACTTCGCGGCCAGCGCGACGAAGCCCACTAGGAGCACCACCGCCGCGCGTACCCTGATCTCTGCCGTGGTGTCCTGGAGCCGAGTCACCGCCTGCGACAGCCATGGCAAGCGACCGACGGCGAGCGCAGCGACCGCGGTCAGGGCGACCAGTCCCGCGAAGAGAACGAGCAGGGCTACCCGAGTGCCGGTCCCCGACTCGCTCATGGAGAAGAACAGGGACAGCAGGACGATCGCGGCGAAGTCGGCCACCGAGGCCGCCGCGATCACCGTCTGACCGAGCCCGCTGTCCAGCTGGCGCGCGTCCTTGAGCACCGGGAGGACCAGCCCGAGGGACGTGGCCGACAGGGCGATCGCCACCAGCACCGGGCTGTGCACCCAGCCGAGCTGGTCGAACCCACCGCCGACCGCGAGTCCGAGCAGGAGCGTGGCGGCGTACCCCAGCACGGCGAGCCGCAGCACCGAACCGCGGAGCCGGTGCACGTCGATCTCGAGACCGGCGAGGAAGAGGAGGAAAGCGAGCCCGAGGACGGCCACGACGGAGACCACGAGGTCCGCCTCCACCCAGCCGAGCACGCTAGGACCGACGACGACGCCGACGACGATCTCCAGTACCACGGCAGGCACGCGGAGCCGTGGCGCGAGGCCGAGGACGAGCGGCGCCACCAGGGCGATGACGCAGACGACGAGCAGGTTGGTGAACCCGACTTCGGGCATGGGTGCTCCCAGTGAGGAGTGCGAGAAGGGCGAAGGAAGAGGAGTGTGAGCCTGAGCTCAGCGCTTCAGATCGCGGAAGGCGGCGAGCAGGGTCGACTGCGCCTCGGGGGAGAGGGTGTCGACGGGCACGGTGCCGAGCAGGCCGAGTGTCACGCGCATCTGCTCGATGTAGCGGACGCACGCGTCACACTGGTCCAGGTGCTTGGCGATCCGACGCTGATCCTCCGGCCCCAAGGTGCCCTCGAGGTATGCGGTGACGAGCTCGACGAGCTCCTGACAACGCAGCTCGGCCATCTCAGCTCCCCTCAAGGTACGTAGCGAGCCCGGCGCGGACCGCTGTGCGCGCTCGGTGAAGCAGTACCCGTTGGTTGGCCTGGGATATCTCGAGGATCTGGCAGACCTCGTCCGAGCTGTGCCCGAGAATGTCGCGAAGGGTCAGCACGAGCCGCTGCCGGTCGGGCAGCGCATCGACCGCGGTGCGCAGCTGCCCGCGCACTTCACCAGCCAGCACCGACCCCTCGACGGCGACCGCGTCCGGCCACGCCGCGGGCGCGGTCCGCCAGTGACCGGGGTACGCCTCGCCAGCTGACTGGAACAGCGCCGGGTCCAGGCCCGGCCCGGCATCCTCGCCGGCGATGCTGCTCCACGGCAGCGTGCGGTGCTCTTTCACACCGCGGCTCTTCGCGGTGTTGACCAGGATCCCGTAGACCCAGGTGCGCAGCGCCGAGCGGCCCTCGAAACGGTCCAGACCCTTGATCACGGCGAGCCACGTCTCCTGGACCACCTCCTCGGCCGAGGCCTCGGTGGAAACGAAGTTGCGGGCCAGGGTCAGCATGGATCGCGACCATTCGCTGACCAGACGCGAGAAGACCGCCTCGTCTCCGCCCCGGAGCGCGGCAATGAGCTCGTCCTCGTTGAGTCCCACGGGGGGAGACTAACGGCAGCCATCACCGATACTCCGGGTTCTCGAAGTCGAAGCGGGTGCCGGCGTTCCATGCCGAGCGCTGGTTGCCGTAGGCCGGGAAGCCGCCAGCGTTCTTCAGCATCTTCGCGAGGTGCATCAGGTTCCAGGTCATGAACGTGGTGTTTCGGTTGGTGAAGTCGTTGTCTGGGCCGCCGCTGCCGGGGTCGAGGTACGAGGGGCCCGGGCCGGCTTCGCCGATCCAGCCGGCGTCGGCGTTGGGCGGGATCGTGTAGCCGACGTGCTGGAGGCTGTAGAGGATGTTCTGGGCGCAGTGCTTGATGCCGTCCTCGTTGCCGGTGATCAGGCAGCCGGCGACCCGGCCGTAGAAGAGGTACTGGCCCTTCTCGTTCAACATCCCGCTCAGTGCGTAGATCCGCTCGATCAGCTGCTTGGTGACGCTCGAGTTGTCGCCCAGCCAGATGGGGCCGGCCACGACGAGGATGTCGCTTTCGAGGATCCCGGGGCAGAGGTCCGGCCACGCGTCACTCTCCCAGCCGTGCTCCCGCATGTCGGGGTAGACGCCGGTTGCGACGTCGTGGTCGATGAGCCGGACCTCGCTGACCTGGACCCCGTGTTTGCGCATGATCCCTGCGCTGGCGGCCACCAGTCCCTGGGTGTGGCTAGGCTCGGGGCTGCGTTTGAGGGTGCAGTTCACGAGGGTGGCCTTGAGGCCGGTGAAGTCGTGCTCGTCGGTCATGTGGGGTTCTCCTGGTAGTCGGGTTGGGTGGCGGTTCAAAGGAGGTCAGCGTCCTGCTCGATGCAGAGCAGGGCTGGGCCCTCCGTGGCGAAAAGCTCGGCCATGGCGGCATCGAGCTGAGTGCGGTGCGTGACCCTGAGGCCGCTGGCGCCGCACAGCTCGGCGTACGCCGCCCAGTCGGGGTTGGTCAGCGAGGTGTGCCATACCGGATAGTCGGCCGCGAGCTGCTCCTTGCTGATCTTGCCGAGCGCGTTGTTGTTGAGCAGCACGTGCTTGACGGGGATGCCGTGGTGTACGGCGGTGGTCAGCTCCATGGCGTACTGCCCGAAGCCGCCGTCGCCGGTCACGGCCACGACCGGGCGGGTCGGGTCGGCGGCCCAGGCGCCCATCGCGGCGGGGTAGCCGAAGCCGATGGACCCGAGGTAGCCCGACATCAGCACCGGCTGTCCCTGTGACTCCAGGTAGCGACCGAGGGAGTAGGCGTGGTTACCGACGTCGACGGCGACGACCGCGTCCTCCGGGAGATGCTCGGACAGGGCAGCGAAGACCGCGGCCGCCGAGACGCCTCGGCCGCGGTCGTCGGCGGCGCGCCGCGCC
>JALZCZ010000092.1 GCA_030862825.1 Actinomycetota bacterium | reverse complement strand
GGGTCACCTCGGTCGGACCCTCGTCGAGAACCGGCAGGCAGATCGTCGCGACGGCGAGTGAGGCGGCCGCCGCCAGGCAGACGAGGGTCACGCCCTGCTCGCGGGTCGCGACCGGGAGCAGGAGCAGCGCGGTTGCGGCCAGCAGCGCCCAGCCGGGCCGACCGGCCGACCACATCGCGGAGAGCGTCGGGTCCAGCGCCGACTCCGCCAGCGCGGGCATGGTGAGGGAGACCCAGCACGGTGCGGTGCCGGCGAGGGCGACCCACGGAAGCAGCGGCAGCCGGTTGGCCCGGCCGACCGCGCCGAGCGCCGCGAAGGCGACCACGGCAACGGCGCTGACGAGCAGGGGATGGGCGGTGTCGCTCACGATGGCGGCGTACGCCGTGAACAGGCCGAGGGCGGCGACGAGCTGTGGTGCGGCGAGCCGGGGCTGGGTGACCGACCAGGACAGGGCCGTGCTCAGCAGGCACAGGCCCGCGAGCAGTGCAAGCTCGGAGGACGTCCGCACACCCAGCCAGCCCGCCCGGTCGGCACCGACCAGGTCGAGGACGAGCAGGCCGAACATCACGGCACTGAGCGCCTCACCAGCAACTCGCAGGCCGCGGGCGGTGAGCCAGCCGCCGAGACCGGCGGCAGCGATGGTGAGCGCGGCCAGCACGCCGGTGCGACCGCCGACGCCCAGCCACGACCAGGCGACCGCGAGGAAGATGACTGCCGCGACGAGCAGGCAGGTCGCGCCGAGGCCGAGCAGGATCGCGGGCACCGAGGTCGGGCGGAGGCCGGAGCGCGTGGGGGCGGCCGGCGCTGCCGGCATCGGGGAGCTCGGCTGGACGAACGAGCCCGCCTGCGGCGCGGGCGCGGGCACCGGTGCGGCCGCGAGTCGCAGTCGGCCGAGCAGGTGGTCGGCCCGGTCCAGGGTCGCGAACAGCTCGGCGGTGAGCGGATGGTGCAGCGGGAGCCGGCAGCCGGGGCAGACGGAGGGCGAGCCCTCGAGGGGCGTGGCGCAGTCGGGGCACACGGAGGAGTCGGCGTAGCGCGTCATGCGCTCATTCACTCAACCGACTGGGGCTCCCTACCGCCGGAAGGGCACTCAACCTCGGTGAGTACCCGGGCTCAACCGCCGGTCGCCCTCGCGTGCTCTGCCAGCCGGGCAAGGGCCTTCGGGAAGATCTCGGCCGGCGGCTTCACGAGCCCGGCGCCGACCTGGCCGACGCCCGCGAGCCTGCCGGCCATCCCGGTGTTGATCTGGGGCAGGATGCCGGTGCGGCACACCTTGGTCACGTCGATGCCGGTCGGCGTGCCCTGGAACTCCAGGACCGGGATCGACCAACGGGGGTTCTCGCCGAGCGTGATCTCGTGCATCCGGCGGGTGGTCGCCAGCGCATCCGGCACGGAGCCGCCGACGAAGCGCACGATCGCCGGCGCGGTCGCCATCGCGAACCCGCCGATGCCGGCGGTCTCGGTGATCGCGCTGTCGCCGATGTCGGGGTTGGCGTCGTCGGGTCCGAAGCCGCCGAAGTAGAGGCCGTCGACGGGCTGGGAGGGGCCGGTGAACCACTCGTCGCCGGTGCCGGCCGTCTGGATGCCGAAGTCGGTGCCGTTGCGCGCCATCGCGACGACCATGGTCGACCCGTCGATGTCGCGGGCGGCGTCGAGGGCGAGCTTGCAGGCTGGCATCGCGAGGTTGAGGAAGAAGTGGTCGTTGCCGCCGATGAATCGGAGGGCCTCCGCGACGTCGGTGCCGTCGAAGCCGGCGCCGACCATGGCCGGTGCGAGGTCGCGCAGCACCATCAGCGTGCCGGCCCGGTTGCGGTTGTGGGCCTCGTCGCCCATCTGCAGCATCTGGGTGAGGATCCCGGTCACGTCGACGGGGTCGTCGGCGCGGACGGCGGCCTGGAGCAACGGCCCGAGCACGCCGCTCATCCACCGCAGCCGCGCGATCACGTCGGGGGAGTAGGCGCCGTAGCGGAGCACCTTGCCGAGGCCTTCGTTGAGCGTGCAGTGCGTACGCCGCCCGGTGGCGCGGTCCTCCAGCACCCACACCCACATGCTCGGCGTGGTGATGCCGGCCATCGGGCCGACGCTCGCGTGGTGGTGGCAGGGCTCGAGGCTGACCTGGTCACCGCGCTCGAACAGCGCGGTGGCGTCGCCGGGGTCGTCGACCAGCCCCTCGAGGGCCGCGGCGCCGAGCAGGGCGCCACGCATCGGGCCGGCGGCCCGCTCCCAGGTGATCGGCGGACCGGCGTGGAGGAACTGTCCGCGCTCGAGGCCGAGCGCCTCCGAGGCCGGGGCCACGTCGACGAGATGGGCCGTCACCGCCAACATCGCCTGCAGGGCGCGCTCGTTGGCCTCGCGCCGTCGCGGGTCGGCTGCGACCGCCGCGAGGTCGGTCTCGGTGCCCGGCATCGGCGGGCGCCAGTCGACGCGCGTGACGTCGACGGCCTGCGCCGCGATGGCGTCGGCGAGGAGGTCGGCGCCGACGTTGACCACGCTCATGCTTGTCTCCCGGTCCAACGGAGGGCGGCCCGCGTGGCCTGGGCGTTGGACAGGTAGACCTCGGCGCCGACGGCGGCCAGCGCCTCGACCGTCTTCGCGCGGTCCTGGGGGTCGTGGGTGGTGCCCACGACGGTGATGACGACGAGCTGGTCGACCTGGTCGAGTGCCGGCACCAGGGTCGCGGCGGGGTCGGGCTCGGCGCCGTGGCCGAGCACGACGTCGAGCAGGATCACGTCGGTGGTGGGATCCGCCGCGACCATCGCCAGGTGCTGGAGGCGCACCGTGGGGTCGATCATCGGGTGGGCGCGGCCCGAGGTGAGGGTGTCGTCGCCGAAGTCGACGATGGCGTGGCCGGTGGCGAGGTCGTCGGGCTCGCTGCCGACCGTCCCGAGAGACTCCGCCGCGATCAGCCGCGCCTCGCTCGCGAGGGTGCCACCGACGAAGAGCCCGCGCAGGTGGCCCCCACCGGTGGGGACGACCCAGCCGCGCTGGTGGACCACGGGCCAGTCGGGGACCCCCCAGCCGAGTCGCCGCAGCACCTGCTCCGTGGCCGCGGTGAGGTCGGGCCGGCCGGCCCCGAGGAGCGCGAGCTCGACCGGCGTGGCCAGCCCGGCGGCGTACTCCTCGATCGCGGTGGCGACCTCGGGCGCGGGCGGCTTGGAGATCAGCACGATCAGCTCGACCGCGGGGTCGGCGTCGAGGCGGCGCAGCGCCTCGCGGGTGGCCAGGCCGCCGATCTCCGCCGAGAGGTCGCGGCCGCCGACGCCGAGGGCGGAGGTGACGCCCACGCCGGCGCGGTCGAGCAGGGCCAGCACCTGCTGGCAGCCGGTGCCGGACGCGGCGACGATGCCGACCGGGCCGGGCGCGACCACGTTGGCGAAGCCGAGGCCGACGCCGTCGACGACGGCGGTGCCGCAGTCGGGTCCCATCACCAGGACGCCGCGCTGGGCGGCGGCCCGCTTGAGCGCCAGCTCCTGCTCGACGGGCACGTTGTCGCTGAAGATCATCACGTCGTGACCGGCGTCGACCGCGTCCATGGCCTCGACCATCGCCGACGGCCCGGGCACCGAGACCAGGGCGACCGATCGGGGGGCGCCGCGCAGGGCCGAGGCGGTCGTGCGGGGAGGGTCCAGATCGGCCGGTCCGGCGGCCCGTCGGGTGGCCGCGGTCAGCGCCTGCTCCACGCCGGCCAGGGCGGCGGGAAGCTCGTCGGGGTCCGCCAGTCGCAGGGCGACGACGAGGTCGTTGGTGGTGGCCTCGGCAGGGACCTCGAAGCCCATGCCGGTGAGCACCTCGACGTTGAGGGCGGTGGCCATCGCCACCTGGGCCGCGAGCACGCCGGGCAGGCCCTGCACGGTGCGGCTGACCTCGAGCAGGGTCACCGAGTCGGCGTAGGCGGAGCGGAGCTCGACGTGATGGAAGCTCATGCCGCCAGCGCCCATCGAGCGCCCTCCAGCAGCCCGGCGCCCGAGCTGCCGCCCACCGACCGCAGGGCCGTCTCGGCATCGAGCTGTGCGGGCGTGCCGAGGGCGGCGACGTACGCCGCGAACTCGGGCACGACCTCACCCCGCAGGGCGCAGTCGAGCAACGTGGCCGAGAGCAGCGTGGTGCGCGGCAGCAGCCGGCGTACGTCCTCGTCCAGGTCCGGTGTCGGCACTCCGGCCGCCCGGTGGATCGCCAGCCATCCGCAGAGCACGTCGTCACCGTACGGCGTGAGTCCGTCGCCGCGACCCAGCAGGTCAGCTGGGTCCGGCGGCGCGTGCATCGACACTCCCACGGCCAGCCGGGGCACGCCGGTCGCGACCAGCCGACCGACCACGACGGGCGTCGCGTCGAGGTGGAGCACTCCACCGTCGATCCGGCACGAGCCGACCTCTGGAAGGGCCGAGCTCCCGGCCCTCAGGGCACACGGCACCTGGGTGGCCCGGGCGGAGACGACGCCGAGCGCCCAGCCGTCGAGGTCGACGTAGACGGCGTCGGGGCCGGCGTGCAGCACGGGGAGCGACCCGTCCGGGGATGCCCGCAACCGGGCCGCGACCCGGGAAGGTGCGCTCACGGAGACCTGGGTGGCTGCCACGCGCCCGACGCTACCCCTAACTCCACGCGGCGTTCCTGCTGCCAGATTCGCGTCAAAGGGTGTCTCATAAGACACGTTGGCAGCGGCCGCACCCGTCACAGGAGGTTCAGATGTCGATGTTCACGTGGGAGAAGGTGGACCCGGCTCCGGGAGAGCCGGTCGCACCGCACCAGCGGCTCGGCTGGGGCAAGACCACCGGGCTGGGCGCCCAGCATGTGATCGCGATGTTCGGAGCGACGTTCGTCTTCCCGGTCATCATGGGACTCAACGCGAACCTCGCGATCATGATGAGCGGCATCGCAACGATCTGCTTCCTGCTGATCGTGAAGAACAAGGTGCCCAGCTATCTCGGCACCTCGGCCTCCTTCGTCGGCGGCGCCACCGCGATCTATGCGCAGAACGGCGGCCCGGAAGACGTCACCGGCGCGATCCTGGTGTCCGGTGTGGTGCTGGCCCTCGTGGGTGTGGCCATCCACTTCCTCGGCGCCGAGTCGGTCAACAAGGTGCTGCCGCCAGTGGTAACAGGCGGCGTGGTCATGCTGATCGGCTTCAACCTCGCCGGCGTCGCCACTGACATCTATCTGCCCGCCGACCCGTGGATGGGGATGATCACCATGCTCGCGGTGATCCTGATGGCGGTCGGCCTGCGCGGCTTCCTGGGCAGGATCGCGATCTTCGTCGGGCTCGTCTTCGGGTACCTGCTCTCGTGGATCTTCGACCTGATCGGCGTCGGCGGGGTCGAGGGCGACCGGGTCAACTGGGACACCGTCAAGGACGCGTCCTGGTTCGGCTTCCCCGTGAAGACGGGCACGCTCGGTGCCGACGGCATACCGCAGGTCGGCTGGCACCTGCCCGAGTTCAACATCGTGTTCATCCTGCTCGTGCTCCCCGCGGTGATCGCCCTGGTGGCCGAGAACACCGGGCACGTCAAGGCCGTCGCCGAGATGACCAAACGCGACCTCGACCCGGTGATGGGA
>JALZCZ010000089.1 GCA_030862825.1 Actinomycetota bacterium | reverse complement strand
CCGCGGCCGTGGCTGGAGGTGCGCGCCTCCTACGACCGAGCGCTGCGGGCCAGGTCGCTCGGGCTCACCGGCGACACCGACACCCACCTGCCCGAACTGGTGCTGCGCGCCGACGCCGCCGCACTGGCCGACCTGAAGGCGCAGGCGCTGGCCCCGCTCGCCCAACTCCGGCCGGCCGCGGCCGAGAAGCTCGCCGACACGCTCCGCGCCTGGCTGCTGCACCACGGCCGAAGGGACGAGATCGCAGCCGCGCTGTTCGTGCACCCGCAGACGGTGCGCTACCGGATGGGTCAGCTCCGGGAGCTCTACGGCGACCGGCTCGATGACCCCGACGAGGTGCTCACCTTGACGATCGCCCTCGCCATCCGCGACAACTGAGCGAAATCGGGCCGGACCGCCTACGGTTTTCCCATGCCAAGGGGAGCCCGCCGCCTCGTGCTGCCCGCTCCCGGGCGGCGCGGCCTGGCCGCCCTGCTCGTGCTCCTCGTGGCCCCGCTCGCGACCGCGTGCGAGAGCCGGGTGGCCGCCCAGCCGTCGGAGAGCGAGCACCCGGAGCCGGACCCCTTCATCTACGTTGCCCTGGGCGACTCCTACACGGCTGCCCACGGCGTGCCCGGCACCGACTGGCTCGACGGCTGCCTGCAGTCCGACCGCAACTACCCCCACCTGGTGGCCGAGGCCCTGCCGACGGCGACCCTGGTCGACGTGAGCTGCTCCGGCGCGGCCACCCACCACATGCTCGACGAGCGGACCTACGGCACCATCACCCATCCCCCGCAGTTCGACGCGCTGACCGAGGACACCGACCTGGTGACCGTGAGCATCGGCTACAACGACTTCCGCCTGTTCGCGACGCTCTTCGGACGCTGCGTGGAGATCGGGAAGAACGAGCCCGAGGGGTCCCCCTGCCAGGACCGGCTGATCCGCCCCAACGGCTTCGACTACCTGAAGAAGCGGGTCCAGCTCGTCGGACGGCGGGTCACCCGGGTCGTGCACGGCATCCGGGAGCGGGCGCCGGAGGCCCAGATCCTGGTCGTGAGCTATCCCCACCTGCTGCCCGAGAGCGGGTTCTGCCGGCACCGGATCCCGCTGGCCAAGGGCGACTACCCCTACGTGCGCTCGGTCAACGTCCGTATGTCGAAGGTCCAGCGCGCTGCGGCCGAGGCCGTCGCGGGCGCCGACTACGTCGAAGTGACCGAAGCCAGCGTCGGTCACGACGTGTGCAGCGGCGACCCGTGGGTGGCCGGGATCGACCCGGTGGAGACCCGGGCGGCGGCGTACCACCCCTTCGCGGTCGAGCAGCGCTCCGTCGCCGACCTGATCCTGGGGCACCTGTGAGGCCAGCCGCCGCAGGACTTCTCGCCGGCGTGCTGGTCCTCGGGGTGACCGCCTGCCAAAACGCCGAGACATCCGACCTCGACGGCGTGATCGAGTACGTCGCCCTCGGCGACTCCTACACCGCTGCCCCCGGCGTTCCGACGACGGACCCGGCCAACCCGTGCTTCCGCTCCGACCACAACTACCCCAGCCTGGTCGCCGAGAGGCGGCCTCGCACGATGCTCGTCGACGTCAGCTGCTCCGGCGCCACGACGGACGCGATGACCGAGGCCCAGATCGCGGGCATCCCACCTCAGTTCGATGCCCTCTCCGACGACACCGACCTGGTCACCATCGGCATCGGCGGAAACGACGCGGGCGTGTACCTGACCTGGCTCTACCAGTGCCAGGAGCTGGCGGCGAGCGACCCGCAGGGCTCACCGTGCGCCGATGCGAACGAGACCGCGGACGGTGACGCCCTGCTCGACATGGTGGCGCCACTCGAGAAGGCGTTGACCAGAGTGATCGAGGGAGTCCAGGAGAGGGCCCCCCAGGCCACGGTGATCATGGTGACCTACCCGCAGATCCTCCCGGACCACGGCACCTGCCCCGACCTCCTCCCTTACGCGGCCGGCGACTACGCCTACATCAACTCGATCATCTCCGCCCAGAACGACGCGATCGTCGCGGCCGCCAAGGAGACCGGGGTCGAGTGGGTCGACGTCGAGAAGGCCAGCCGCGGACACGACGTCTGCGCCAAGCAGCCGTGGGTCAACGGCTCCCTCACCAACGACTGGAGCCGGGGCAACGCCCTGCATCCGTTCCCCGAGGAGCAGGCGGCCGTCGCGAAGCTGATCCTCGACCAGCTCTGACTACAGGCGCGAGTGCACGACCTCGCCGCCGACGACCGTCAGGGCCACCGACATCTCGCGGAGGTGGGAGCGCGGGTCGTCGGTCTCCGCGAGCGGGTCGCGGTCGAGCAGCACCAGGTCACCGCGCGAGCCCGGTGCCACCATCGGCTGAGCGTCGACCGAGGCGGCCAGGGCCTCCTGCGCGGTCAGTGCCTGCTCAGGCCCCCAGGGTTCCCGGTCGTCGTTGCTGCGATGCACGGCGGCCGCGATCGACAGCCACGGGTCGAGCGGCGAGACAGGCGCGTCGGAGCCCAGCACCAGGGGCACGCCGTCGTCGAGCATCCACCGGAACGCGAAGCACCGCTCGGCCCGACCCGGCCAGATCTGCTCGGTGAGGTCGCGGTCGTCGAGCAGGTGCGACGGCTGCATGCTGGCCCGCAGGCCCAGCCCGGCCATGCGGCGTACGTCGGCACGGGTGGTCAGCTGGGCGTGCTCGATCGAGCCGCGGGCCCCGGTGGCGGCGTAGGCGTCGAGCGCGGCCCGCACGGCCGCGTCGCCGATGGCGTGGGTCGCGACCTCGAGCCCGGACACGGTGGCGCGCGCGAGCTGATGGGTCAGGTCGTGCTCCGACAGGTTGGCCGCTCCGCTGGGGTGCTCGAGGCGGTCGCCGTCGGCGTACGGCTCACAGCACCAGGCGGTCCGGGTGTTGAGCGAGCCGTCGCTGATGATCTTCAGCGGGCCCATCGCGAGCCGGTCGTCGTCCTCCAGCGGATCGCCGGTGCGCACGCCGCGTCGGGCCACCTCGTCGAGCCCCTCGACGTACGCGGCTGCGCGGACGCGCAGCAGGTCGCACCCTCTCGACCAGCGCTCGACCCACTCGCCGATGCCGCCCACGAACTCGAAGTCCACCATCCCGACGATGCCGAGCGCGGCCGCGGCCTCGAGGCTGGCGCGGTAGGCCGTGGGGGATGTCCCCTCGGTGCCGGTGAGGCGGTAGAGCAGGGAGTACGCCGCGAACCACTCGTTCTCCCGAACCGTCTCGTCCGACCCCTCCCGCGGTGGCAGGCCGAGCGCGGCCAGGGCAGCGCTGTTGAGCCAGGCGTGGTGGGCGTCCCCGGCGATCAGCACCACCGGCGTGATGCCGGAGACCTCGTCGAGGTCGGCCACCCGGCCGGAGTGGGCCCACGCGCCCGGCCGGTGCCCCCAACCGATCACCGGCTTGCCGGGATCCAACGCCACCCGCTCGGCGACCCGGGCCACGACGTCCTCGGGACTGGTCGCGGGGGTCAGGTCGAAGCGCTGACGGGCCAGGGTCCACTGACCGAGGTGCACGTGCTGGTCCCAGAGCCCGGGCGCGATCCAGCGTCCCTCGGCGGCGATCTCTGCCACGCCCCCCGGTCGGCCCAGCCCGGTGCCGACCTCGACGACCGCGCCGCCCGCGACCAGCACGTCGACCGGCTCGTCGGGTGGCTGGTCACCCGGCGCCAGCGGGACCAACCGCGCGTCGCGGATCAGCAGGTTGCTCACCCGCGCACGCTACTGACGTGACGCGCTACAGGTGACGGCGGGACTGCACCACGCGGAACCGGGAGGCGACGTAGGCGCCGTCGGTGTACGACGCGTTGGCGGCAGGGTTGGCGCCGGTTCCGTGGAAGTCGGAGTACGCCGCGGACTGGTTGACGAACACCCCTCCGAGGAGGTTCTCGGAGAGGGCCACGCCGGCGTCGAGCGCCGCCTCGCGCATGTCGGCGACGACGTCGGGCGAAGTGGAGTAGACCGACGCGGTCATCGCCCCACACCGCTGCACGGTGTCGCGGAACAGCGCGATCGACTCGTCGGTGCCGGCGGTCTCGATCAGGTAGGCGACCGGGCCGAAGCACTCCGTCTCGTAGACGTCGACGTCGTCGGCGGAGAGCGAGATGATCGCCGGCGTGCGCACGGTGGCGTCGGCGTACGCCGGGTGCGTGACGGTGCGCGACGCGACCAGCACTCCCTCTCGACCAGACGCCGCTTCCAGCCGCGCCAGCACGCCGTCGTCGACGACGCCGCCGAGCAGCTCGACCGCCCGGGCGTCGTCGCCGAGCAGCCGGTCGAGGGCGGCCCCGATGCCGGCCCCCACCTCGGCCGGCGACTTCACACCGTCGGCGGTGCCGATGCCGGCGGCCGGGAGGTAGACGTTCTGCGGCGCGGTGCACATCTGGCCTGAGTAGAGGGCGAACGAGAAGGCGAGGTTCTGGCACATCGCGTCGAAGTCGTCGGTCGAGTCGACCACCACGGTGTTGACGCCGGACTTCTCGGTGAACACCGTCGCCTGGTGCGCGTTGGCCTCGAGCCAGTCACCGAACGCGTTGCCACCGGTGAAGTCGATCAGCCGCACCTCGGGCCGGATCGCGAGCGTCGCGGCCAGCTTGTCGGCGGGGTCCTCGGTCGCCAGGGTGACCAGGTCGGCGGCGTAGCCCGCCTCGGCCAGCACCTCCTGGCAGACCTGGACCGTGATCGCGAGCGGCAGCACGGCGCCCGGGTGCGGCTTGACCACCACGGCGTTGCCGGTGACCAGGGAGGCGAAGAGCCCGGGCCAGGAGTTCCAGGTCGGGAACGTGTGGCAGCCGATCACCAGCGCGACGCCGCGCGGCACCACCGTGAACGTCTTCTCTATCCGCAGCGGCTCACCGCGGCCCGGCTTCTCCCAGATCGCGGTCGCGGGCGTGCGGGTCATCTCCGTCCACGCGTAGGCGATCGCCTCGAGCGCCCGGTCCAGCGCGTGCGCGCCGCCGGCCTGGAAGGCCATCACGAACGCCTGGCCGCTGGTGTGCTGCACGGCGTTGGCGAGCTCGAAGATCCGGGCGTGCAGCCGGTCCAGGATCTCCAGGCAGACACCCATGCGCCCGGCCGGGCCGACGTCGCGCCAGGCCTTCATTCCCGCGGTGGCGGCGGTGATCAGCGCGTCGACGTCGGTCACCCGTGGGTAGGCGACGCCGAGGTCGATGCCGTACGGCGACCGCTCGGTCGCCACGGTGCCCTCCGCGCCCGGCGTGGCCAGCGGGAACGGCCGGCCCAGCCACGCCTCGAACGCCGACCTGCCCTCGCCGGCCGCACTTTCGCCGTACACCCGCGGGGAGGGCGACTCGTCGAACGCGGAGAAGAACTCGCGCGAGGCGCAGGCCCCGACCGCTGCCGACAGTCGCTCGTGGTGCTTCTCGAACAGGACCTCGCCCATGATGCTCCCTCGCCTCACCTCGTTGTGACACCTGTTGACACTCTGGCACAGGACGTGTCATACGGCGAAGCCGGTTACGGTGTCGCCGTGAAACCACGAGGGCTCGGGGTGCTGGCGCTGCTGGCCACGCTCGGAGTGGGCGGCGGTTTCGGGCTGGGTGCCGTGGTCGCCGGGCAGGAGCCGAGCCGGATCGACGAGGCGGGACCGGTGCCCGCATCGCCCAGCGTGCCCGAGCCGACGACGCCGACCCTCGCCCCGTACGGGCCCGACATCGACTACCCGACGCTGGTCCCCCCGACCGACTTCACGCGCTATCGGATCAGCAACGACCTGCAGACCTGGAGCTACCTGGCCCCCACGGGCTGGGCCGCTTACGACATCTACGACGTGCGCCTCCCCCAGCGCCAGATCGAGGACCGCGGAGAGGTGCGGTTCCGCCCCGCCGACGAGCCCGTCGAAGGTGGCTACAGCCTGCGGGTGAAGGTCGTCGACGACCACAAGCCACCGGCGACGATGCTCGCCAGCAAGCTGAACGACCTCCAGGACCTCACCGACTTCGTGGTCCTCGAGCAGACCGGGGACTCGCTCTACTTCACCTACCGCACCGAGCAGCGGAACCGGCTCCGCTACAACTTCTTCCGCTGGTTCGCGGCGCCCGGCTCCCCCGAGGCGACGCTGGAGATGTCGATCGCCGGCCGCGAGGTCGACGAGGTCGGCATGCGGGGGGTCTTCGAGCAGTTCAAGAGCGGCCTGCGACCGCTGGGGTGACCTCAGATGCCGTGGGTCTCGACGCTGTCGAGAACTCGGTTGGCGGTCGCCCGGTCGGCGCTGCGGATCTGCACCCAGAGCAGGCGGTTGCGCGCGATCTGCCCGACCCGCTCCACGGTCACCCCACCGGGACAGTCGCTGTAGACGACGGTGACCGACTCGCGGCCCTGGCGGCGGCTCACCACGGGCTCACCCGCGCTGCCGCACTCGGGATGCTCCGGCACCGCCGGGAACTCCGTGCCGGTGGGCATCACCCCGAGGAACACGCCCTGCGCCGACGACGAGGTGTCGGTCCAGTCCCGTTCGGTGCCGACCGAGAGGGCGGCGTACGACGTGGTCGAGCCGGGCGGGGTCCAGCCGTTGTCGGCGACGGCCTGCTCCCAGGAGTCGGGCACCGTCACGCTGAGCGACCCGTTCTCGTCCGAGACCGTGCGAGCCGGGTCGGTGCGTCCGTGCAGCAGGAAACCCGCCACGGCGCCGAGCACGAGCACGGCGGCGCCGAGCAGGATCGCGGGCGCCCGTCGGCGCGGCGGAGGGACGGGATCGGTTAGCGAGTCGGTGGCCGGTCGCTGCGATGGCGCGGCACCAGGCTGGGTGAGGTCGGGGTCGAGCGGTAGCCAGCGCGGCCCGATGTGGCCCTCCGCGCCGACGGAGTCGCCCAGCGCGACGGCCAGCGCCTCGGCGAAGGCGTCGACGGTGGGCCAGCGTTTCTCGCGGTCGAGGGAGAGCGCGCGGTGGACGACGTGGTCGACCGCGTCGGGGTAGTCGCGGTCCGGCGACGACAGTCCGGGCGGCGGCCCGGGTGCGGCGGCCGCGGCCAGGCTGGCGTGGGAGTACGGCGTCCGGCCGGTGAGCAGCAGGAACGCCAGCACACCCAGGGAGTACTGGTCGGCGCGCGCGTCCGGCGTCTCCCCCAGGGCCTGCTCGGGCGCGACGAACGACGGCGTGCCCGCGATCATGGTCAGCCGCGACGACATGTCGAGCGCCTTGCCGAGGCCGAGGTCGCCGACCAGTGCCCGCAGCTCGCGGGTGTCGGAGGTCCCCTCGATGCTGCGGAACAGGACGTTGGCCGGCTTGATGTCGCGGTGCAGCACGCCGCGGTCGTGCAGCGCCTGGAGCCCCTCGGCCACCTGGCGCACCACCTCCACCGACTGCGCCACCGACAGCCCGCCGACCTGGAGCCGATCGGCCAGCGTGCCCTGGTCGGCGTACGTCATCACGAGATAGGGCCGGCCGTCGTCGAGCTCGCCGGCGTCGTAGACGGTCACCACGTGGGGTGACTCGACCCGGCGCAGGAACCTGCCCTCCTCGACGAAGCGGGTGCGCACGTGGTGGTCGTCGGTCCAGTTGTCGGCGAGCACCTTGATCGCGACCGGCGCGTCGAGCTGCTCGTCGTATGCCAGCCAGACCGTCGCGAACCCGCCCGCGCCGATCCGGCGGCGCACGGCGTAGCGGCCCAGACGGTCGGGGATCCCGCGAGCGGCACTGGAGACGTCGGACACCCGAGCATGGTAAGTGTCACGACTTCGGGGAGGATGAGTCCATGGCAGGCGCAGGCAGCTCGGGCGAGGCGCCCACGCCCGACGAGATCGACGAGCTGGCTCGCGAGGCCCAGGCCGGCGACGCCGGTGCGCTCGACCGGCTGCTCGGGGCGATCCGGCCGCGCATCCTCAACGTGTGTCGCGGCGTGCTGCCCTACACGCCCGACGCGGAGGATGCCTGCCAGGAGGCGCTGCTCAGCATCGCCACCAAGATCGGGTCGTGGAACGGTCGCGGCCGCTTCACCTCGTGGACCCACGTGGTGGCCGTGAACGCCGCCCGCACGACGTACCGCCGGATGAAGAACCAGGCCGTGGCCAGCGGCGCTGCCGGCGACCCCGCCTCTCCTGCGCTGGACCGACCCGACCCCCGCACCACCAGCGTCATCGCCGGCACCCGGCTCGACCTGCTGGAGGCGATGGAGAGCCTGGAGCGCGACCATCCGCAGTACGTCGAGCCGCTGCTGCTGCGCGACGTCTATGGCATGTCCTACGACGAGATCGCCGAGCAGGTCGGGGTGCCGCTGGGCACCGTGAAGGCGCAGATCCACCACGGCCGACGGCTGGCCCGACCGCTGCTCCGGGAGAGCTGATGCCCACCCGGGCCCGCGCCGCGGCGGTGCTCGCGGCGGGCGCCATGCTGCTCGCTGCCTGCGCCGACGACGCGCCGGCCAAGCAGGCGAACGTCGAGCCCACGATCGGCGCGTCGCAGACGTCCACCCTCCCGACCGATCGGGAGCCCGATCCGGCGGCCGACCTCGACGTCGCGCTCAGCGAGCCGCGCGAGGACTCCTACTATCCGGAGGTCGGCGACCCCGGCGTGGACGCGCTGCACTACGACCTCGCGCTGGCCTGGGACCCCGGGACCCTGGTGCTGTCCGCTACCGAGCGGCTCACTTTCCGCGCCACGGAGACCGCCGGCGAGTTCCAGCTCGACTTCGGCGAGCCGCTGGAGGTGGAGGAGCTGACGGTGGACGGCGAGGCGGCCGACTACAAGAAGGTCGGCAAGGACCTGGTCGTGGCTCATGGCGTGCAGGCCGACCGGCGCTACCGGCTCGAGCTCACCTACTCCGGCCTGCCCCAGCCGGTCGAGGTGCCCGTCCAGCGCCCGGACTTCGACACCACCGGCTGGACGGTCACCCGGGACGGCGAGACCTGGACCATGCAGGAGCCGTTCGGCGCCTACTCCTGGTACGCCGTCAACGACCACCCGGCCGACAAGGCACTCTACGACTTCACGCTGTCGGTGCCGACGCCGTGGACCGGGGTGGCCAACGGCGAACTGCTCGAGGTGAGCGACGACGACGGCACCCGGACGACGACCTGGCACCTGGCCGAGCCGGCGGCGTCGTACCTCGTGACCACGGCGTTCGGCGACTTCGACATGACCCGCGACCGGTCCTCCAGCGGGGTGCCGATCACCTACTGGACGCCGCGGTCGGAGCCGCGGATCGTCGACGCCCTCGACGTCACGCCCGAGGCCATGGCGTGGCTGGAGGAGATGCTCGGTCCGTACCCGTTCGACACGTTCGGGACCGTGGTGGTCGACTCCGAGAGCGGCATGGAGACCCAGACCATGGTGACCCTCGGCAACACCCGCTACACGCTGTCGTCCGAGGTCATCGTGCACGAGCTCGCACACCAGTGGTACGGCGACCAGGTGACGCCCGACGACTGGCGCGACGTCTGGATGAACGAGGGCATGGCGATGTACCTCCAGGGGATGTGGGAGGCCGAGCGCGAGCGCATCCCGGTGGCGGAGAAGATGGACGAGTGGGCTCTCGACGAGGCGTTGTTCCGCGCCGAGGCCGGCCCGCCGGCGGCCTACTCCCCCGACTTCTTCGGCAACTCGACGGTCTACTACGGGCCGGCGCTGATGTACCAGGAGCTGCGCGAGATGGTCGGCGACGCGAAGTTCTTCAGGATGGTGCGCGGCTGGCCGGCGGCCAACGACAACGAGAACGCCGGCCGCGAGGAGTTCCTCGCCTTCATGGAGAAGAGCACCGGCGAGGAGCTGTCCGCGTTCTTCGACGACTGGCTGCTCGGCGAGGAGACACCGCCGCGCGACTAGGACTCTGCCGTCAGCGGAATCCCTTGCCACGCGCCCGACCAGGGGGTTGCCTGTCGCCATGCGACTTCTGGTGCTCGGTGGCACGGTGTTCCTCTCCAAGGCGGTCGCCGAGGACGCGCTGCGCCGCGGGCACGACGTGACCTGTGCCTGCCGAGGTGAGTCCGGATCGGTGCCCGGCGGGGCCGCTCACGTGGCGTGGGACCGCGACCAGGCGGTGCCGCCGGAGCTGAGCGCGGAGGCGTCGACCGGGGGGTTCGACGCCGTGGTCGACGTCGCCCGGCACCCGTCGCGGGTGCGGTCCGCGGTGACGGCTTTCCCCGGCGCCCACTGGGTCTTCGTCTCGACGATCAACGTCTACTCCGACGAGTCGACCCCCGGCGGCCGACCCGACACGCTGCCCCTGCACGAGCCGATCGCGACCGACGAGGACCCCTCGTCAGGCTCCGAGGTCTACGGCGCGATGAAGGTCGCCTGCGAGCAGATCGTGCAGGAGGGCGCGGTGTCGGCCACGGTCGTGCGGCCGGGACTGATCGTCGGTCCCGGGGACCCCAGCGGCCGCTACACCTACTGGCCGGACCGGCTGGCGGAGACGACCAGCACCGACCAGGTGCTGGCACCCGGCTCGCCCGACGACGTGGTCCAGATCATCGATGTCCGCGATCTGGCCTCGTGGATCGTCGACTGCGCGGAGGCGCGGACCGTGGGCGCCTTCGACGGCACCGGCCCCTCGACCCGGCTGGGCGACGTGCTCGCCGAGACCGCCGCCGGTGTGGCCGGGTACGCCGAGCTGGTCTGGGCCGACCAGGACTTCCTCCAGGGCCGCAATGTGGAGCCGTGGATGGGCGATCGGTCGATCCCGCTCTGGCTGCCGCGCCCGGCATACGACGGGATGATGGACCACGACCTGGGCCCGTCGTTCGCCGCCGGGCTGACCACGCGCCCGATCGCCGACACCGCACGCGACACGCTGGCCTGGACCCGGTCGGAGCCGTCGTACCCGCGCACCGGGCTCACCCTCGAGGAGGAGGCGGACCTGCTCAGCGCGTGGCGCCAGTCGGATGACCGAGTCTGCTGACTCACGGCGCCGCAACGCGTAGCGTTCCGCGCGTGAGGCGCCCACCGCACGAGAACGTGGCGACCGTCCTGGTCGACCCGCTCATGCTGGGCGACCTCGAGCTGGACCTGGCCGGCCTCGACCTCTGGGTGTGGCCGGTGGCGTCCGCTGGGGTCGCCGCCGACGGACCGCGCCTCGCCTTCCAGATCCGCCGCAGGATGCTGCTCGCGAAGCGCGGCGCCTGGGACTGCGCCCTGGACTGGACGCCGGTCTGGGTCTCCTTCGGAGAGACCTGGCACCGCGGCGACGAACCCCTTCCCTGGGCCGCCCACGCGGCACTGTGGGACAAGCTGGCGGAGTACGCCGACCACACCCGCTACCGACTCGGCCTGGGTGGCGTGCCGAAGCTGCCCGTGCATCGGGAGGCCCGGGTATAGGACGAGCAACAGGCTCGACCACCTGACGACGTCAGAGGCGAGGAGGGGAGACCAAGGCCGACACCTGGTCGGCCACGGCCCGGCGGGTCTTCTCGGGGTCGGCGCCGGTGGCGTCGCACATGAACTGACCGAAGATCAGCCAGCCGAGCACGGTCATGCCGGCGACCGAGGTCGGCACCGCCTGTTCGGAGTCGGCGTCGCGCCAGAGGCCCGAGAAGAGCTCGGTGGTGGAGGCGGTGCCGGGTATCGCCGCCTCGGGGCTGTCCAGGACCGCGTGCACCAGGGTCCGCCAGTACGACGGCCGCTGGGCCAGCAGGTCGAGCAGCTCGGCGACCACCTCGCCCGAGGCTTCCCCGCTGGTCGGCAGGCCGGACTCCCCGACGGCCGCGACCACCGCCTCGGCGTCGGCCGCCAGCATCTGCTCGAGCACGTCGGCCTTGGTGCCGAAGTGCCGGTGAACGAGGGCGTGGTTGATGCCCGCGCGGGCGGCGATGTCGCGGACCGAGAACCCGTCCGGGCCCCGCTCGGCGACCAGGTCGCTGGTCGCGCTCAGCACCGCCGACCGAACCTGCTCACGGCCGTGGGGTCTGACGGGCGCCGCCTTCGAGGTCATGGGTGCGAGTCTATTCCCAGAACGTAACCGCACGGTTACAGTCGGCGCATGACGCGACCCCGCACGCTGACGGCCGGGCTGGCGGGAGCGACCGCCCTGGCGGGCCTGGTGCTCGGCGGGCCGGGCGCTGCCGGCACGACCGGCGCTCCCGAGTTCACGCTGCCGCCCATCCCGGCGATCGCCGGACTGCCCATACCGTCGCTGCCGACCGACCTGCTGGTGCCGCGCTTCGTGGGCGCGCCCGCGACCGCGCAGCCGATCGCGCACCCGCCGATGCCGCAGAGCCCCTGGCTCTCGCCCGACGGCACCAACACCATGCACAACGACGCCTACGCCTCCGACGCCTATCAGGTCAGCGGGCCGCTGGGCCGCAACCTCCAGGTGACCTCGGCGTCGTACGGCGTCCGCGAGTGCGCCACGATCGCGTTCGACTCGCACGGGCGCATCGTCGGGCTCTGCGGAGGGCTCGAGGGCTTCACCATGATGGTGATCGATCCGGTCACCCTGCGTCCGATCTCGGAGATGCGCACCTCGGCCCGCAACCTGCTCAGCGGGGCCAACCCGTTCACCGACATCTGCGGCGGCACCTACTTCTTCCTCGACGCCGACGACGTCGCCTACCCGACCACCGGCCAGAAGACGATCCTGAGGATCCAGGTGCGGCCCGACGGGTCGCTGGTCAGGCAGCACGAGTGGACCGTGGCGTCGCAGATCCCCGCCGACGACTGCCTGATCGCGACCATGCCCGACTGGGACGGCCGGATCTGGTTCTTCACCCAGCAGGGCTACGTCGGCACCCTCGACCGCGACACCGGCCAGGTGCGGGTGGCCCGACTGCCCGAGGGCGAGAGGGTCACCAACTCGGTGTCCACCGACGAGACCGGCGGCATGTACGTCGTCTCGACGCACGCGCTCTACCGGCTCGATGCCACCGCCGCCGGCCTCCCCGAGGTCACGTGGCGCGAGGCCTACGACCGCGGCACCAGGCTCAAGCCCGGCAACCTCTCCCAAGGCTCCGGCACCACACCGACGCTGCTCGGCGACCGCTGGGTCGCGATCAACGACAACGCCGACCCGCAGACCCGGATCCTGGTCTACGACCGGCGCGAGGGCCGTAAGAAGAAGGAGAGCACCGACCGCCTCCACTGTGCGGTTCCGGTGCTTCCCCCCTACGCGGGCACCACCGACAACAGCCTGGTGGCAGCCGGCAGCTCGTTCATCATCGAGAACAACTACGGCTACGGCGGGCCCACCTCGACCATCCTCGGCCAGACCACCACGCCCGGCCTCGCGCGCGTGAAGGTGGAGGACGACGGCTGCCACCTCGCCTGGACCAACGACTCCATCGCGCCCACGTCGGTGGCCAAGGCCTCGCTCGGCAACGGCCTGCTCTACGCCTACACCAAACCGAGGCTCGAACCGGTGCTGGGCAACCCGCTCGACGCGTGGTACTTCACCGCCATCGACATCCGCACCGGCACGACCGTGTGGAGCAGGCTGATGGGCACCGGCATCCAGTGGAACAACCACTACTCAGCGATCTACCTCGGGCCCGACGGGACGGCGTACGTCGCCACGCTGGCCGGACTGGTCCGGATCCAGGACGGCGCGTGAGCGCCAGGACCTTCGTGGTCAGCGGGTCGGCGAGCGGGATCGGTGCGGCGACGACCGCCCTGCTCCGCGACGAGGGCCACCGGGTGGTCACCGTCGACCGGCACCGCGCCGACGTCGTGGCCGACCTGTCGACGGCGGCCGGCCGGGCGACCGCGGTGGCCGGCGTCCAGGACCTCGCCGACGTCGTGCACGGGGTCGTGCCTTGCGCCGGGCTCGGCGGGTTCACCGGGGTCGACCCGGCACTGGTGGTCTCGGTGAACTTCTTCGGAGCCGTCGGCCTGGTCCGCGGCCTGCGCCCGCAGCTGGCCGCGGCCGGCCGGTCGAGCGTCGTCCTGCTCGCGTCCAACTCGATCACCGGCATGCCCGGCTGGAACGCCGCGGTCGCCGCTGCCTGCCTGCGCGACGACGAGCCGACGGCCCGCGCGACCGCCACCGAGGTCGACTCGGTGATGGTCTACCCCGCCACCAAGGCGGCGCTGGCCTGGTGGGCCCGACGCGAGGGCGTGACCGAGTCGTGGATCGGCCACGGGATCCGGCTGAACTCCGTCGCCCCCGGCATGGTCGCCACCCCGATGACCGAGCAGCTGCGCGCCGACCCGTTGCTCGGCCAGTTCGCCGACACCTACCCGACGGCGGTCGGGCGTCCCGGGGAACCCGAAGAGATCG
This sequence comes from Actinomycetota bacterium, assembly GCA_030862825.1. Classification (GTDB taxonomy): domain Bacteria; phylum Actinomycetota; class Actinomycetes; order Propionibacteriales; family Nocardioidaceae; genus Nocardioides. Next base: position 14,634 of record JALZCZ010000089.1, on the reverse strand, counting down.
CGGCCCTGGTCGGGTTCCTCCTGTCCGATGCCAGCAGCCTGATGGTCGGCTCGGTCGTCTACGCCGACGGCGGCACCGACGCGATCCTGCACCCGATCGCCCCCGAGGGCTGGGCCATCGGCCCGCTCGACCTCTAGGCCGACGGGTCGAGCGAGCACTCGGTGATCACCTCCGTCAGCACGCCCTGCATCTCCGGGGTGAGCGACTCCTGCGGCTGGTCGACGTAGCTCATGTTGTCGTCGAAGAATCCTGCCGTCACCATCTCCGACAGCCCTATCCCGTCGATCCAGCCCTCGGCGACGCAGGTGGCGATGCCCTCGGGGATCACCTGCTGGGAGAGCAGCGCCTCGGTGAGGCTGTCCACCGCCGCGGCCAGGTCGTCGGCCTCCACGGTCGATGCAGGATCGTCTTTCGGTCGCGTCGACCCAGTGGGCGACTCCTCGCCGGCGAGGAGGGCGGCCGCCGCAACCCCGCCGGCCACCAGCAGCACGGCAACGGCGACCAGGCCGGCCACGCCCCGGCTCCGGCCGCCGACGGCCGCAGTCGGAACCGCGGTCGCGCCGGATCGTTCGGCAAGGCCGGCTGCCTCGCGCAGGTCGCGGCTCATCGCCGCGGCGCCGTCGTAGCGGTCGGCCGGACGCTTGGCCAACGACCGCAGCAGCACCCGGTTGACGGCATCCGCGGCCGGCGTGCCCGGCCGCAGCTGCGGCACCGGCTGCTCCAGGTGTGCGTTGACGATCTGGTAGTCGGAGCCGCCGGTGTACGGAGCGGTGCCGGTGATCGCCGCCCACAGCAGGCAGCCGAGGGAGTAGATGTCGCTCTGGACGCCGGCCCGGGCGCCGGTGTGCAGCTCCGGAGCCATGTACGACGGGGTCCCGACGACGCCGCCGACAGTGGTCAGCCCCGTCCGGGCGCCGACGTGGTGGGCGATGCCGAAGTCGGCGAGGTAGGCCTGGAGTCCGTGCTCGCGGCGCCGCAGCAGCACGTTCGCGGGCTTGATGTCGCGGTGCACGAGCCCGGCCGCGTGCGAGTCGGCCAGCCCCGACGCGACCTGGGCGATGATGTCCAGCGCCGTGGCCAGCGGCGGTGCGCCATGCTCCTGCACCAACCGGCCGAGGTCACCCGCGTCGACCAGCTCGGTCGCGATGTAGAGCCTGCCGTCCGCCTCGCCGTGCGAGTGGACCGCGACCACGTGCGGCGAGCGCACCGAGGCCTGGGCCTGCGCCTCGTGCACGAAACTGGCCCGGAACGCCGGATCCTCGGCCAGGTGGGACGAGCTCACCTTGAGCGCGACCCGCCGGTTCAGGGTGCCGTCCAGCGCCTCGAACACCACGCCCATGCCCCCGAACCCGAGGCGGCGCACGATCCGGTAGGGACCGAGCATCTCCCCGGGCTCGGGGTATCCGGCTGCGGGCTGGCACACGTCCCCGTTCTACCCCGAAGTCACCGGGTCACTCCCGGCGCCTCCACAGTCGAGCACCTACGATGCGGCGATCAGCTCGACTCCTGAGGCCGCGCACCGCTCGGCGAGACCGAGCGGCGGATCGTCGGTCACCAGGGTCCAGCCACGGTCCAGCCGGGTCCAGGCCGGCGTAGGGAGAGCGGTCAGCTTGGCCCCGTCGGCGAGGACCACCGTACGGCCGGATCGCGCCGCCACCAGCTCCTTGACGGAGGTCTCCTCCAGGGTGGGTTCGCCCACGCCGCGGGCCGGATCGACGACGTCCGCGCCGAGGAATGCCACGTCGAAGGCCAGCCGCTCGATGGCCAGATCGACCAGCGGACCGACCAGCCCATGACTCAACCGGCGCAGCCTGCCGCCCAGCATGATCACGTCGATGTGCTCCGCATCGGACAGCGCCACCGCGGTCTCGAGACCACGGGTGGCCACCGTGAGCGTGCCGCGTTCGTTGTGCTCCCCGCTGTCGACGAGCAGTCGGGCCAGCGCGCCGCAGGTGGTGCCGGCATCGAGGAACACCAGCCCCTCGGTCGGCACCAGCCCGAGCGCGGCTCGCGCGATGGCCGCCTTGGCCGCGTGGTTCTGACGCGCACTCTCCGAGATCGACCGCTCGTGGAAGGGAGCGGTCACCATGGCGCCGCCGTAGGTCCGGGCGACAGCGCCTTCTGCGCGGAGCCGTTCGAGGTCACGGCGCACGGTCGACTCGGACACCCCGACCCGCTCCGCGAGCTCCTCGACCGATGTCGTGCCGTCGCGCAGCAGCGCAAGCAGGCTCGCGTGGCGGGCCTTGGTCGCCGCGCGAGGAGAGGACACGTCAGGCACCGTAGGTGCTGCGCATCCTCGGGACAAACGGTGCGTAGTCGACTGCCGCCAGGTAGGCCGACCGCATGGTGCCGTGATCCGCCTTGCCGCTCCCGGCGATGTCGAACGCGGTCCCGTGGTCGACGGAGGTGCGCAGGATCGGAAGCCCCACCGTGACCGAGATGGTCCCGTTGAAGTCGTAGGTCTTGGCCGCGATGTGTCCCTGGTCGTGATACTGCGACAGGACGCCGTGGAACCGACCCTCGAGACCTTGGTGGAACACGGAGTCGGCCGGGATCGGCCCGTGCACGTCCAGCCCTTCCTCGCGGGCCAGGTCGCAGGCCGGGATGATCTCGTCGAGCTCCTCGCGCCCGAACGCTCCGTTCTCGCCGCCGTGCGGGTTGACGGCCGCGACGGCGAGACTGGGTGCGTCGGTGCCGTAGACCCGCAACGCCTGAAGGGCCCGACGGATCGAGTCGACCTGGCGGTCGCGGGTCAGCTGGTCGAGCGCCTGACGCAGCGACACGTGTCGGGTGGCGAAGAAGATCCTCAGGTGGTGGTCCGGCGTCTGCTCCGAGCGCACCACGAACATCGTGTCCTGCCGGGTGACACCGGTGAGCTCGCCGAGCATCTCCGTGTGCCCGAGGTGCTTGCTGCCGCTGGTCCAGATGGCCTCCTTGTGGATGGGCCCGGTGACCACGCCGTCGACCGCACCGTCCATCGCCGCACGGGTCGCGACCTCGATCGCGGTCACCGCGGCGCGGCCGGCACGCTCGTCGACGACGCCCCATTCCGGCACGTCCGAGCCGAGGACGCCGATGTCGAACACGTCGATCACTCCGGCGCCCGCCGCCGGGGTCGCGAAGTCGGTGACCTCGCGTACGTCGACATCGAGACCGGCGGCCTCGACGCCGCGCCGCAACGCCGCCGCGTCGCCGACGGCGATGCCGTGATGTGTGTCGGCGGCGGCGTACTCGGCGAGGGTGCGCGCCGTGATCTCGGGGCCGATGCCCACGGGATCGCCGAGGGTGAGGGCAAGGACAGGGGGTCGGGCTCGATCGGCAGAGCGGCTCATGGTTCTCCTGTTCAGCGGACTCGGGAACGGGCTGGTGCGACGTGGCGGCGGGCCGCGGCTGCGGCGGTCTCGAGGAACTCCAGGCACCGGATGGTGGTGTCGCCGTCACCGACCAGCCCGCCCTTGGTGACCACCGGGAGTCCCGACCACGGGCCTCCGACGAACGTGCCACCGACGGCGAGCGGAACCACCTCGTCGGTCACGTCGAGACCGTCGGCGGCGAGCTCCGCGAAGCAGGCGGCCGCGACGTCGCCCCCGGTGAGGAACAGCCCGTCGACACGCGAAGGCTCGAGCGCGCGGCGGGTGACCCGGGCCAGCGCGGCGGGGATCTCCACCGCTGCGTCGGTCACGACCAGGTCGCTCTCGTCCAGCGCCGAGGCCAGGAGCACGACCTGGCCCGCCGTGGCCTGCGCGATGGCGTCGGTCAGCCGGACCGCCGTCCGGTCCACCTCCGGAGCCCCGGCCGCATCCGTGTCGAGACGGATGACCACGACGTCACGCTCGGATATCAGCCGACCCAGTTGCAGGCGGGTCAGCTCCGTGGCCGAGCCGGAGACCGCGAGGTACGGCGCACCCTGGGGTCGCCGGCCGCCGATGACGTGACGGGCCATCGCCACCGTCGCGGGCCCGGGATCGACCATCAGCCAGACCACGTCGTCGAGCCCGACCGCAGCGGCGACGACCCGTTCGATGTGGTCGACCGTGAGCGCGTCGGCCACGACCACGGCGGTGCCGTCGTCGACGGCGGCCCTCAGCGCCGTGCCCAGCTGCCCGGCCGGTCCGGTCACGGTCTCAAGCGGGATGACCCGGACCGGCAGCTCGGTCTGCTGGTGCAGCAGCGCGGCCACCTCGGAGTGCTCGATCGGGCTGCGAGCATCACGAGCCAGCTCGGTCTCCTCCAGCCTGCGGCCGTCGAGCAGCTGCACGCCACCAACGGTCTGCCGCTGCGCCTCGGGGTGGGCCGGGATGCAGAGGGCGGCCACCCGGCGCCCTCCGGTCAGCTCGCCGAGCTCGGTCAGCAGGGCCTCAGTAGTGGCGCCGACGTTGCCGCGCAGCGTGGAGTCGATCCGGTTGGCCACCAGGCTCGCCGGCCAGCCGGCGCGCACCGCGCGTCGTACGTGCTCCGCGGCCGCCCCTGGCGCCTCGTGCCGGTTGTCGGCCGAGACCACGATGGCGTCGAAGCGGCTCACGAACTCGGCGATCATCTCTGGCTGTGCGCCCGCGGCCACGGTGACGGCGCGCAGTCCGGCGCGGGCCAGGCCGGCTGCCGTCGCGTTCGCGCCGGTGAGGTCGTCGGCGACGACGAGTACGGGCCCGGCGGTCGGGTGCGGACCCTGGGTCACAACAACCAGCCGGCGGCCAGCACCAGGGGCACCGAACCCAGCCACGCGGCCGTCGTGATGCCCGACCAGCCCTTGATCGCGGCGATCCCGTCCAGACCGGTGAAGCGGGTGACCACCCAGAAGTAGGAGTCGTTGAAGTAGCTGAAGACCATCGAGCCGGCGCAGCAGGCCAGGGCCGCTGCCAGCGCGCTGAGGTCGAGCCCGGTGATGAGCGGGGCCGACACCGAAGCAGCGGTGATCATCGCGACGGTGCCCGAACCCTGGGCGATCCGGACCAGGGTGGCGATCAGGAACGGGACGAGTACGCCGGGAAGGCTCAGGTCGGCGATGGCCGATGCGAGCTCGTCGCCGACTCCGGAGTCCCGCAGCACCTGGCCAAGGGCGCCACCCGCGCCGGTGATGAGCAGGATCAGACCGGCGGAGGCCGCGGCTTCGGAGAGCCAGCCGGTGACCTTGGCGCGCGGCGTCCATCGCGGCAGCAGCACGTAGACGGCCAGGACCAGACCGATGAGCAGGGCCACGACGGGGTGGCCGATGAACAGCAGGACCTCGGCCCACGGCGCGGGATCGTAGGGGTCCTCCGGGCCGAGAACACCCTTGCTGTTCTTGTCGATCGCGGTGGCGACGGTGTTGGCGACGATCAGCAGCAGGGGGACCAGCAGCGGCAACGAGGCGACCGCGGCACCCAGACGGTGCGGCTGACCGGTCGGCGATACGCCGAGCGCACTGGTGTCGGGCGCGGCACCCGGGGGCTCCTCGCCGGAGGTGAGCGTCGCAGTCCCGCCGGCCCGATGTCCGGCGCCGGTGGCTGCGGCGGCGGACTCGTAGACGGCTGCGCGCACGGCCGGCACCACGTCGTCCTCGAGGCGGGGGCCGATCCACTTCGCGTAGGTGACCACGACGGGGAGCAGCAGGATCGCGAAGACGAGACCGGCGAGGATCAGTGCCCCCAGGTCGGTCCCGAGGATTCCGGCCACGCCGAGCGGGCCCGGGGTGGGCGGCACCAGGTGGTGCGTGAGGGTCATGCCACATCCGAGGGCGAGGGCGATGGTGACGTAGCCGCCCTGCTTGGCGCGCGCGATCGAGCGCGCCAGCGGGTTCATGATCACGTAGCCCGAGTCGCAGAAGACCGGGATCGAGACCAGCGCACCGGTGGTGCCCATCGCCCAGGGTTCGCGGCCCTTGCCGAAGGCCCGGAGGAACGTGCGAGCCAAGGCATCCGCGCCCCCGGAGACCTCCAGGATCTTGCCCACGGCGACGCCCAGACCGATGACGATGCCGATGTTGCCGAGTGTCGTGCCGAAGCCCGCGACGATCGAGTCGATCGTGTCGACGGGATGGGAGCCGGCCACGAAACCGGTCACCAGGGCCGCGATCAGGAGCGCGGCGAAGGCATCGAGCCGGGTGGCCAGCACCAGAACCACGATGGTGGCGATGCCGATGACGAGTGCTGCCAGGAGCTGCAGATCCATGGTGTCCTCCGAGGTGTGACTGCCGCCACCCTGACACGTGAATCTGCGTGATGCAAGCATGTCCACCCGCCTAGTTGCGCACTGTGCGCAACTTGGCGGGTGGATCGGCGGTAGCTAGAACAGCAGTGCCGCCGCCGGGTCCTCGACGACCGAGGCCACGTCGGCCAGGAACCGCGAGCCCGTCTCGCCGTCGATGTGCCGGTGGTCGAAGGCCAGCGCCAGGGTGGTCACGTGGCGGACCACGATCTCGTCGTCCACGACCCACGGCTGCTTCTTGATGGCGCCGAAGCAGAGGATCGCCGACTCACCCGGGTTGATGATGGGTGTGCCGGCGTCGACCCCGAAGACGCCCACATTGGTGATCGTGAACGTGCCGCCGCTCATCTCGGCCGGCTGGGTCTTCCCGTCGCGGGCGGTGGCGGTGAGCTGGTTGAGCGCGCCGGCCAGCTCGAGCAGCGAGAGGTCCTGCGCGCCCTTGACGTTGGGCACGACCAGACCCCGCGGCGTCGCGGCCGCGATGCCGAGGTTGACGTAGTGCTTGAACACGACCTCCTGGGCGGCCTCGTCCCAGTAGGAGTTGATCTCCGGCGTACGCCGCATCGCGAGCATCACCGCCCGAGCCAGCACCAGCAGCGGCGAGACCTTGACGTCCTTGAACTCGCGCCGCTTCTTCAGCCGGTCGACGAACTCCATGGTGCCGGTCGCGTCGAGGGTCACCCACTCGGTCACGTGCGGGGCGGTGAAGGCGGACTGGACCATGGCGCCGGCCATCATCTTGCGCACGCCCTTGATCGGCTCGCGAGTCTCACCGCCGGTGGCTGGGGTGCGAGGAGCGCCAGCGACGAGCCCCGCAGCCTCCGGAGCCTCGGGAGCCTCGGAGGCGGCCGCTTCCACGTCAGCGCGCGTGACGGTGCCATCCGGCCCGGTCGGCGTGAGCGAGGTGAGGTCGACGCCGAGGTCCTTGGCCAGCTTGCGCACCGGCGGCTTGGCCAGCGCCCGGGCCTCGGTGCTCGCGACGCCGGCATCCGGCTGGGGAGTCGGCTCGGCCGGCGCGTCCACGCCGCGCTGCTGATCGGCGTCACTGACCACCGTCGAGACCATCTGTTCGACCGCCTCGTGCTGCCTGGTGGCGTTCTGGTTGTACGTGTCGTGCACGTCGGCTCGAGCGGTGTACTCACCGGCGGCCTCGACGATCGGCTTGCGCCGCGCCCGGCGCGCGGAGCCCCCCTCGGCCTTGGTCCGCCCCACCAGGGACTCACCTTCGCCGCCACCGCTGGCGGCCGGGTTGGACAGGTCGATCGCCGCCTCGGCCTCACCACCGCCACCCTCGGCCGGAGCGGCCGCGGCATCACCGATCGCGATGATCGGCGTGCCCACGGGCACGGTCTCGCCCTCGGCCACCAGCAGCGCGGTCACGGTTCCGGCGTACGGCGACGGCAACTCGACCAGGGACTTGGCGGTCTCGATCTCGACCACGATGTCGTTGACGGCGACCACGTCGCCGACCTTGACCTTCCAGGTCACGATCTCGGCCTCGGTCAGGCCCTCGCCCACGTCGGGCAGTCGGTACTCAGCCATGCTCAGAACTCCCCCATCGTCGGGACCATCAGAACGACATGGTGCGGTCGACGGCGTCCAGGACCTTGTCGAGGTCGGGGAGGTAGTCCTCCTCCATCCGCGACGCCGGGTAGGGGATGTCGAACCCGCCCACCCGGAGGACCGGGGCCTCCAGGGAGTAGAAGCACTCCTCGGTGACCCGGGCCGCCACCTCGGCGCCCATGCCCAGGTTGACGTGGGCCTCGTGGGTGACCACCGCGCGTCCGGTCCGGCGCACGGAGTCGTAGACGGGGTCGAGGTCGAGCGGCGAGAGCGTGCGCAGGTCGATCACCTCGATCGAGCGCCCCTCGCCGGCCGCGGCCTCCGCCGCCCTGAGACAGGTCTTCACCATCGGGCCGTAGGCGATCAGCGTCGCGTCGCTGCCCGGTCGGGCCACGCGCGTGGCGAAGAGCGGGTCGGGAGTGGCGTCCTCGTCCAGCTCGGCCTTGTCGGCGTGGTACTGCCGCTTCGGCTCGAGGAAGATCACGGGGTCGTCGCAGGCGATCGCCTGCTGGATCATCCAGTAGCCGTCGACCGGATTGGAGCACGTCACCACCTTGAGGCCCGGGGTGTGCGCGAACTGCGCCTCCGGCGACTCGCTGTGGTGCTCGACCGCGCCGATGCCACCGCCGTAGGGGATCCGGATCACGATCGGCACCGTGACCCTGCCCTGGCTCCGGTAGTGGAGCTTGGCGACCTGGCTGACGATCTGGTCGTAGGCGGGGTAGACGAAGCCGTCGAACTGGATCTCCACCACGGAGCGGTAGCCACGCATGGCCAGGCCGACCGCGGTGCCGACGATGCCGGACTCCGCGAGCGGCGAGTCGATCACCCGGTCCTCGCCGAAGTCCTTCTGCAGACCGTCGGTGATCCGGAAGACGCCGCCGAGCTTGCCGACGTCCTCGCCCATGATCAGGACCTTGGGGTCGTTCTCCATGGCCTTGCGCAGACCCATGTTGAGGCCCTTCGCGAGGGTGATCTTCTGGAGCTTCTGCTGCTCGGTCATGCGTGTGCCCCCTCGAAGCTGGCGAGGTACGCCGCCAGCTCGTCGCGCTGGGCGGCGAGCTCCGGCGTGGTCTCGGCGTAGACGTGCTCGAACACGTCCAGCAGCTGGGGATCGGGCATCGCCTTGCACCCCTCGCGCAGGGTCACCCCGAGATCGTCGGCCTCGTCCTGGACCGTCGCGAAGAACGCGTCGTCGGCCCAGCCGTTGCGACGCAGATAGACCTCTACGCGGGCGATCGGGTCCTTGAGCTTCCAGTTCTCGACGTCGTCGGAGAGGCGGTAGCGGGTGGGGTCGTCGGTGGTGGTGTGGGCGCCCATCCGGTAGGTGTAGGCCTCCACCAGGGTCGGGCCCTGACCGTCGCGGGCACGCTGGAGCGCGGTCTGCATGACGCTGTAGGTGGCGAGCACGTCGTTGCCGTCGACACGGACGCCGGGGAAGCCGAAGCCGAGGGCCCGCTGGTAGAGCGGGATCCGGCTCTGGCGCTCGATGGGCTCGGAGATCGCCCACTGGTTGTTCTGGCAGAAGAACACGACCGGAGCGTTGTAGGAGGCGGCGAAGATGAACGCCTCGTTGACGTCTCCCTGGCTGCTCGCGCCGTCGCCGAAGTGGGCGACCACGGCCGCGTCACGGTCCGGGTCTCCGGTGCCGACCACGCCGTCGCGCTGCATGCCCATGGCGTAGCCGGTTGCGTGCAGCGTCTGGGCGCCGATCACCAGCGTGTAGAGCGCCAGGTTGTAGTCGTCGGGGTTCCAGTTGCCGTGGTCGACCCCACGGAAGAGTCCGAGCAGCTTCAGCGGATCGACCCCGCGGCACCACGCGACCCCGTGCTCGCGGTAGGTCGGGAACACGAAGTCCTGCGACCTGAGCGCGCGGCCGGCGCCGATCTGTGCGGCCTCCTGGCCGAGCAGCTGCGCCCAGATCCCGAGCTCGCCGTGCCGTTGCAGCGCCGTCGCCTCGGTGTCGATGCGACGGGTGAGCACCATGTCGCGGTAGAAACCGCGGATCTGCTCCTCGCTGAAGTCACGGTCGAACTCGCCCTGGTGGACGCGCTGACCCTCCGGAGTGAGGAGCTGGATCAACTCGGGGCCGCCGTCCTGGTGCGAAGGTCCGAAGACCTCGACCAGGTCGGGGCCGAAGTCGGACGACTTTCTGGGTTCAACGTCGGTCACGCGCACTCCTTCGGGTCGCCGTCCCGCGGGGTCTCCGCCGGCCGGGTGGCTGGTCCGATCCGTCCTTCCGGACGTCGCCGCGAGGGTGGTGTGGCGTTGTGATCGGGGCCACATTCGTGGGCGTGAAAAAAGATACCGGCGGGACGGTCGAGGTCGCCAATCAGCGAGGACTTCCCACTAATGGAAGCCCTAGCAGTTGACTGACAACCAGACGACTCGCAGAAGCCGGCTCAGCGCCAGACCTTGACGTAGTCGACCTCGGTCGTCGCCGGCAGCGGCTGGGCACCTGTGTAGCCGTTCGTGGTGCTGCCCAGGCTCTGGGTGAGGGCCACGATGTACGGCTTCTGGAACGCCGGGTCACCGGACGTGTTGACCAGGCAGGTCTCGCCGTTGACCAGGATCTCGATCCGGTCGGCGCTCCACTCCAGCGTGTAGGTGTTCCACACCCCACGGTAGGACACGCAGTCCCAGGCGGTGTTGACCCCCGGGACCGGGCCCCAGTTGTCGTAGTAGGTGTAGTGGAGGAACGGGATGGCCAGGTCGGGATGCTGCGAGTAGGTCTCGGCGACGTCGATCTCGCCCGCGGCCGGCCAGTACGTCGACGACGGGACCCGCGCGTCCGGCCACAGCCAGAACGCCTCGTGCAGGCCGGGCTCGCGGGTCGCGGGCACCTTCATCCGCGCCTCGAAGCGGCCGTACTGCTGCCCGAACTTGTAGAACGTCGACACGCTGCCGCCGGTGTAGCCGGCCGGGCTACCAGCGCAGTCCATGGGAGAGGTCAGCTTGCGGACCGAGAGCCGCAGGCTGCCGTCGGCGACCGACACGTTCGCCGGGTCGTCGACGAAGCAGGACCTGGCGTCGTCGGTGCCGTGCGAGAAGTTCGTCTGCGGTACCCACTTGCTGCGGTCGAGCGTGGTGCCGCTGAACTCCTCGACGAAGGTGCACTGCCACGCCGACCCGTCGGCCTTCGTCAGCGTCGTCCCGCACGGGTCGGGCGTGGAGGTGGGCGTCCCGGTCGGCGTCGGCGAGGCCGTGGCCGTGGGCGAGGGGGTGGTCGTCGCCGTTGCCGTGGGGGTCGGGGTCGGCGACGCGGTGGTGGCAGGGGACGCGGTGGAGGTCGGAGATGCCGTCGGCGTCGGGGACGCGGTTGCTGTCGGGGACGCGGTCGCCGTGGGCGACGGGGACGCGGTCGGCGTGGGCGACGTCGTGGGCCTGGGCGGCTTGGGCTTGCCCGGCGGTGCGGCCTCGGCGCCCACCGCCCCGATCAGTGCCAGGACCAGCATGCCGGTGACGATGACGACTCTCAGAGCACGCATCAGCAGCCCTTCCTCCCCAATGACGGCGCCGTGGCGCCAGTAGACCTCCCGGACCCTAGTGGTATCTGTAACCACGCGTAATCCCGAAGCGGTCAATGTCTCATGGCTCGAATGGACTAGTTCAGGCCACCCGGCTGGGTCGGGCAACCCCGGAGGCGTAGCATCGGCACATGACGATGAAAGCGGTGGCCACCGCTCACACCGACGAGGGAGTCACCGCCCTCTTCCACGCGCTGAGCGACCCGTCGCGGCTCACGATCCTGCGCCACCTGTTCCTCGGCGAGCACCGGGTCGTGGACCTGGTCGCCCACCTGGGACTCGCACAGTCGACGGTCTCCCAGCACCTCGCCTGCCTACGCGACTGTGGCCTGGTCACCTCGCGGCCGGTGGGCCGCTCCTCGATGTTCACACTGACCCAGCCGGACCTGGTCGCCACGCTGCTGGCCCAGGCCGAACACCTGCTGACCGCGACCGGTGACGCGGCCGCCGCCCACGACCTGTCGACGAGGCACTGATGGGCGCCGGGCACGGCCACGCCGGCGGGCGCCACCGGTGGCGCCTGGCCGCCGCGTTCGCCCTGGTGGCGGCGTACTTCGTCGTCGAGCTCACCTATGGACTCATCGCCCACTCGCTCGCGCTGCTGTCCGACGCCGGGCACATGGCCGCCGACGTGGTGGCGCTCGGGGCCGCCCTGTCGGCCACCCGCATCGCCACGCGCCGCGACACCACCGGCCGGCGCACGTTCGGCTCCTACCGCGCCGAGGTCTTCGCGTCGGGGCTCACGGTGCTGCTGATGCTCGCGGCGGCTGCGTACGTCGGCGTCGAGGCGGTCGGCCGGATCGGTGACGATGTCGAGGTCGCCAGCGGCCCGATGCTCGTGGTCGGCGGGATCGGCCTGCTGGTCAACATCGCCGCTCTCGCCCTCCTGCGCGGTGGCGCGGCCGAGAGCCTGAACGTGAAGAGCGCCTACGTCGAGGTCGTCGCCGACGCGCTCGGTTCGGTCGGCGTCGTCGCCGCGGGCATCCTTGTCGCGCGCACGGGCGACGCCGGCTGGGACACGGGTGTGGCGCTGGCGATCGCGGCGTTCGTCGCCGTCCGCGCCGCACTGCTCGGACGCGAGGTGCTCGCGGTGCTCGGACAGCACGCGCCGGCCGGGGTCGACCCGGCCGAGGTCGAGACGGCGCTGCGAGATGTGGTCGGCGTCGAGGAGGTCCACGACCTGCACCTGTGGACGCTCACGTCGGGGATGCATGTGGCGACCGCCCACCTCGTGGCCGACTGCGCCGCGGACGGCGTGCTCACCGAGGCGATGGCGCTGCTGCGCACCCGCTTCGGCATCGAGCACGCCACGCTCCAGGTCGAGACGGGCGCCCGCAACTGCAGCGAGGTGTCCTGGTAGTCAGCCCCGGCCGTGCGGGGTCAGCCAGACGTCCGGGTCGGGGCCGCGGGGCACGATCTGGGTCGGGTTGATGTTGGTGTGCACGACGTAGTAGTGCTGCTTGATCTGGTCGAAGTCGATCGACTCGCCGAAACCCGGTGTCTGGAACAGGTCGCGCGCGTAGCCCCAGAGGGCAGGCATCTCGGTCAGCTTCTGCCGGTTGCACTTGAAATGACTGTGGTAGACCGCGTCGAATCTGGCCAGGGTCGTGAACAACCGGACGTCGGCCTCGGTGATCACGTCGCCCATCAGGTAGCGGCGGTAGGTGAGCCGCTCCTCGAGCCAGTCCATCGCCTCCCAGAGCCGGACGTACGCCGCGACGTACGCCTCCTGTGACCGGGCGAAGCCGCACCGGTAGACACCGTTGTTGACCTCGGCGAAGACCCGCTGCATCACCTCTTCCATCTCCTCGCGCAGATCGACCGGCCAGAGGTCGGGAGCGCCCTCACGGTGGAAGTCCTTCCACTCGTGGAAGAAGTCGTGGGTGATCCACGGAAAGTCGTTGGTGACGAGCTTGCCCGACGAGACCTCCACGATCGCCGGCACGGTGATGCCGCGCGGGTAGTCCGGGAAGCGCTTGAAGTAGGCCTCCTGCAGCCGCTCGATGCCGAGGACCGGGTCGCGACCCTCGGGGTCGAGGTCGAAGTTCCAGCTCCGCTGGTCATGCGTCGGAGCGGGCTGGCCGAGTGAGATCACGTCTTCCAGGCCGAGCAGCGACCTCACGATGATCGAGCGGTTGGCCCACGGACACGCTCGGGCGGCGATCAGCCGGTAGCGGCCGGGCTCGACCGGCCAGAGCTCACCCTCGACCGGGCCGTGCTCGGGCCTGCGCCCGTCCTTCGTGATCCGGTCCGGGACGTAGTTCATGTCCCGGACGAACTCCTTGCCCCTCTCCACGTACGCCGCCCGAGTGCTCATCTCTCCACCGTAGGTGAGCGTTCAACCAGTCCCAAGCGGGGTGCCGGAACGACCACCGGCCACAATGAGCCGGTGCCCACCGACCTCTCCTTCTTCTCGGCCGACGGCCACCTGCTGGTCCCGACCGACATGGCGCGGAGCATGTGGAGCGACAACCAGATGCACGGCGTGGCGATCAGCGGGGCGCTGGCGCGGTGTGCGGAGCTGGCGGTGCGGTCTGCCGGTCGCGCAGACCTGGTCGGCGCCCGCTCGACCGTCGACCTGTTCCGCGCCGCGACCATGGATCCCTGCCTGCTCACCGCCGAGGTGGTGCGCGATGGACCGCGGCTGTGCCTGGTCGACGTCTCGCTCAGCCAGGACGACCGCCGGGTGGCCCGGTCGAGTGCCCTGTTCCTGAAGCCGACCGGCTCCGCTCCGGGCGAGATCTGGAGCCCGTCCGAGCGCCCGGCGCCGCCACCGGAGGAGATCGCGCCACCGACCGACGAGCCGCACGTGCCCTACTTCTTCAGCTCGGCCGGCTGGTCGCAGGACTTCGGTGGCCACCAGAACGCCGCGCGCAAGCAGTCGTGGAACTCCGCGATCCCGGTGGTCGCGGGCGAGCCTCTCACCGGCTTCGTCGCGGCCGCGGCCGTCGCCGACGGAGCCAGCATGGTGACCAACTGGGGCACCGGCGGCATCGAGCACATCAACACCGACGTCACCCTGGCCCTCGCGAGGGAGCCGGAGGGGGTCGAGATCGGGCTGTCCGCCGTCGACCGGGTGGAGCGCGACGGGGTCGCCGTCGGCACGGCGACGGTCTTCGACCGCTCCGGACCGCTGGGCACGGTCGTGGTGACGTCGCTGTCGAACGCGAAGCGGTCGATCGACTTCCAGAACCTGAGGCACCCCTACGACGACCGCTCGGTGCCCGGGGCCTAGCTGCCTACGACGACGACGCTGGAGTGAAGCCGGCCGCGACCCGCACCAGCCGGTCGTTGGCCTCCGGCTCACCGATGGAGGCGCGGGCGCCCTCACCGGCGAACGGGCGGACGACGATGCCGGCGT
>JALZCZ010000071.1 GCA_030862825.1 Actinomycetota bacterium | reverse complement strand
AAGTACGGCGGCGCCGCCGACTTCAGGATTCCGGCGGCGCTGGCCGATGAACAGGCCAAGGAGCTCACCGACGCCGCGGTCGCGGTCTTCGACGCGCTCGGCTGCGCGGGTGTGGCGCGGGTCGACTTCTTCCTGACCGAAGCCGGGTGGGTGCTCAACGAGGTGAACACGATGCCGGGCTTCACCCAGGCCTCGCAGGTGCCGAAGATGTACGCCGCCGCGGGTCTCGCCTATGCCGACCTGCTGGACCTGCTGGTGCAGGACGCGCTGGCCGCCGGCCCGCGGTGACCGGGCGGCTCGGTACGCCGTACCCGCGGCTTTGGCAGGTCTGGCCGTGCTGAGCGTGATTCCATTGCGGGGCCACGCACTGACCTATTTCGCAGGAGGACCGGCCATCGCCACGCTGACCGCGGTGCCGCCGTTGTCGCGCCGACCCACGGCGGTGCCGGCATGAGCGAGCGGCTGCGGGAGTGGTCCCTCGAGCTGTACGTCGTCGGCGCGGTCTTCTCGATCGGCGTGATCGAGCTGGCGCGCGCCGGCGGCTACTACCGGGGCCTGCCCTACCTGGTGATGTTCGCCGGGATGCTGCTCGCCGTCGCCCTCACGCGCACGGCACCGGGCGCCGCCCTGGGCGTCATCTGGCTGGTGGGGGGCCTCCAGGTCGCCTACGCCATCAACATCATGCTGGTCGAGCTGGCGGTGGCGTACGCCGCGTTCGGGACGGCTCGCTGGGGCCGCCCTGTGGTGGTCGTCCTGAGCGGGCTCTCGATGCCCGTGGCGGCGGTGATCGGCGCGGTCTACGCCAACTACTCGCGGCTGGAGCCACTCGTCGAGCTGGTCGGCTACGAGCAGGCAGCCAGGTTCGGCCGCTACTCCTGGGTGGTGCTCGCCGCGCTGCTCGGCGTCGCGCTGCTGGGCGTGCCGTGGCTGGCCGGGCTCACGCTGCGCTTCCGTGACCGGGCCCGCGCGTCACAGGCCTCGCAGGTCGCTGCCGAGGAGGACGCGGCCCGCGCCGAGGTGGCCGCCGAGCAGTCGCGCGAGATCGCCGAGCTGCGCGAGGACCAGGCGCGGCTGGCCCGCGACGTGCACGACGTGGTCGGTCACTCGCTGGCGGTGATCCTGGCCCAGGCGGAGTCGGCGCAGTATCTCCGCGACGCCGACACCGAGAAGCTCAAGCAGACCATGGAGAACATCGCGACCTCCGCCCGCTCCTCCCTCCAGGACGTGCGCCACGTGCTGACGCCGGGCACGAGCGAGCAGGCGCGGCCCGGGAGCCTCGAGGCGCTCGTCGCCGGGGTCAACGAGAGCGGCCACGAGGTCGTGTCGAGCGAGGTCGGCGCCGCCCAGCCGCTCCCGCCGGAGCTCGAGGTGGTCGCCTACCGGGTGCTCCAGGAGATGCTGACCAACGCCATCAAGCACGGCCGCCGCGACGAGCCGGTCTTCGTCGAGCGGCACTGGGAGGGCGAGCTGCGGATAGAAGTGCGCAACGTGATCGACACCGTGCTCGAGGCCGAGGGCTCCACCCCCGGGCAGGGCCTGGAGGGGATGCGCCGTCGGCTGGAGTCGGTCGGCGGGCGGCTCGACGTACGCCGTCGCGAGGAGTCGGGCGGTGCGACCTTCACGGTCACGGCCTGGGTGCCGGTGCGGTCGCGATGAGCAGCGGGCCGATCCGCGTCGTCCTGGTCGACGACCAGGACCTCTTCCGCGAGGGCGTCAAGGTGATCGTCGACGCCCAGGACGGCATGACCGTGGTCGGCTCGGCCGGTGACGGGCACGAGGCGGTCCGGCTCGTCGACCAGCTGGACCCCGACGTGGTGCTGATGGACATCCGGATGCCGGAGCTCGACGGCGTCGAGGCCACCCGCCAGATCTTCGCTCCCGACCGGGTCGCGCGCCGCGAGAGCCCCGTCCGCGTGATCGTGCTGACCACGTTCAACCTCGACGACCGGGCCGCGACCGCGATCCGGCACGGCGCCAGCGGGTTCCTGCTCAAGGACACGACGCCGGCGCTGCTGCGCGACGCGATCCGCACCGTCCACGCCGGCAACGCCGTGCTCGCCCCGGCCGACCTGTCCACGCTGCTGGAGGGTCAGTTCCGGGAGCAGGCGCCCACCCCGGCGACGTATCTCTCCCTCACCGGCAAGGAGCGCGAGGTCTTCACCTCCGTCGCCCGTGGCCTGTCCAACACCGAGATCGCGGCCCAGGTGTTCGCGAGCGAGTCGACGGTCAAGACCCACGTCGGCGCCATTTTGCGCAAGCTCGGCCTCCGCGACCGGGTGCAGATCGTGGTCTTCGCGCACGAGCACGGTCTGGTCGGGAGCTGAGGCCGGCCGATGAGTTCTGACCGCCGGCCCGGTCTGACCACCCATGGACGTGCTCATGGACGGCATTGCGTTCGGCGAGTCCCCGCGCTGGCATGACGACCAGGTGTGGGTCTCCGACTGGGGCGCCGGCCGCGTGCACTCCGTCGCCGCCGACGGCACCGCGACGGTCGAGGCGGAGGTGGCGTCGTTCCCGCTGTGCTTCGACTTCTTGCCCGACGGACGGCTCCTGCTCGTCTCGTCCGCCGACCGCAAGCTGTTGCGGCGAGAGCCGGGCGGCTCTCTCGTCACCCATGCCGACCTGGCGCCGGTGTCGGCCACCCCCTGGAACGACATCGTCGTCGACGACCGCGGCAACGCCTACGTCAACAACATCGGCTTCGCCCTAGGAGACGGGGACGGTCCCGACGGCGACGACGCCCCCGGGATCGTCGTCCTCGTCCGGCCGGAGGGCACGGTCACCACCGTCGCCGACGATCTGGCGTTCCCCAACGGCATGGCGGTGACCGCCGACGGCACCACGCTCGTCGTCGCGGAGTCGTACGCCGAGCAGCTGACGGCCTTCGCCATCGCCGACGACGGCACCCTCACCGACCGGCGCGTCTGGGCGGCCACTCCCGGCGACCACCCGGACGGCATCTGCGTCGACGCCACCGGCGCGGTCTGGTACGCCGACGTCGCCAACGCTCACTGCATCCGCGTCGCTGAGGGTGGAGAGGCGCTGGACAAGGTGGAGTTCGACCGCGGCGCGTTCGCGTGCGTCCTCGGCCGTGGTGACGACCCGAGGCTCTTCGTCGTGGGCCAGAACTGGGGTGGCGACGGGGGCGACGGACCCACCGGGCGCCTCGCCGCCTTCCCGGCCCCTGCTCGCGGCGCCGGTCACCCGTGAGCTGACGCTGGCGGCTACAGGGGTCTTGACGCGGCTTCGCTGACGCTCGGCCGGCTCGACCACCTGTTCTCCCCAATTC